>JAIQFF010000221.1 GCA_020073395.1 Terriglobia bacterium
GGCCTGTCGTTGCTGAGCGGCCACCGCGTCGCACCCTATAACTATGTCGAACACAAGCTGGTGACCGGTTCCTGGCTGCCGGAAAGCAACAAAACCGCCTGATCCCCCGGGTGTGTCGGGCGGACACTCCTGTCCGCCGCCTTTGACATTGATTTTGTCTGGCCCCTAGTTGCAGTGTGGAGTTATGGGGTCACAGGCCGAGTAGGTTTAACCACCTTAAAATCAAGGTCAAAATCAAATGCGGCGGACAAGAGTATCCGCCCCGCACCTGCAAATTCTCTTATAGAAATTGTTGCCCTATTGCATCGGTGGAGTATGATAGCTGCGACTTTCGGCGCGGGTGGGGAGTTTGGGTATGATGAGACAATTACCGCGTTCCGGCACACTTTTCCACTGAGAGCGTCTCCATGCAGGTCAAAACAGGTTTGCGCTATTTGGAAGACCGTTGGGATGAGCAGGTCGCGCGCACTCTCGACCAACCAGAGCTGCTGCGCTACCGTTCGAACCTGTTGGGTTCCGATCTTCGCATCACCAATTTCGGTGGCGGAAACACCAGTTCGAAGATCCAGCAAGCTGATCCGCTGAGCGGGAAGCAAGAGGAAGTGTTGTGGATCAAGGGCAGCGGCGGCGATTTGGGCAGCATCAAGCTCAGCGGGCTGGCGGCGCTGTACTCCGAAAAGCTGCAAGGACTGGAACACAAATATCGAGGCGCCGAGTACGAAGATGAAATGGTGGACATGTATCCGCTGTGCGCCTTCGGCAAGAACAGTGTTGCCGCTTCGATTGACACTCCCCTGCACGGGTTTCTGCCCTTCCCCCACATCGATCACCTGCATCCGGACTGGGGCATTGCCCTGGCCGCTTCCGCCAACGGCCGCGAAAAGATGGAAGAGTTCAATCGTCTGTTTGACCACCATCTGATCTGGGTACCGTGGCAGCGTCCGGGGTTTGAACTGGCCATGATGCTGCGTCGCGCGGTGCAGGAGAGTGCGAACTGCGACGGAGTTGTGCTGGGCGGCCACGGCCTGTTCACCTGGGGAAATACTCACCAGGAGTGCTATGAGAACACGATCGGCATTATCGATCAGCTGGGGCAATTTGTTGTGGACCACGTCGATAAGAAGGGTTCCAGATTATTCGGAGGCGCGCAACACCAGGCCCTGGAAAACCGGCGCGATCTCGCGCTGGATGTTTTTCCCTTCCTGCGCGGTCGAGTTTCAGGCGCGCGCCGTGTGATCGGAAGCTTCAGTGATCTGCCGGAGGTGTTGCGCTTCGTGAATTCGGCAGAGGCAGAACAGTTGGCCCACCTGGGCACAAGCTGTCCCGACCATTTCATTCGCACCAAAGTTCGGCCACTGTTTGTTCCCTGGCAGCCGGGTGCGAGGGTGGAGGGACTGCGCGAGCAGATTGATTCCGCTCTCAAGAATTACCGCAAGAAGTATGCGGAGTATTACAACTCGTTTGCCCGACCCGATTCGCCAGCCATGCGCGATGCCAATCCCACCGTGGTCTTGATTCCCGGCATCGGCATGTTCAGTTTTGGAAAGAGCAAGACTGAAGCGAGGCTGACAGGCGAGTTCTACGTAAATGCCATCCATGTGATGGAAGGCGCGACCTCGCTGGAGACCGGAAAAACACCCGAGACCCTCCCCCAGGCCGGCGCAGCCGCGCCCACCAGTGCGTTCACGGTTCATTCGAACTATGTAGCTTTGCCCCAGTCAGAAGCATTCCGGATTGAATACTGGAAGCTGGAGGAAGCCAAGATTCGCCGGCAGCCACCGGAGAAGGAGTTGAGCCGTCACGTGGTGCTGATTGTCGGGGGTGGCAGCGGAATAGGGCGGGAAGCTGCCTTGCTGGCGGCAGAACGCGGAGCGCACGTGGTGGTCGCCGATCGTGATCATGAAGCGGCCAAGAAAGTGGCGGAGGAAACCAAGGCCCTCGCGGGAAAGGAAGGCGGACTGGCGGTAGCTGTCGACATCCGCCGGCGCGACGCCATCCGGCAGAGCTTGCGCGAACTGGTTGCCGCTTACGGCAGCCTGGATGTGCTGATCAATACCGCCGCGCTTTTTCCTTCTTCGAAGGATGGCCAAATCAGCGATGAACAGTGGGGAGTCACGCTGGACGTAAATGTCACGGCAAATTATCTTTTGGCCGATGAAGCGGCACGCATCCTGCGTGATCAGAATCTTGACGCCTCCATCGTACTGACCAGTTCGGCCAACGCCGTTGTCCCCAAACGTGGCAGCGAAGCCTACGATGTAAGCAAAGCGGCACTGAGCCATCTAGTCCGCGAGCTGGCTATTTCTTTGTCTCCCAAGATTCGAGTGAATGGCATCAGCCCGGCAACCGTGATCAAGGGATCGACCATGTTTCCTCGCGATCGCGTCATCGCGTCTTTGAAGAAATACGAGATCCCTTATCAGGATACGGCAAGCGACGAGCAGTTACGGACTCTGCTCGCCGAGTTCTATGCCAAACGCACGCTCACTCACCGTCCCATTGACCCGAAAGATTGTGCGGAAGCGATCCTCTTTCTGGCAGGACCGAAATCGCCCTGTACCACCGGCCACATCGTTCCGGTGGACGGCGGACTGACCGAGGCTTTCCTGCGATGAGTGAGGTTTCGCACGATAGGCGGGCCGGAATTGACGACGACCGCACGGCCGAGAGTGAGAGCTATTCTGTCCGGGGCGAACAGAGCAAAGAGCCGGCGCTGGTGGCCGTGGATTTGGGCGCAGAAAGCTGTCGCGTTTCCCTGCTGCGCTGGATCGATGGTCAGCCGGAAATTCGCCTGGTACACCGTTTCGCTAATTCGGCCCGAAACGAAGGGAACGGCCTCCGCTGGAATATAACCGCTATCTGTAAGGGAGTGGAAGACGGCTTGCGCACCTGCGCACAACTCGAGCCTGAAGGAATCGCCGCTATTGGTGTGGATGGTTGGGCCGTAGATTATGTGCGCCTGGGCCCGAACGGACAACCCGTCGCTGAGCCTTTTTGTTATCGAGACGAGCGTAATGTAGAGGCGAAAAACCAGGTGCTCTCGCAGATTTCTGCGGACCGCCTTTACCAACTCACCGGAGTTCAGATCATTACTCTGAACACGCTGTATCAGCTGTACGCCGATAGTCGCGCACAGCAGAGTCTTCCCTGGGTGAATTTGCCTGAGTTTCTGTTGCACCGGCTGGGCGGGAGGCGAGTCTCCGAATACACCAACGCCACGCATACTCAGCTCCTGGGTGTGCAAGACCAGGCCTGGTGCCCTGAAATCTTCGCCGCTGCCGGGCTTGACCTGGGCGCGGCGCCTCGGTTGGTGAAGCCGGGAACTGACGTTGGCCTGCTGCAGGGCGACGTGGCTTCCCTGCCGGCATTTCGCAACACCCGCTTGATCGCTCCCGCTTGTCATGACACCGCATCGGCCATCGCGGGAATTCCGGCCCAGGGCAGCGATTGGGCGTTCATCAGCTCCGGAACCTGGTCGCTGGTGGGTTGCGTGCTCGATTCCGCTTGCGTCAGCGCTGCCGCGCGAAGCAGCAACTTCAGCAATGAAGGCGGGGTCGGCGGCAAGATTTATTTTCTGAAGAATGTGAATGGCATGTGGCTGCTACGTCAATGTATGGAACAGTGGCGATCGCAAGGTCAGGTTTGGACCGTGGAACAACTGGTCGAAGCCTGCGCATTCCTCGCCGCTCCCCTCAGCCTCATCGACGTGGACGATCCCGATCTCCTGTTGCCGGGGAATATGCCGGCACGCATCAATGCGCAACTGAATCGCATGGGCCAGGCCCCCATTCCCGAGGGCCCGGACGTGGCCGTCAGAATGACCAACCTGATTCTTCACAGCCTGGCTGCACGCTACGCCGCAGTCTTGCAGGATGCAGCCAGTATCACAGGAAGAGCTTTGAAGCGTCTTTACATCGTCGGCGGGGGAAGCAAGAACACTGTGCTGAACCGGCTTACCGCGAAGGCGACCGGGCTTCAGGTCCTGACTGGATCGACTGAAAGTGCGACCGTGGGCAATTTCGCGATCCAACTAGCTGCACTCGAAGGAAACTACAATAACGACGTCGGAGTGGCTGCGAATGCTGTGGCGGAGTGGGCCAGCGTTTTGTCAGCGCTACCCATCGACATTTATGAAATCGACGCGCCGGGCAGCACCATCCCCGCTCATAAAGTGGAAGAGGTCCAACGGCCAACTGGAAAGGCACTCGTATGACGGAAAAACTGGAAGTATTGATACATCGTGCTCTCGACAATTTTAATATCGAGCTGCCCTCCTGGGGCTTTGCTAACACCGGGACCCGTTTTGGAAAATTCATTCAGCTCGCGGCCGCGGTCACAGTAGAGGACAAGTTCAGCGACGCGGGACAGGTGCACGCCCTGACCGGCGCTTGCCCGACGGTGGCGCTGCATGTGCAGTGGGACCTCCCCAATGGCCTGAAAGATGTTGCCCAGGTCGAGCGCCTGGCCGAGAAATATGGAGTGCAGCCCGGCTCAATTAATCCCAACGTCTTTCAGGACCAGGAATACAAGTACGGATCGGTAGGCAACCCCGACCCTGCCATCCGCAAGCGGGCGCTCGATCACATTCTGGATTGTGTGGCCATCGCCCAGGCGCTGGAGTGTCGCGACGTTTCACCCTGGTTTGCCGACGGCTCGAATTATCCTGGCACACAGAGCATTCGAAACAGAATCGGATGGTTCGAGGAAGCACTCAAAACCGTGCATGCAGGTCTGAGTCCGAAGCAACGTCTACTGATCGAGTACAAACCGTTCGAGCCGGCTTTTTATCACACCGACGTTGCCGACTGGGGCATGGCTTTCCTGCTGGCGCGCAACGCAGGTCCACAAGCCTATGTTCTCGTGGACACGGGCCATCACTATCAGGCCCAGAATATCGAGCAGATCGTCGCCTGGCTGCTGCATCACGGAATGATTGGCGGTTTCCATTTCAACGACCGCAGATATGCCGACGACGATCTCACGCTCGGCTCCATTGATCCCTACCAGATCTTCCGCATCTTCCATGAGATTCACAACTACGCCTGGGAAACTGGCGCGTTCGCAGACGTGGCTTATATGGTGGACCAGAGCCACAATCTTAAGGGCAAGATGGAAGCCATGATTCAGACCGTCTGCACGGCGCAGGAACTCTACGCCAAGGCGGCCATCGTGGACCACGCCCGCCTGGCGTCATTGCAGCAGAGTTGCTCGCTGGTCGAAGCTGAGGAGACCTTGCGCTGTGCCTTCTGGTATGACGTGCGCCCGGCGATCCGCGAATGGCGGCGCAGTCATGGTCTGCCGGAAGATCCCATGCAGGCCTTCCGGGACAGTGGATATCTGGAGCGAATCACGGCCGAGCGCAAGGAGCGCAACGCGGTTTCCGTCACAACTTACGCGTAGCGCTGCGCGTGAGCTGGCATCCAGACTGAGATAATGGAGGACGGGCGTTCCGCCCGTCCAGCCGGGCGGAGGCGCCCGGCCTCCACCTACTGCGCGGCCGGTGAACTCTTCACCAGCTCTGCGTCGATCGTAATCGATACTTCGTCGCCCGCCGTGGCGGGGGCCCCGTTTACTCCGAAGTCCTTCCGGTTGATTTTCGTGGTTGCGGACGCGCCCATGTGCAGATTTCCTCTCGGGTCTTTCACTGGCGCGGTAGGGCCATCAACCTCGAGAACGACTTCCTTAGTAACACCATGAATCGTCAGGTCACCCGTAATCTTCAGCCTGCCTGCGCCTGCTGACTCGGCCCGCTTGGACTTAAAAGTGATGGTGGGATATTTCTCGACGTCAAGAAAGTTCGGACTGCGCAGGTCCTTGTCCCGCATCTCCACGCGCGTGTCGACCGTAGTGGCATCAATCGTAGCTTCGAGCGAAGTCTTGCTGGGATCGGCGGGGTCGTAACTCGTACCGCCACTCACCTTCTTGAACTCACCCCGAACCGTAGAAATGCCAAGATGCCGGACGGCGAATTGCGTGGCTGAGTGGTTTGGATCAATCTTCCAGGTCTCAACCTGAGCAAGAGCCGACGAGATGAAGAGAAAGGCAGTAGAACAAATGAGTAATTTGCGGATCACTGTTCCTCCAGGAATTTTGTTTGATGCAATTGAATGCCAGCGGGTTAAAGAATTACGGCGCGTTCCCAGGCCGCACAAAGAACCGAGAGAAGTTCCCTAGAGCCCAAAGCTCGGGTTCGCGAACAAGAGTGTACGCAGGGCGGGGGGAGGCCCCAAAAGCGCTAACTTAAGCAAGTCGGGCTAGCAGTTGACCCAACTGGCCGGTTGCCTGCGGTAACTGTTTGGCGTACCAACCCGTGCCGTTCGCTCATTCTTCGATCACCAGCCTCACACATTGAGCCGATTGGAGG
>JAIQFF010000222.1 GCA_020073395.1 Terriglobia bacterium
AAAGAAGCCCGGGTGGGTGATGGGCGGAGGATCGTTGCGGCCGATCAGTTCGAACATGAAGTAGAGCGGGGTGAGCACCAGCACACCCCAGATGGTGGCGATCCTGAAGACGATCTTGGCGAATTTCATGGCTGCTCGATTCTCAGCGATTCACTCAGGCACTCGTACGGTATCAGCAAATACAAAGTCAAAGGCGTCGGACAAGAGTGTCCGCCCCGCAATCCCGCGAAGTTCGCCAGGAAGACGTGGGGCTTTCCCTCCACCAGCGCGACCGAGGTGGCCACCTGAGGAGAAGCTTCAATTCGAATGCCCGATCCAGGCTCGATGTTTTTCAGAAAGGCTGCTTGCGATTCGGGCGCATTGTGCTCGAAGTCGGCTTCTGCTGCAGCCATGTAGGCTTTGCCCGGGCAAGGTTCAATGCGGACGACATTGGGGGCTGGGGCAAGTTGGGTTGCATCCGCGCCGGTAACGATCAGTTTCTTGTCCGCCCCAACATAGTGCTGCAGCCAGCTTCTTTCGGAATCACTTAACACACGCACATCCGGCAGAATCAAGGTGTCGCCCTTAAATTCCGTAAGAGTGCGCGGGGTCACCACCTGGAACTCCAGGTGCGACTGCATCAGCAGAATCAGGATGCCGCGATAAGAGGGAATGAAGTCGTCGGCGTGGTAATTGCGAGTGGCAGGGGAAAAATAGACTCCAACCGGATGAATCGGCTTCCGGGGCAGATAGAAAGTCTCCTGGTGTGCCTGAATCCAGGAGAAGATCTTTTTCCTGGTGGCGAGATCGTTGGAGCCGGCCATGGAGTGGCCCGGGGCGTCCCAGAAATTCGCGCCGGCCATGATCTCCGACATTGCCAGGTTCATCATGGATTCGGGCTTGTCCACTTTCTTGTCGCCATCCCACGAGTAATTCAGGATCCAGGTGGGCTTGCCTTGGGCAAAAGCGCGGAAGGAATGCATCCCTACCTGGTAGGCGAACCAATCCAGCGGATTCCGGGAGGACGCCATGTGATTGCCGTTGCCGAATTCGTACTCGTGGGCAATCACATCCACCACGGGGTAAAGGCTGTACACATCCGCGCCCACCCGCACCGCCTCCTGCTCAATGCCGGGATAGATTTCAGGAATGGTCTTGATTTCAGGATTGACCGATTTCGCATTGACGTCGATCTCATGCATGAAATCGGTAAATGTCTGGATGCGGAAATCAACCCACTTGCGAAAGTTGGCGTCGTTAAAGTCGCCGAGCTTCAGATCTTTACGCGCGTCCAGTCCGGTTTGCTTCCTGAACTCGGCCACCGTGTAGTCGTCGAAGCTGGCCCAGGTGTTTTCCCAGCCTTCGAAGTGCGTCATCCAGTACGGAATGTCAACGTAGATGCCGTCAATGCCGGTGGCTGCAATCTGTCGCACCCGCTGCATGTAGATCTTGCGCCACTCCGGCGCGTACGGGCTGACCCAGACATCCTCGTCACCTTTTCTTATCCAGAAGGCGGTGCCGCCGCCAAAAATCGCCGGCTCGCCTGTGAGTTTCCGCTGCAGCCAGTCGGGATGTTCCTTGGCCATCGTGTGCGGAGTCTGGTCTGCATTTGCCGTGATGCATTCCGTGCCGGCGATGTACACGAAGGCGCGATTGCCCGCCTGGTGCGCCTTCTCAGCCACGGCCTGGATGGCGCGCAGCTTCTCCTCCGGATTGACGAAACTTTCGTAGCGCCCGGGAATGTCGTTGTCCACTTCAATGCCAAAGACGTTGCTTTCCTGGGCGTTGCGGACGATCTGCTCCGCATTGTCGCTCTTCAGACCGTAAGCTCCAATGCGCACGTAGTGGGTCCAATTCTGCCCGGCAGGAAATTGCTGGGAGAGGCCGAAGCCGGCCATGAAGATGAGAAGCGCGAACGTCAGGACAACGCCAATGCGGTTGGTCAAACGCGACCGGGCAGGCACAGGATAATGTCTCCTTGGCAGGATCGAGAACTTAGGTTTCTTTGCGTCCTTCGCGGCATCTTTGTGCGAACTTTGCGGTCCAAGACCTTGATTCAGCGTGCAGCGAGATCAAACACATTAACCGCAAAGGGCGCAAAGAAATGCCGCGAAGGACGCAAAGGAGCCCACAAGTTAACCAGGCACCCAGACAGAGTTGGCCACGCACCAAACCGCCGCAAGCTGGCAGCTATCCGCACTAGAACTGAAAGCGTGCTCCGAATTGCATCCTGCGGTAGTTGTTGGTGGTGGAGGTTACAGTCCCGAAACTGCCGTCCCCCGACGCAGCGTCTGGAAAGGCAAAGCGCTGGTGGTTCGCCGCATTGAACATTTCGGCACGCACCTGCAGCAGCTTGCCTTCCCGGATGGTGAACTCCTTCGAAAGCGAAAGATCCACGTTGCGAACCCCGTCCCCGCGCAAATTCGAAAAATGCCGTGGTGTGTTGCCCGGAATGTCGTCCCCCGGATCGGCGAAGCAGTCCTGGTTCAGGTATGGGTCTCCTGTCGTGGCCGCCTCGTGATAGCTGATTCCGGTCCTCAGCTGCGAGCACACCATGTCCGGTCGTTGGTTTCCGTCCGTCAGCCGGGAGTTGCTGTCAATGATCGCAATCGGCTGCCCGGTCTGTATGGTCAGGAACGTATTCAACGACCAGCCGCCCACGATCGCATCCGCCAGGTTGCCCATGCCGCGCCCAATCCAGCGCCCGCGCCCCAGCGGAAGATCAATAATAAAGGCCGTGGTCAGCCGGTGCGTGGCGTCGTTCGAACTGATCCCATGCTCGGCCTTCAGATTGTCCAGCAGTTGGGGATTGTCGAACTCCAGATTCGTCAGCCACGCATTTCGTCCCGCCGAGGAATCGTCGGTCGACTTCGAGAACGTGTAGTTCCCCTCGAGGCTGATGTAGTGGCTGGCTCGCTTCTGGAATCGAATCTGCAGCGAGTGATACCACGAGGTTGCAATCAGGCGCGGCAGGCCGGCAAAGCCTCCCGCGAACTGCGGATACGGGTGCAAGAGGAGTCCCTGCGGGATCTGATCCTGCACGTACAGCGAATCGGCCACATCGGGGGCGTTGAAGATCGGCGTCGCTGGACAGTACGATGCCGGCGATGCCACGGTTGCAAAGAAGCACTGAAAAGGATTCGGAACTGGGCTGCCGAGGAAGTCGCTCACCGCCGTATTGTCCGGATCGTGCGTGGGATTCAGTTGCGCCACCAGCGCCTCGCGAATGCTCGAGGGCAGGAAGTTGCGCTCCCGCGTGGAAACTGATGCGCCTGCCCAGGGAAGGTGCGTGGCGCGGTTCGCGGCATAGTCCGCCGCGACCACGATCTGTCCCGGCAACATGTGCTGCACTCCCAGGTTCCACTGGTAGATTTCGGCATTGCGCGCGATGCCCGTGTCCAAGTCGCTGCCGTTGTCGAATCCCCAGTTCGCCAGCTTCCCATAGGTTCTGCCTTGCGGCGGCGCTAGCCCGGCCGGGAAGGGGTTTTCCAGCGTCGCATATTGCGTTACAAAGTTGTCGGTCGTGAAATACAGCGGCGCGGACTTCGAGAACGAAGGCCCGGCGTACTGGTAATTGGTGGCCACGTTCATCCCATAGAAAACGCCCGCCCCGCCCCGGAGCACCGTGTTGTTCGCCAGCTGGTACGCGAATCCCAGGCGCGGAGCAAAGTTGTTCCGATCCACCCGGGCGTTGCGATGTCCAGAGTCCGCGAACACCGTCGTTCCCCTTAATGGCCCGATTTGCCCGAAGTCGAAGCTTGGGTCCGCACTGCGAGCCACTGGGATGGTAATCCCCGTGTCCCCCGTAAAATCGCTGTACTGCAGCTGGTTGTTTCGCTCCGAATAAGGTGTGCTCCACTCGTAGCGCAGGCCAAAATTCAAGGTGAGTTTGGGAGTGACCTTCCAGTCATCCTGCACGTAGAAGGCCGTCTCGACCGATTTATCCGCTACCGACGGAATGATGTGCAGTTGGGAATCCTCCGGCGAGGGATAACCAACGAGCATGGTCGCAAATGGATTGCCCTGATTGTTGTCTCCCAGGCCGCCATTGGGATCCTGGGTGGTCACGTCCCGCGTGAAGTTGAAAATTCCCGTGGGATTGTCCGGCTGAAAGAAGTTGTTAAAGAATTGTCGCTGCTCGCCGCCGAATGTGATCGAATGCGGCCCTTTCACCCATTGCAACGACGACGAGTAGCTGTAGAGAGAGTGCGCAAAGGCGGTGTCCACGCAGCACTGGGTAAACATGGAGAGGAAAGGGTCTCCCACGTTGATGGCGGGCATCCGGTCCAGTCCGTTCTGGTTCAAAATGGCCGGCAACCCCACATCACTCAATGTCGGATAGTGATTGCTTATACCGGGCGCGTGTACCCGATCGACGCTAAAGCGGTTCGTCCAGAGTGCCGTTGGTTTGATCGACCAGTTATATTCAAGGTTGCCGTTCTGTACCGTCGTCAGGTAGATCACTCCATCGCCCTGGTCCCCATTGCCGACGATGGTCGGAACGGTGTACTCATTGTGTCCTCGGCTGTAACGGCCACCGATCTTGTGTTTGTCGGTGATCTGGTGATCGATCTTCACATCGAACTGCCAGGCTGGAGCGGTCGCCAATGTCACCTTGCGGAAGTTTGGGTCCGGGTAGACCGCGTCCGGCACATTGGCATGCGGGTACAGATTCAAGATCGCCTGCCCGATGGGATCGATTTTGTTGGCGGGAATCTTGTTCAGAATTCCTCCGTCCGAAAATTGGTCGCGCGGACACACGAAGTTCGTATCCGTATTCTTCGCACAGGGATCGTAAATCCCCGCGCTGGCCGTGTCGGGATTGCTCGGATCCGGCAGGTTCGCCAGGCTCTGCGAGAAGTCCCCGGTGCGCTCCAGGTCCGTGGGCACAATCCCTTCAATGTTGACGGGATCCTGTTGCCGGGTTTTTTCAAAATCCACGAAGAAGAACGTACGGTTCTTGATGATGGGCCCGCCCAAGGCAAAGCCGTATTGGTCGCGGACGTGATCGGGTTTTTCGCCTGTGTTGAAAAAATCGCGTGCGTCGAATGCCGACCGTTGCCCGTACCACCATCCGCTGCCGTGAAACTTGTTCGTGCCCTGCTTCAACACGATGTTGACGACGGTTCCTCCGTTGTTGCCGAACTCTGCCGAGAAGCTGTTGTTCTGGAGCTTGAACTCCTGCACGATCTCCACCGAAGGCTGGTAGTACACATTGGAGTTACCGCCTTCACCTTGCTCCGGCGCGCTGAGGGGGCTGCCGTCGAGGCTGATCTGCGCGGTCGCGTTGCGCTGGCCGTTGGACACGAAATTGGTGCCTGAGGGATAGTTGTCGTTGATTCCCGAGCCCGTAGTCTCGGTCACTCCCCCCGCCAAAAACACCAGACCGAAAAGGCTCCGGTTGTACAGCGGAATGTCGCGCACGTATTCATTGCTGACGTCCGTTCCAAGGGAGGCGCTGTCCGTATCGAGCAGGGGAGGCGCGGTGGTCACGTCCACCGTGATGTTGAAGCTGACAGGCTTCAGGCTGAAGTTCAACGTCGATTGCTGGTCAACCGCCAGCACCACGTTCCTGCTCTCCGCGGACCGGAAGCCCTCCGACTCCACCTTGATGGTGTAGGTGCTGGGGCGCAGACCGGTCAGAAGATAAAGCCCGTGGTCGTCGGTGTGAACGCTGGTGGAGACATTTGTGCCATCGTTGGTGATGGTCACCAGGGCATTTACCACCACGGCACCGGTCTGGTCGGTCACGGTACCGCGCACCTGCGCCGTATAGCTCGCCTGACCCAGGGTGTTCTGTGCCAGCAATAAAGAAATGGTTAGGGTGATGCCGAAGAGGAACTGAAGGCGACGGAACTGAACGCGTAAGCCTGGCATGTCGATCCCCCGTTCGAACTGAATATATAAAGAGAGACGGTTGCAATGTTTCAGATCATTGCGATAGTTATCTTTTACTTTCGATCATCCCCAAGAGTCAAGCGAAAACGTCAGAAAACAACCGATCAATGCTCGGGCCCGGGTTGGCCATAGCGCTTCCGAAACTTACGTTTCCTTGCGTTCTGTGCCGTTTTATGGGACTGACAGGGCAGAAAGACAATTCTGTGGACGCCGGAACCACAACGCAGACTGCCTTATATAGCCTTGGTCGAAAGAGCGCGGACCCAGATATAGCCCGAGGGCGAACCTGAAGCGCTAAAGCGCGACGCATTCTTGACGGCTTGCCGGCACGACCGAGGTCGTGCCCTTCCAAACCAGCTGCGCTCGTTCTCCGCAATTCG
>JAIQFF010000223.1 GCA_020073395.1 Terriglobia bacterium
CGCTTGCTGCTGAGCTTTGATGCAGGCCTGAAGGCCTGCTCCACCCTAAGATCTGTTTGTGGGCAGGCCCGCTCCACCCAAACCCGGTATCAGTGGTCCGGCTTCGCAGCCGCGGCCGGCCGCGCCGGAGTACCGTCTGCCTTGACGTAGTGGGCATACCAGGCCAGGTTGCGTTCAAGCCGGTCCTTGAGATGAGAGGGCGCCTTGAATTCGTGGTATTCGCCAGGATAGACCACCAGTTCGGTTTCGCGGCCCAGACTCTTCAGCGCCTGATACATTTGCTCGCCGCCGAGGATCGGCACATTCCAGTCGATATCGCCACCCATGAACAGCGTCGGCGTGGTGACGTTCTCAATCTTGTAAAAAGGCGAGACCCTGTCCCACACCGCTCTGTTTTTCCACGGGTATCCCAACTCGTATTCGTAGTCGCGGATGTAGCGGTCGTGTCCATACAGAGAGGCGAAGAGGGCCGCACCGGCACCTGAAATGGCGGCCTTGAAACGCGTGGTCTGAGTAATGATGAAATCGGTCGAGATACCACCGTACGACCATCCCCCCACGCCGAGCTTGTCGGGATCAACCAAGCCCTGTGCGATGGCATAGTCCACCATGGCCATATCGTCCTGAAAATCCTTGTTTCCCCAAGCGGCGTCAATGGCTTTCGCGTAGGCCTGCCCGTAGCCGGTGGAACCACGCGGGTTAGGATACAGAACCACGTAGCCGTTGGCCGCGTAGAGCTGCGCCAGATGCGTGAACTCGGCGTAATAGGCCCAGACGGGCCCGCCGTGCGGCCGGAGGATGGCGGGGTATTTCTTTCCCGCAACATAGTCGAGCGGCTTATAGAGATAGCCGGAGACCGTTGTCCCATCCTTGCTCTTGAACTTGACGTATTCGGGGGCAGTGAGTTTGACCTGAGAGATAAATTCGTCGTTGGTGTGTGTTATCCGAGTGAGCTTGCCGTCCGGGATGGTAAAGATCTCGCTGGGGCGGTCCATGGTGGTGATCAGCGCCGCAACTTCGCCGGACTTGGCGACGGAATAGGAATACAGCATCAGGCGACCACCGATAGGACGCGTAATCTCACCGCCCGCGGCCGGAACGCGGCACAGGTTCTGAGTGCCGTCATCGTCGGCGATGAAGTAAATGAACTTGCCGTCAGGCGAGAAGCGCGGCTCGCTGGAGGGGCGGTCCAGGGCCCGAGTGAGGACCTTCGCTTCGCCGCCGCCGGCGGGCGAGACGGCGATGTGATTGGTGCCGTAGATGAAGAGCTTGGGGTCGGGCTGGGTCTCGTACGTGATCCACATACCGTCCGGCGACCAGGCCGGGGAGTCCTCATGACCGGGGCTGGTCGTAACCTGGGTTGGGTGCGCGCCCTTGTCAGTGTTGTCGGCGGCCACGACCCAGATGTTTGAGTCATAGTTGCGGTCCGGGTCCGGGCCAGTACGTTTGCTGCTGAAGGCCAGGAGTTTGCCATCGGGCGACCAGGCGGGGTGTTCATCGTCGAAGTCGCCGGAGGTGACCTGCGTCAGCGCCTTGCTGGCGATGTCGAAAACGTAAAGGTGGGTGCGGAGGCGCTCCAGATAACCAATCTCATCTTCCTTGAACTGATAACGGTCAACCACCCACGGGCGCTGGGCTTTGGGCTTCTTGTCCTTGATCTCCTTGCCTTCGCTCTTCTCTTTGGATTTCTCTTTGGCTTCTTCCAGGTCCTCCGGGGACGGATCTTGCAGCATCAGCACCAGGCGCTTGCTGTCCGGCGACCAGGCAAAGTCCTTCACGTCCTGAATGGTCTCGGTGAGGCGCTGGGCCTCGCCGCCCTGGCGGTTCAGCAGCCACACCGCGGTCTTGCCCTCATTGCGCTTGGAAAGAAACGCGAGATACTTGCCGTCCGGGCTCCAGCGCGGATGCTCGGATGAAACCTCTTCCGAGGTCATGGGAATGGCGTCGCCGCCTGCGCTGGCCACCATCCAGATGCGGGTCTTCTCTTCGTCGTCTTTCAGCGATAAGGTCGACACCTTGTATGCGACCCACTGGCCGTCAGCGGTGATCTGCGAGTCATCGACCTCGTGCACCTGAAAATAATCATCAACTGTGATGGGTCGAGGCGTAGCCTGCGCCACTTGCGCGCCTGCAAGAGATGGGCAGAAAGACGATACCAAGACGAGCGCTGCGATGCGCAGAACGTCTGAGCGAAGCTTCATCTGTGTGACCCCTGGACATAAAAAGAGAGATGACTGAAAAATCTGCCGGAGTGTAGCACAGTCACGATTGCATGCGACCGGCTTCGCTCGGCCACGAACCACGTAGGGGCAGATGTCCTCATCTGCCCGGTCGAGCAAGGCTCGACCGGTTTTTTAGCAACAGGAAGAAATAGCGAAGCTTCGCTCCGCGGGCAGATGAGGACATCTGCCCCTACGTGTCCCATCACGCGATGACCGGGACGTTGCTGACTCCGGCGGTGCCAAAGATTCGGCGGTAGCGTTCGATTTCGGAAGGCAGGCCCAGCGCCTTCGCATAATTGTCGGACAGCTTGACTGCAGGCCGGCCATCAGCATCAGTCACTTTGCAGATCAGGCTGACCGGATCAAATCCGCTCCCGCCGGCGGGATCGCAACCGCGGAAATCGTTGGTGAGCAATGTGCCCCAGCCGGCGCTGAATCGAATCCGCCGCCTCGGAGTCCACTTTTTGGGGTCCTGGAAATCGGCGGCACTGCGAAAATCCTTGGGAGTGGAGCCGTCCGCCAGCGTCCCTGCAAAATAAGCATGCAGGCCGAGGATGTCATCGACATCCAGCGTGTCGGAAGCGATTATCAACTTCGTTTGTGGATCTCGACCGCGCCCCTTCAGCCACTCGATGTATTCATCGCCCGCGACGTAGGGATTCTTGCTGTCGATGCGCTGGCCGGTCCAGTCTGCGGCCCAGTCCGGCGCGTTCTTCAAAAACTGCGTTGTCCCAAACGTGTCCGGCAGCATGATAAGAAGCTCGCCCTCGTAGGTCCTCTGCCACATCTCGAGCACGTGGTATTGGGAAGCCTTCAGGGCCTGAACGTCAGGTGCGAGCGCGGCCAGGACCATGGGGATTTCGTGCGCGTTGGTTCCAATCGCTTCAAGATCGTGCTTATGAGCGAGAAAGGCGTTCGAGGTCCCGGTAAAAGCGCTGCCCAGGTTCGACGCCATGGCTTCAACAACGTATTCCTGCCATAGAAAACTGTGACGGCGCCGCGTCCCGAAGTCGGCCACATGCAACTCGGGCACGCCGACCAACTGTTCAATCTTGCCCCACAGCTTGGTTTTCGCCCGGGCATACAGAATGTCCAGCCCGAACTCGCTCAGCTTTTTCAGATTGGCCCTGGTCTTCAGTTCATCAATGATCGCGAGGGCGTAGAGTTCCCACATTGTGGTCTCGGTCCACAGCCCCTTGAAGCACAGGTCGAACTGGCCGTCCTTGACCGACAACTCATAGTCCGACAACCTGAAATCCCGCTCCAGCCATGCCAGGAACGCAGGTTCAAAAATCCCGCGTTGACCATAAAAAGTATTGCCCGCAAGCCAGACCAGTTCCGATTTTCGAAAGCGGAGACGGCGGACGTGTTCCAGCTGCGCAGTCAATTCCTCGGGCGCAAACATGTCCGCCAGACGCACCGACGTGGTCCGATTTAGCAGCGAGAACGACACCGGAGTCTTGGGATAGTGCTTCCAGATAAACTGCAGCATCAGCAGCTTGTAGAAATCGGTGTCGAGCAAGGATCGCGTGACCGGGTCCAGTTCCCAGTTGTGGTTATGTGCGCGCTCCGCGAAGTTCACGATCATCAGGCTACGTCCTCAAGTGGAGGCCGGGCGTCTCCGGCCGGCCAGACGGGCGGGACACCCGTCCTCCATCAAACCTCAATGCGACTGCGCGTTTTGCAAATCGTCGGCTGCCTTGTTGATGGCGGCCGCGACATTCTCGATCACCTGTGCAACCTGAGGGACCTGCGCCTCAGCTTCTTTCCACTTTTTCTCGTCCATGTACTCGCGGACGGCTGCGATCGGCTTCGCCCCGTAACCCGTGTAAGCGCCGGGCGCGTAAATCTGGTTTTTGAACCAGGGACGCTCCGGAAGTCCCTTTTCGTTCAGGAACAGACGAGGGACTTTGAGCAGGTCTGCATTGACTAGCTCTAGCGACTGCTCAGAAAGGGCGGGTGAACCTTTGGCATGCCAATCCGCAAGGGCCTTGGAATAACGCTCTTAACCTTTCTTCAGCAGCTCAATAGCATTCTTCATTGGGGAAAAATTCATGTAGGGCGGCACGATCTCGACCGGGGGCGGCAGTGAGGGCCTGCGCGGATCTGCCGTCGCCGTAAAAACACCTTCCTGCAATTCCAGATTGCGTTCGGTGAATTCAGCTTGCTTGTCTTTGAGCAACTTTTCCAGCTCGCTTTCGTATTTGGCGATGGCCTCGGCCTGAGCAGAGTAATCCACGGGAATCAGGTCCGCGCCCGCCAGACGCATCATCGCGGTGCCTGCGGTTTGCGCCAGGGCGCGTCCGTAGGAGAAATCGGTGTCAATGAAATGCGTGTACCAGTAGAAATCGTCGTAAATGGAATGATACTGGGTGCCGTCGTCTTCATCGCCGAACTCGACGCTCAGGGTAGAGATGCCGGCGAAGTCCTGAAAAGCGGTGTAATCCGATCCGTCCCCCAGCGCGTGAACCACAAGGTCGTTGCGCTTGCGAATGGCATCGCGCTCCTCCGGATTTTTCGCCCGGGCGATGCCGGCGAGATGGGCTCGTTGAAAGACCGACATGCGGGTCTCCGGGTCCTTTATATCGCGTGCCACGTCGCTGATGAAGGTCTGTAAATCCTGGGTCCCGCCCGGGAACAAGAACCCTCTCTCATTGCTGTCGGAATTGATGTAAGCGACGGCATGTTGTTTCAGCTCATCCACATGAGCCTCTACCCACTCGACCGAACCCAGTAAGCCCGGTTCCTCTCCATCCCAAGCGCAATAAATGATGGTGCGCTTCGGGGTCCACCCCTGGCGATGGAGTTCGCCCAGCATGCGCGCTTCCTCGAGCATGGCGGCCTGGCCGGAAATGGGATCGTCGGCGCCATTCACCCAGGCATCGTGATGATTGCCGCGCAGCACCCACTGCCGTCCGCCATCCGAGCCGGGCAGGGTGGCGATGACGTCGTAAAGCGGTTTGAGGTCCCAGTTGGACGCGACTTTGAGGTGCACCTGGGCGGGCCCGGGACCGATGCGATAAGTGATGGCCAGCGCTCCGCGCCAGCTTTCCGGAGCGACCGGACCGTGGAGCGCCGAGAGCAGCGGAAGCGCGTCGGCATAGGAAATCGGAAGCACCGGAATCTTTGTAATTGTCTTGGCTTCTTTGATGGAGAGGCGCTTGGCGTCCGCCGTCGCGGCCACGCCTGGCGTCAGCGGATCGCCGGGGTAATCTGTGTCCATCACACTGCCGCGTTGCACGCCCTCTCGCGGCCGCCAGCCACCGTTGGGATAGTCGTCGCCGTTGTAGTAGCCGTCGCCTTCCGGGTCGGAATAAATGATGCAGCCCACGGCTCCGTGTTCGCCGGCAACTTTGGGCTTGATGCCGCGCCAGCCGGATCCGTAGCGCGCAATCACGATGGCGCCCTTGACCGAAATTCCCAGGCGGTCGAGTTGCTCATAATCTTCGCGATTGCCGTAGTTCACGTACACCAGCGGAGCGGTCACGTCACCATCGACGGAATAGGCGTTGTAGGTTGGGAGTTGCTCATCGGTCTGGCCGCTCGTGGGATCGACCGCCAACACCGGCTCCTGCAGCTTGGCTTGAAATTTTGTCGGCTGCAGCATCTCAACCACGCGAACCTTCGGAGTGGGAAACAGCACATTAAAGCTCTCGATCTTCGCGTCGAATCCCCACTCCTTGAATCTGGACAAGATCCATTCGGCGTTGTCTTTATCGTATGGCGATCCCACATGATGCGGTCGCGCGCTCAAGCGCCGCATGTTTTCGCGAATGTTCGCCGGTGTGATGCCGTCCCGGAACTTCTTCTCCCAATCGTTCTCGAGCGGCGAGTTTGGCGAGCTGTATCCCGTGAGCTGAAAAGACGATTGAACGGCAGTGGCCTGTCCGGGTGCGGGTTGGGCCGAAGTCAGTTGGGTCGTGGCAAGCAGAATTCCGCACATCCACCGAAGTGTCATGAACTACCTCGCGTCAAATGGTAACGGAAATAACCGCGGAAAGTATCATTCCCGCCGGATTCTTGCAAAC
>JAIQFF010000037.1 GCA_020073395.1 Terriglobia bacterium
CGCCTCACTGCCCATGTGCATGGCTGGAAGCTCCGTACAGGAAGAGCAGATCGATCACATCTTGCCGGGCTCAAATCAGACAGCGGCCCCGGCGCCGCCGTGCTCGTCATCAAGAACGGAAGCATCGTGTTCAAGCGTGGATACGGCGTGGCCGATCTGCGCTCCCGGCGCAGAATTGACGCGCATACCAATTTCCGCCTGGCGTCATGCACCAAGCAGTTCACCGCCATGGCGGTCATGCTGCTGGTACGCGATGGCATGCTGCGCTACAAAGACCGGCTCACCGATATATTCCCCGAGTTTCCGGAGTACGGAAAATCCATCACCATTCGCAATCTTCTGAACCACACCTCAGGCCTGCTGGACTATGAAGACCTCATGGAGAAGCCCGCTGCCGGCACTCCGCCGGAAAACATCCCTCAGATTAAAGATGCCGGCGTGCTGGGGCTGCTGCAACAACAGAAGACCACCAAATTTCCTCCCGGCACTAAGTGGGATTACAGCAACTCCGGATATGCCATTCTGGCCATGGTGGTAGAGAAGGTTTCCGGCCAGCCGTTTGGCGATTTCCTTCATGACCGCATTTTTGCCCTCCTGGACATGAAGCAGACCGTGGCCTACGAAAAAGGCAAGAACACAGTGGCCAACCGCGCCTACGGCCATACTCATGAAGGCGGCGCATGGCGCGAGATGGACCAGAGTCCAACATCGGCGGTATTGGGCGATGGCGGGGTCTATTCTTCGCTCGACGATCTGGCCAAGTGGGACTACGCGCTCACCCATTACACGTTATTGAGCGAGGCCGAAATGGAGCCAGCAATTATTCCGGTCAAAGTGGCGGATGGCAGCGTGCAGGAGCCTGACGGCACCCCAGCCGCGTACGGTTTTGGCTGGTTCCTGAATCCGTACAAGAATCGCAGCCGCATGTGGCACTACGGCGAGACCGTGGGCTTTCGCACCACCATCCAACGCCTGGTGGAAGACAAACTTACGATTATCGTTCTCTGCAACCGCGACGATGTGGAGCCGGCTAATCTGGCCCTGAAACTTGCCGATCTTTTCCTCACGGCGCACTGAAGCTGAAATGCAGTAAGATTCGAACGAACTCCGCTGACGCCTCGTATAACGCCCGCATCTTGCCGGCTGTCCCGAAGGCGTCCCGCCCTCGACCCGGCGAGCGAAAACGCAAGCCGGATAGCCGCAAGGACGGGAGAAGTTTAAGGAATAGAGATGCCCATGTCTGAAGTAGTCGAAAAGCCCGCCGCGGAAAGCTTGAACCCGGTGTCCAGCCCCGGCACGGCGCCTTCGGTCGAGGTTTATGCCGTGTATGGCGTCGAGCCTGAGATCCAGGCCTACGCCATGGCCAAGTACTCGCGCTCGGCGCTCTCCATGAAAGAGTCGCTGCGGGAGATCAGCCAGCAGAAGGCGGAGAAGTTTCTTAACACTTTCTACTTCCAGTACGGCCACCGCTCCATTGCTGACCTGGCGCACATTGCGCTGGCCGTCGAACGACTGTCCATTCTGGCGGCCATCGCGGTTGCCGACGAGCAGCGCTGGGACGGGCAGGAGCGTTCCACCCGCTACCAGGACTTCAAAAAGAGCGGCTATTACGTACCCGACTTCCGCGAAGACCCTGTGGTCGCGGGCGACTCGCCCGCCTCGATGTCTGCCAAAGATTTCTACCGGGAGACGGTCGATTCATTATTCACCGAATACGAAGCGCTGTCCGACCGCATGTTTCTGTACCTGGCCAGCATCACGCCTAAGCCCGACGAGATGAAGCAGGAGGCCTACGAGCGCACCTTGCGGGCCCGCGCATTCGATATTTCCCGCTATCTGTTGCCGCTGGCGGCCAACACTTCATTGGGAGAGATCGTCAACGCGCGCACGCTGGAAAGCCAGGTGTCGCACCTGCTCTCGCATACGCACAAGGAAATCCGGCAATTGGGAGAACTGCTGAAACGTGCCGCGATCTCTCCCGCGTACAACGCGAACCATGACTCATTGCGGGAGTTAGTCGAGCAGATTCGCGCCGTTTCGCCGGAGTTGGGCGCCCGCGCCGAGCAGGAATTGTTGCGGGAAGTCCGCGTGGCCCCGACCCTGGTGAAGTATGCCGATCCCAACCAGTATGAGATCGAGACCCGGCGCACCATGAGGCAGATTGCATCCGAACTGATGGGGGATTTGCCCATTGCCGCGGCACCGACCGTCGATCTTCTGGAAGAAGAGTTGCTCGAGGTCGAGCTGGCGACCACATTGGTTTATGAGCACTGCCACTATTCCTATCGCCAGATTCGCCTGGCGGTCGAAGCTGCCGGCGGAGTCATTCGCCGCGAGATCATCGATCTGGGCCTGCGCCATCGCGGCCGCCATGACGAGATGCTCAGGGCCTTCTGCGCCGGGCAGCAGTTCCGCTTCGACATCCTGATGGATATCGGCGGCTTCCGCGACATGCACCGCCACCGCCGCTGCATCCAGATCGGACAGGAATTCACCACCAGACACGGATACGACACTCCGGCGGAACTGGAAGCCTCAGGCGCACGGGAAAATTACGTTGCCGTGATGCAGCGTACCGCGAGCGCGGTTGAAAAGCTGGCCGCGGGGGGAGGAGCGGAGGCGTGCGAAAATTCTCAGTACGCGATTCCACTCGGCTTCCGCAAGCGCACCCTCTTCAAGATGGATTTCGCCGAAGTGGTTTACATCTCCGAACTCCGAACCGGACCCGCAGGTCACTTCTCATACCGCAATGTGGCCTATGCGATGTACGAAGCTGTGGCGAAGAAGTATCCCGCGCTGGCGAAGTATCTGAGGGTGCATGATGTGAAGCAGCCGGTGGACTTGCTGAAGCGGTAGATTCGAGGCATCAGATCAAAATCAAAGTCAAAGGCGGCGGACAAAAGTGTCCGCCCCACACTTCTATGGGGTAACCGGCAACTTCCACCCCCTGGTCAAAAAATGACTAGTACATCCTGCACTAAAGTACCCTAGCCAATCCCGCGATACGCCTAGATGATAGGTACTTCTGTTCGTCTGCCCGGATCCTGAGCCGGATCCCCAAAGAATGCCACTGGACTCTCTTTATGCCTGGTATTTGTATCCACGAGTTTTTCTGGCCACTGCGGGGTGCTGACGCCCGCTATTACCAGGTGTGTCGTCTATGCGGGGCCCAGCGCGAATACGACTGGAAGAACATGAGGCGCGTGGATGTAGAGCCGGCCGCGACGGTTCCATCCCGAAACTCCGTTACGGGTCTTCAACACAAAGCCCAGTTGAAGACTTTGCCTCCTCTCAGGCTACTGGTCGAGCTGGAACCGGCATACCGCGTTTTCCTGCGAAACCTGTCCGACACGCTGCGATCGATCCCGCCACGCGCTCACGAGTTCCGGTCTCTGTCTTTCTGGCGGGAGGTCTTTTTCTACTCTGGCCTGCCCTGGCGCCGCTTTGGGCAATCGCTGCTCGGTCATGCGGTCGTGCTTGCCATGGTGTTGATCGTGTCCCAGACCTGGACGCAAGATGAGCCCCTGCGGCGAAGCCCCTTTGAAAATACCCACCTCACCTATTACAAGCCTGACGGGTCATATCCAGCGCTGCGCGGCAACCCAGCCCCGGTGCAGCGAGCGTCCCGAAAACAGATTGACTCCGCGCGTCGCGGCTCGATCCGGGTGGCGCCTGAGCGCGCCCAGGCAGCCATGAAAGCGCCCGACATCAAGCTCAAGGGACCCAGGGGACCCAATGTCGCGGCTCCCAATATGGTGGCCTCGAACCCGGTTCTTCCCGCGATGCCACTTGCGTCCACTGGGTCTTCGCGATTGGGCGGGCCTTCGAGTCCGACTGCGATAGTCGCTCCGCCGCCCGAGGTTAGCCAGGGAACTTCTCGCCGGCTGGGCTTGCTGCAGGCCTCGGGCGTCGCCCCCGCACCCCAGGTTGGAGTGGAATCCTCACGACGTGCCGTGACCGTGCCCGGTGCGGCCGTGGTTGGACCGCCCCCAGTTTTGCAGGCCTCGATACACCGAGTTGGAGACATCAATATCGGCCCAGCCGCGGTGGTCGTGGTCGCGCCCGCGCCGCGGTTGCCGGTGGGCGAGCAGCGCACAATTTCGGGAGCGATCCAGTCGGCTCTGGGCAGTCTGGTGGGGCTGGCCGTGCCGCCTCCGCCTACGGCGCCAGGCTCCGCAACCCTGGGCGCTGGTCGCGCCGGCATGCTGTCCGGTGCCGGTTCCGGCGTCGTGCCGCCTCCGCCGTCGGTGCAGGCAATTGAGGATGCAGGCAACACTAAGGGAAGTGGACGCGTGGGTTTGCTGTCCGGTAGTTCGCTGTCCAGCGCTGGTGTGCAAGCGGTTCCGCCCCCGCCATCCCTTGGGGGCGCGGGCAATGCCGGCGCTGGACAACGCGCGGGTTTGTTGTCCGGCACAGGTTCTGGTGAAGGTTTGCAAGCTGTCCCGCCAGCTCCAACAGTTGGGGAGGGAGGCAACTCCGACCATGGTGGACGCCAAATGGCGATGGCCAACGCTCCCGCCCTGGCTCCCGAGCCGCCGCCGATCACTGACAACCCGCGGCAGCGACCTGCGGCCGTCCGAGAACCGCCTACCCAAGAGATGCCTCTGCGCCTGATCGGCCTGGCCATGGCTCTGCCGAGTTCGTCTTACTTTTCCAACTACGAGGTCTATATCGCCGAACGACGGCTGCGCAAGAACCTCACAGAACTGGTGAAGCTGGTGTACGTCTATCTCCCTTACCAACGCCGCCTGTCTGAGTATGGTGTGGACAACTCGAAAGTGTACAGGCTGCTGGTCAGCCGCGACCGGAGTTGCGACGAATCGCTGATGCAGATGACCTGGCCTGAAACCGATCCTCACCCGGACGCGCACAATGCCGCCGATGCTCCAGGGTTGAGTGCCGCCGACAAGAAGAGCACCCTGCCTTGCTACCGCACCACCGCCGACGATTACCGCAAAGCGATCGCACGCCGCTAAATTCGCAGTTGGGATGTTGATAGCGGCGGTCCAGAACACTACTTGGGCGGTGCAGGCGGCGGCAACGGCACCGCATTGTGCAGGGCGGCCAGCAGCCATTTGCCATTTTTCCTGACATAGACGCGGGTAAAACGCAGTACCCGGCTGACGCTGGCGTTCGGGTCCGCGACCCACGTGTGCCGGTCCCTGTCGATGCGTGCACCCGCGCTCTTCAATTCCAAACTGCCGATCACCACCGCAGTATCGCCGTAAAGGCGTAGCTGAACCTCCTTCTCGTCATAAATCTCCCAGCGGAACTTCCCCGCCTTGATCAGCTCCGCCAACGGATTGAAGTACTCGTTGAGCCACGTTGTTTTGTCCTGCACGTATCCCGAGACGTCGGTCTGTAGATAGTCGTCGACCATCGAGCTGGCAATCCTGTCGGAGTCACCCTCAAGGCTGGCCTGCCGACGCTCGGCCATAAGAGCGCGGAGCTCAGCTTCGGAGGAGGAGCCGGGTGACTGCGAGAGTAGCGGAGCCTCATAACAGCAAACCATCACACCAACAAGAATTAGAATTCTTCTTAAACTCATCTGACCTCCAGGAGATGGGAATCATAGAGCAAAACTCATCAACAGGGTCCTCGATTTATCCCATTACGAAGGTTATGTGAGACCGTCAATGCCGCTTGTTGCCTGCGCTCTGTCTGCCCTTAAATAACGTGGGGGCGTTATGAAAACAGTGTGCATGCTCGGGTTGGTATTGCTGTGTCTAGGCAGACTATCGCTCGCGCAAGACAAAGTGTTCGACTGGGTCCGCGCCAGCGATGAAGTTTCGCAGCTCGATCCGGCGGATTACCACGCGGGCCGCGTCTATCGTCCGGGTTCCGACGGTGGCAGCATGCACGTTGACATTCAGGCAAAACGGCCGGTAACCATCGCCATGGCGTTTGCCAGCGACTGGAATGACTGGCAGCAGCATCCGGAGAGTCAGGCCCCTGAATTTCGTTGCATGCGTGAACATGTGACCAGCACGACCTACGAGTGCCACATGCCGCCGAACCGGCCCATGGTGCTACTCATTCGCGATGAACGAACCTCCGATCGCGCCGTATTCAAAGGAATTGGAGTGGTGCTGGGCCGCGGCGCCAGGCAGTTTATCTCGCCCAATGACGTGACGGTCACCTATTACAGCTGGACGTGCGTACAGAATTGCATCCAGCCAGAGTTTCAGTGGTTTTCTCTGGTGAAAGAGAAATATGAACTGACCTCCGTCCCGAAGATCTACAGCCTTCTGACCCCGGAGCGCGACGGACAGCAGGTGAATGTGAGGATCAAGGCCCCGGTCCCCATGACGATCGCACTCTTGCCGTCCGAACTCGCCGATCAGGTGTATGACAACCCAGCAGCGCTTTCCTCTGCGCTTGCCAAAACCTCATGCAAGCAGCGCGGAGTTCAGTCGCTCAGCTTCGACTGCACGGTGAACCTCGCCGATGGACGCCAGTCGCTCGTGGTGGTTCCCGACGGGGCCAAGGTCCCTCACAAGAAGGCGGAAATCCAGTTGCAGACGGTGAAGTGCGCCGCTAACTGCGACCTGCTGAACAAGTAGGGAAATACTGCTGTAAGAGGCGATTGCGCTCATCAACCCGTTTGGATCTGCTTCTTCAATGGCAATCGGGCTATCCTTGGCTAGCACCTGATAAATTAGACATGCGCTTCAACTTTGCTGAAATGTCTCAGTCAAGGCGAGTGTTTCTTACTGCCGATTGGCGAGATCTCGTGATGTTGAACTACGAGGTTGAGCCCAGTCTTTTAAGTCGGTACGTTCCAGCGGGCACGACGCTGGATTCATTCCAGGGGCGAACTTACCTCAGTCTGGTGGGCTTTCAATTCTGTCACACCAAGCTATTCGGCTGTTTGCCCGTGCCGTTCCATGCCAATTTCGATGAGGTAAACCTGCGCTTCTACGTTCGTCGCAAAGAAGACGGCGAGGATAGAAGAGGGGTGGTTTTTATTGCCGAGGTTGTACCCAGACGCGCAATTGCAGCAACAGCCCGTCTCGCATACGGGGAGAATTATAGATACTGTCCGATGAGACACCGCATTGAGACGGAGGGGTTGAGTAAGGCCGCCGAGTATCAGTGGCAGGTCGGCGATCAGTGGTGTCGCCTCTGGGCTCAGACCGCGGGCCCGCCAACACGTCCCCAGGAAGGGAGTTTGGAACAGTTCATTGCCGAACACTACTGGGGCTATTCGGCCCGACGAACCCGTGGTTCTCTCGAATATCATGTCGGGCACGTCCCCTGGCGAGTGTGGGTGGCTTCTGGCGCTGGATTTGAAGGGGAGGCCAGCACTCTTTACGGGAACGAACTCTCTACAGTGCTCCGACGACGCCCGGATTGCGCGTTTGTGGCCGATGGCTCTCCCGTCGCCGTCTTCACGGGTAGAACGGTGCAATGAAATTGTCAGACCATGAATCGGAATCTGCCCTCCCTCGCGAGGGCTGGATACTCTACGACGGTGGATGCGGGTTCTGCTTTCGTTGGGTTCATTTGTGGAAGAAGGTTGTTGGACGGCGGGGTTTTGCCCTTAAAGACTTGCAGTCGGCCTCCGCCGACGGCAGCTTGGAAATTCCGCAGGAGAATCTGTTGGACGACGTACGAGTCTTGACTCGGAGTGGAAAACTGGAATCGGGGGCTAACGCATATCTCTACGTGGCACGACGAATCTGGTGGGCCTGGCCCTTCTATGCAATCTTCCGTTTGCCTGGCTTCAATTCACTGCTTTGGCTGGGCTATCGTTGGTTTAATCGAAATCGATACCGGGTCTCTCGCCATTTTCTCGCCAGATCCCGGCAAGATCCGTCCATCTGAGGTTCCAGGGAGCAGGAAAATGCTGACCATGGAGACTCGAAGCCGGGCTCAGTGGCGTAATAACCTATGTACAATGTCATATCCGCCATCTTGTTTCAGGCTTTTCCAGCGGTTACTCTCGTAAATCGTAAGCAACCTGTTCCAGAGTGACTGGACGTACAGGAGGACCAAATGAGCGAACACTACCATGATGTCGGCGATCTGCGGTTTTTAAAGGAGATGGGCAAACTTGCGCCCACCGAGTTCAACGCCTGGCTCAGCCTCGATAACGTAGTTCGCCGTGAGGACGGCGCCATTCCGAGAAAATATCGCGAGCTCATCGCATTGGGCGTCGCTTTCACGACCCAGTGCCCCTACTGCATTGAAGTGCACGTAAAGGGCGCGAAAGCGGCAGGCGCCTCCCGCGAAGAGATTACCGAAAGCTCGCTGATTGCCGCTGCCCTACGCGCGGGAGGAGCGGCAACCCACGGCGCCATGGCGCTGAAGTTCTACGACCAAGTCTGAATCCGTGTTTTCTGATTGAAAACGAATTTCGCCCGGAGGTGTGCCATGAAGAGGGAACGTGCGCTGCAAGTCGTTCTGACGCTGGTGGGCCTGATCTTTCTGGTCGGCGTGTATCCGCTCATGATGTTCTTGTGGCCGAGTGGCTGGCGGTGGCAGCCCCATCAGCCGGAATATGAGCAGATGATTCTCGGAGTTTACGCGACCCTGGGCGTCTTCTTGCTGATCGCTTCGCGTCGCCCCGCGGAGCATCGCAGCCTGATCGCCTTTACCGCATGGTCGAGCCTGGTTCACGCCGGCATTATGACGGTTCAGGCGTTATCGAACGCGGGCGAGCACGGGCATCTGCTGGGCGATGTTCCGGCGCTGATCATCGTGGGCATCGCCCTGATCGCTTTGGCGCCGCCGAAACAGACGTCAGGGGTTTGAATCGGGGGGTGATCCTCCGCAGTTTTCAGACATCGCTGGCGTCGTGGAAGAGCGACCCTTACAGGGCCGGTTTCGCGCGGCCACACCCATCGGCCATTAGGCCCAGTGGCGCCACTGGGGCTGAAGACCGGGCGTTTCCTCTCTGAGACGCGGCGCTAGAGCGCCGCTCTTCCACGGTGCCGCCCAGGTCTCCGCGCGCGGCGGATGCTTTGAGGTGTGGGAAACGAGCCTGCTGAGGGGTCAGGTGTACATCACTTTGCGGTCGCCCTTCACAATCCGCCCCACGGTGAAGGCTTTTTCTCCCGCGCGTTCCAGCACGGTCTGGGCTTTCTTGAACTTTTTCGACGGGACCACCAGCAGCATGCCCAGTCCCATGTTGAAGGTGCGCAGCATCTCGTCTTGCGGGACGTTTCCCAACTGCTGCAGGTGCTCGAAGATCGGCGGCACCTGCCAGGAGCCCATCTCGATGACCGCGGCTACGCCGCGGGGCAGGACGCGGGGCAGATTTTCGGTGATGCCGCCGCCCGTGATGTGGGCCATGGCGGAGACGCACTCACCGTCCACCAGGCGCTTGATCGCCGGCCAGTAGCTTTTGTGAGTGCGCAGAAGTTCGTTGCCGACCTTCCCTTTGAGTTCGTTGACGTAGGAATCCAGGGTGTATTTGCCGACCTCGAAAAGCAGCTTGCGGGCCAGGGAGTAGCCATTGGTGTGCAGGCCGTTCGAGGCCAGGCCCAGGATCACGTCGCCGACTTCGACCGTCTTGCCGCTGATGATGCGCTCGCGCTCGACTGCGCCCACGATGAATCCGGCCAGGTCGTACTCGCCGTCCGGATAAAACCCCGGCATCTCGGCGGTTTCCCCGCCAATCAGGGCGCAGCCGTTGTGCTTGCAGGCGTCGGCCAGGCCCTCGATGACTTTCTCCGTGATTTCCGGCTCGATCTTGCCCGTGGCCAGATAGTCCATGAAGAAGAGGGGCGTGGCGCCTTGCACCGCAATGTCGTTGACGCAGTGATTGACCAGGTCTGCGCCAATGGTGTGATGGACGTCCATCTCGAAGGCGATCCTCAGCTTGGTGCCGACCCCGTCCACGCTCGACACCAGAATGGGGTCCACCCACTTCGCCTTGTCCACGGCGAACAGGCCGCCGAAGCCGCCGATTTCGCTCAGGACGCTGCGGGTGAAAGTCTTGTGGGCGAGATACTTGATCCGCTTCTTGGTGCGATTGGCGCGGTCAATGTCCACCCCGGCGTCGGCGTAGGTGACGGCGGTCTTCGAGGGATCATGGGCCACGGGAATCAGTGTGTCTCGTTTATGTGGGGATTTGCCAGGCGTCGCTAACCGGGCAATCGGGGATTGTAGCACGGTCTCGGGCGAGGAAAATCAGCGCGCTCGGCAAAACTGATTCCGGAACGCAGATCGAGGGAGCGAAATTCCAAGGCACGGACCTCAGCAGACGCGACTGCGCCGGTCAGTGGGATGGCCGCAGCATCCACCGCAGAGGCACGACTGGACCGTGAAACGGCCCGGACGATTCGTGACTACTGGGCGATGTACGCCGAGACGTAGTAGATCAGCACGCCGAACAGGGCCAGGCCCGAAACCGCGTACGCGGTCAGGACCCAAACGTGGCGCCCTTCGTGACGCGTGGCGGCAGTTTGTGTGCTGGCGGTGGTTGAATCCCCAAGGGCTCGATTCTCCATGAATCCTCCACGAACAAGGTGGAAAGCAGACGCTACTGGGCGTCCAGGCTTGCCGAAGCAGCCTTGATGCGGCGCATGTTACTACGAAGGACCGGCGTTTGAGACAGAAAAATTCGCGCCCGCCCGAAGCCCGCGTCGGGGCGGGTGCCCCCACCCGCCCAGCCAGGCATAGCCCGGCAAGGTTTCGACGCAAACCGCTAAACCTCAGTTCTGGCAACCGTTCTCGCAACCCGTGCGCCGCCTGGCTTGCCATTGGTCAAGTAGAATGGTGCAGCTCCGCTGAAAGGACGAAACCTATGTCTACTCCGCAGTTCACGCCCGATCAGGCCAAACTCATCTTGGTCGCCGCACTGCCCACGCTCAAGAGCGAACACCAGACCACCAGGCGGGTGATCGAAGCCATTCCGCTCGACAAGGGCGACTATCGCCCCGACCCCGTTTCCAAAACCGCTCTGGAGTTGGCGTGGCACATCGTGGCGGCGGAGAAGCGTTTTCTCAGCGGAATACCCGTGGGCGCGTTTGATTTCAGTCCGATTCACCGGCCGGAGTCGATCACAAACTCCGCCGGCATCGCCGCCTGGTTTGACGAGAGTTTCGCCGCCAACCTACAGAAGCTCGAAGGGCTCAGTGGCGAGCCCCTGGTCAGGATGATCGACTTCCGAGGCATGTTCCAGCTTCCCGCGGTCGGCTTTATCCAGTTGGCGCTGAATCACACCATCCACCATCGTGGACAGCTCTCTGTGTACCTGCGTCCCATGGGCGCCAAAGTGCCGTCAATCTACGGCGAGAGCTACGACGCCACGCAGGTCCGGCTGGCGAAAGAGAGCAAAGCCAGCTAACCGATTGGGATGCTTGCCTGGGGTCAATCTTTCACCTGGCCATGCGGCGCGGACGCAAGATCGCGAAAGTCGCGATGGCCCGGAAACTGGCGGTGCATCTGTACTGGATGTGGCGCCAGGACTGGGACTACGGCCAGTTCGAAAAGCTCGGTTCGCACGCGGGAGAGCCCGGACATCACGATGGTGTGTAGCAATCACCGTGGCGAGCCAGATCGTTGTGCATTCGGCCTGACTCCACCATCGCTTTCAGGTCCTGAAAACTGAGGCCGCCCTGGGAATAGGAAACCCAAATGATCCTGGCCCTCCCACCGGACAATTCGAAGATCGTGGTTTGTAGCGAAAGAACGATTCCGCCCTGCCAATAAGTTACGATGCAATACTGTTTGGAAACCGCTGCCGCGATGAGTTGCGTCCTGGGCAATTGTGGGTCAATAACGTCGGTACTATTAAAAGGCTGTCCGGGATCTGCCATTCCCCCAAACTGCTCCAGCACCGCTTTGGGACGGAGACTCGCTCGCGTTACTTCGTTGAACGTCTGGGTTTGATTGGATTTGGTCACGGCGCTCAAATTGATGCTGGCCGTGCCTTTCTCGATCGGATTCTTCGGTGCAGGCTTGGCGCTCTTGCAACCTGGAATAGAGGAGATAGCCAGAAAGATCAGCCCTAGAGCGGCAGGAGTCGTGGATAGGCGCATGTCCTCTCGGCGCCGCGCAAGAGCGGAATGCTCTGCCACCACTGAAGTTCTTTGCGCGAGGCCCCTCTCTCCAAGAACGCTCCCTCCACTAGTTCTTGCAGGCCTTTTTCGGTAACGTTGCATTCTATATCGCGGTTTCGATCCAGGAGGCTTCGCAGCTAGGAGTGGGCCTGGCGGCTGGCAATTCCGTCGGCGTCTGTCCAACCGTGCTGCGGTTGATCTGGGTCCACCAGGAACTCGATTCCATACAGATACAGAGCGCGGTAGCGGACCGTTCCACTCATGCGCACCCGCTCCTTGCTGCCCGGCGGAAGAAATTCAACCTGAATTTGAGATCCCAGGGGCAGATTGGCGAGGGTGAACAGTCCCATCCCGACATCGCTGAGATTGATGCCGAGAGCATCCATCCGGACAGATCCCTTGAACACTTGCACCGAGGTGTTCAGCAATTGCCGCTGCCGGCGACGCCTGTCTGGTTTGGGGTTGCGCTTGAGAATCATCGGAAACACCAGAGAGGACAAGGTAGCCCAGCCATCCTCGCGGGCGAAGGTTACGGAGGTTCAGCGGCTGCTATTGGGAATTGGGTAACTGTGGTGAACAGTGTTTCAACGGTTAGGGGTTACTGGTGAAATAGCGATTTTCGCCAATAGTCGCGCTCACAACGGCCCTCGTCTTCGCCAGCGAATTTTCTGCTAATCGCAACCGGCTTCCTTAACCATCGTGCTCACCCAGACCACCGAGCCCGAGGCAGCGTAAAACGACAGCCAGTAGGGACGATTCACAACCACGACGACTTGATTCTTGCCGTTCTTCCACCGAAACACTTGCCGCGCGGAAGTCTTCTTCACCCTCCGCAGGACCGGAACTTGTCCGGGGTAAAGAGGCTTCACCGACTCCAGTGCCACTCGTTGGGGGTCGCTGAACATCCACTTTGTTTCCCCGCTGTCCGCTCTTCTCTGGCCCGCGATAGCCTGTTCGGTTGTGCTGTCTGGATCAGCGATCGAAACGTGTCTTTGATCGCGGAGGCTGCGAACTTTGCAGCCTTCCTTCTCGTACCAACCTGCCTCGGCGGTGTAATCCAGGTCAGGCCTGGTGTGTACCTCAAAAGATTCGACGCGCTGAACGACGAAGAGGCTACAACAGCCCAGGTGTCCGGCCCCTGCCCAGAATGTGACCCCGTTGGTAGTCCGCTTCTCTCCAGCGAAGAATCTTCCTACTGCGGTCACGCGCACCGTCGTATCTGACTCTTTCCTCAAGAGGTCGGTGAATTGCTGAAACGTCAGATTATTGACGAGAGGGACCTGTACGCCTTCCACCATCAGAGACTCGGACCGCGTTTTCCCGCCGCCTTCTCCGGGGCAGCAATACACCGTATCCGACTCGGCCTTGCCGCCGTACATGACCCAGACCGAGAAGTCTTGCGTGGCACAGTTCGGGTCGGCAAGGTGGAAGTTCTCGAACCCATGTGTCATGAAGGCAGTGATTCGTATCAGTTCGTGGTTGTATGCCGCTGGGTCCCTAGAGAGCTCGCAATACGTTACTTGGCGTGGCTGGGGCACCGAATCTGAGCCAGGGTTTCCGCCCTGGGCCAGCAAAGGGCAGACTCCAATAAAGAGCGTGAACAAGACTGCCAGCTGGCGATTCATTCAGCACATGGTAGGGCACGCAAGACCGCAAATCCAACTGGATACTGTTTGAGTGTTAAGGTAAACCGCCGCGTACACCCGTTGCAGCGGGATGCGGCAGCACTCCAAGTTATTGTCAGCCCCTGCCACATCCCTACGCGTGCTACTGCTACTGGTTCGGCGCTGCCGCGCTCTCCTGTTCCACCTGGGTCTCGGTCTCGTCGGCGGCTTTCTCCTGATCGGTCAGTTCCTTGGCTGCGTCGGTGTCCGGCGGCGGAGGCGGCACATCGGAAGCCACCGTGCCCGTGTCCGGGGCCTTCGGCAAGCCGCCCTTGCCCTGCTTCTGCGCCAGGTCCTTCATGCCGCTGTCCAGTTGTTCCTGGAAGTGATTGCGCATGTCCTGCAAGTCCTCGACAGAAACCGCCACCTGCTGCCCCGCGCCGCAGTCACCCTTCTTGCTGGCCTGGACGCTGGCGTTGACTTTCTGGTCGGCGTCGGGAGTGTCGGTGAGCCGGGTGATGACGTCGCCCGGGCTCAGGTCGCACTCCTGCCCGTTAGAGGGCACGGTAATATCGCTGGCCACGACAAAGGTGCGCCGCGCGGGATCGAGTGCCGGCGGCACTTCATCGTTCGTGGGTTGCGCAGCCTGTGCCTGGCCACCGGGGGCGCCCTGCGCCTGTTGCTGCTGGGCCTCCAGTTGCGCCTTCACCTCTTCTGCGATCGCCTGCTTCACTTCCGGAGTCAGCGTGACAGGGCCGTTGTTCGCGGCCTGGCCGCCGCTGTTGCCGTAATCGGTCTGTCCCTGATCGTACGCCGCCGCGTCGGCATTAGCCTGCGCTCGGGCCTCATAAGCGGCCTGCAGGTTCGCTGCAATCACGTAATCCGTAAGCCAGAATGCGGCCGACGGATACACTGAATAGGGCGCGAAATATCCGCCGTAGTAGCCGTACCAGGGTCCCCAACCCCAGCCCCCAATTCCCACACCCCAGTACACGGGTGGGCCCCACGGACGATACGCCCACAGGTAAAAGGCAGGGTGGTACCAGTAGGGGGGGTAATATCCATAGAAGTAATGGCGGTGATAGTAGTAGCCGCGATAGACCCCAACCCGGTAGACCCCATGGCTATAGTAAGTGCGTGAATAAAAGGCACGCCCGCCCCGCGTAACGTAAGTCCGCTGCACGTAGCCGCGCCCTCCGCCCCGAGTCACAATCCGCACCCCGCGACGTTCGGTCACGATGGTGCGGCCGCCGCGTAGATTGTGTTGAATCCGCATTCCGTCGCGGTGGATGACGCGGATCTGCCCGTTCGGTCGAAAGCTCGCCGAGCCACCGCCCTTCAGAGTTACAGTGCGCCCGGGGGCCCGGCGGTTGGGCATGCCACCGCGATTGCCCGCGTTGTATCCGCCACGGTTGCCGGAGGGATTTCGACCTCGATTGCCTTCGGCATTTCCACTTCGATTGGCGGGAGTGTTTCCGCCGCGGTTGTCGCGCGCGTTTACGCCACGGTTGCCGCGGCTGTTTCCGCTGCCTTTCTCGGACGTATTGCCACCGCGATTACCGGCGTTCCCGGGACGACTCGTGGGAGCACCCGCGGTCCGTCCCGGCTGAGTGCCTGCGGCATCCCTTTGGCCGTGCGAGCTTTCGCGACTGGGACCCGATGCATGACCCCCGCGGTCCTGGCCACTGGGACGGCCTGGATTACCCGCATGCTCACTCTGCCCGCCCGATTCCGTCCTGTGCTGTGCCCAGGCCAGCACCGAAATCGTCATGGATGCAAAAACCAAGATCGACGTCCGCAGAAGGTTACGGCTACGGGTATGTAAACTCATCACAGCCTCCAGATTCCTCAACGTCACTCCCGGGAAATAGGCTTACAAACGCTCGATTTACTTTTCCAAATCGCGGTCCGTCCCTATCCTGCCATGCTAACTTCTATCGGAACAGTATCAAAGTTACGTCCGTTCTGCGTCGTTGCGGATGGCCTAAGCCCGGGCGGGAACCACGAATCTCCCGGCAGTTCCTGAGCCCAGACGGCGGGAAGATGCCTTCAGCAATTGGCGAGCACGATGTTGTCGATGCCGTGATACCGACGACAGCTCTAAGCCAGTCCGATGGCTTGTGGCCTGCCGGGAGTAAAGTCCTGGCGATATATTTGCCAGGTACAACACTCCAATGCATCTACGACAGCTGCCTGCAACCAACCGGCTTCCTGGGGGAGCAACTCTCGGCGTCCGGGGCAGACTTCCATAGGTCCTCGACCGACATTCTGTAAGTGGTTGCTATTTGAATAGCATGATCTACCCGAGGCATTACACCCTGTTCGGCATTAAACAGAACCGTCGGACTGACTGCCATATGTCGCGCGGCAACACGTAACGTCCAGCTCCTCTCGATCCTGAGTTCCTGCAACTTAACATTTCTGCCACTCATCGATTCTCCTCTGCGAAATCGAAACATGTCGAATGCCCGGGACCCGAGGAGCTATGGCTCTTGCCCGGGAACTCTTTGAATTCGTGCGTCTCTGTCCAGTTGCGCCGGCAAAGAACCCAGAACCTCCACAATCACAGCCGCCGGGACGATGCAGGTCATACCTGTATTGGCCTTGTCACCTCCTTCCAGCTGTCGCCCTGGCGGTTCCGTGATCAGAGGAATTGAAACCTTGTTCATAAAACTGGCAACAACAATGCCCAGAAACCCAACGTTGCCCACGCTTGCGGATGCGGTGTCTCGGTGGCCTCGAAGCAGAAAGACGAGGGCACCGCTGTTGCCGGGCCAGCTTTCAAGTGCCGCAATGAAGACTCTCTGCCGGCCGGTGGGAATGTCGACGTCTTCATCGGTGAGCAGTGCCTGGGTCCCGCGTCTTACGAGCGGATAATTTCGTTTGGCTCCGTAGTACTGTTCCATCAGTCCTATGAAATACAGCTCATCACCCTCTGCCACCGCGCCCGATTGCAGGGTCCGACCATTCAGAAACATTGTGGTTGGGATAGCCGTGACGTCAAACTCCCGATCGTCAGGAAACAGCGGCGTCGCCACCACGTCTTCGGCCTGGTTTTCGCTGTGGAACCACAAAAGGTGCCCTTGAGCGTCGGTCACCGGTATGTCGGTGATGAAACCAAACTCTGAATCGCCGACCGGATATTTCAAATTCAATCGGATTTTGACGTTAGGCAGAAAGGAACCATCAGCATCCTGCAAAACGTGCTTGGCTGTCACCAGGTAGGAAACCTTATAGCGTGAACCGCGACCTTGGTTTGGGTAATCCACAAAGAAGCCCGTGCCCAAAGGAATCTCGACCGCCACCCGGTGCCCTTCGGTATCAGTGATCGCGCTCCTATCGGGGTTGATGGGGTGGACGGTGCCGAAGATAAATACGACGGCTTTCTTCTGCTGGTTGATCGACTGCCCCGTCGAGAATTGCGCATACGAGAGCGCCATAAGTGCACAAGCCAGCATTAATAAACGCCTTGGACTGTGACTCATCACGAGGTCCTCCTTGCTTTGACAGCGCGTTCTACGACTGCGCTTTGTGGTTCTTTGCTGACGGCGTGATGGCGCTGTTCGTCCAGCGTATTCAAAACGTCGATGACGAGTTCGACAAGTGTCCTCGCCTGTTTCTCCGAAACCTGCCGGCCGAGCTCCCTGAACTCTTTCTGTACGGTGCCGCTCATGGTTGCCCTCCTTGTCCGGGTGACGCAGAAGATAGCTCTTCCGGGCACGTTCCCGCGTTCGTGTTCATCAAACAAGTGCCGGCGCGATGCAGAGTTATTCCATTGTGGTACTGAGACCACATTGGGAAATCGAGTAAATGAGAGAGGGGTGCCTGCCCTTCGGGGCGTGGGTCTGGACAGTCTAACTAACTGAATCCACGTGCTTCCGTGCAGCTGCTCCGAAACAGTGAGTCACTTATGCGGATAGGCGGAGCGCTGTATTTTGCGCTCTTCGCACGCACTCTTTAGCGGATGTGCGCTCAATCTTCCAGATTGAGCACTTTTGAACAGGTCAAAAGACTGAACTGTGCCAGGGCCAGCATTCCAGGCGCACGTTTCAGAAATCTCGACACAAAAAAGGGCGCTCCTGTGACCCGTTGTGAGTGCTGAGGGGATGTTTCGCCAAACCGATGTTTCGCCAAACCATGGTGACAGATTCTTGGGTCGTCGAGTACGATTGCCTTCCGCGCACCTGCACAAGGCGCCCATGGCTGGAGGAAAGGGATAACCATTGAAAGTGCATGTCAGGATCGGACGACGATACAGTGTGGAGACGCTGGTGTTTGCTGTCCTCCTCTCTTCCATTGCTCTTGCCATTGACCCGCCTGCGAATCTGTATCGAGCCAAGTGCTCCTCATGCCACGGAAAGAATGGTGCAGGCAAGCCCGCCATGAAAGTGCCCAGCCTGGTGTCGAATGAGGCGAAGAAGATGTCTGACCGGGAAATCCGTGAACTCATCGCTACACGCGCCAACGGAGAGATGGATCGGAATCCTTCGCACACCAACCTGAAAAAGCGGCTTACCAAGGACCAGGTAGAGCAAATCATCGTGGAAATCCGGAAGCTGCAGGAAAGCCAGCACTGACTGCTGCGAGGCAGCCAAGTGATGCACGAGTAAAGGCTGATTCCGCGCCAGACCCGTCGATGAGTGGGACGGCCGGGTCCCTTCGACTTCACTCAGGGCAGGCTCCGACCCGGCCCCGCATGGGCTTCGTAGGCTAGGCTCGTCCCATGGAAACATCCTGCATCTGAGAATTGTGTTTTGCGGACCGCGGAGAGTGTGGCTCTCCGCGATCCGTCAGCCGGGATGGGTGCTCTACAACGAGCGTAGGAAGTTCAAGATGTCCTGCACCTGAGATGGCTTGAGGTTATTGAAGTTGCGGACAACCCCGTTGGCTTCCGAGTCGCAGTGCGAACGCTGGAAGCGATCGTGACCATCATGACGATCCCAGCTCTTGTCTCCGCAGTCGGCGTGCGCCTCGATGGCCTGGAGCAAGTCTGAGGTGCGCCCGTCATGCAGGAAGAAGAGGCGCTGACCGATCCCCCACAGAGGAGCGCTGCGAAACTCGTCTGCTCCCGCGGCCCCCTGGGTGATCCCATCCGCCAGGCCCGAGCCCATGTGGTGCAGGGCGAAGTCCGAGAAGGGATGGTAGGTCACTTGATCCGCAGTGCTACTAAAGACCGAGGGGCCGGCCGTGAGTGAGGGTGAGTGGCACAGCGCACAACCGATGCTGTTGAACAGATTGGACCCGTTGCGGGTAGAGTCGGTCTCTGAACCGGGAGTCGGTGCGGCTGCCAGGCGCATGAATATAGCGAAGTTTACGGTATCGGAGAACGGGCTCACACGGTCTTCATTGCTGATACCGTTGACGTCCTCGGGCAAGGAATTGAATACGCAGCCGTCAACTCCGGCGCGCTCGTCGGGAAATACTTCATTGGTTACGCCCTGCTCGACGTTGTAAGCTTCGCCGGCGAAGATCAGCAGGGATTTGTTCTGGGCTTTCCATCCGAAGCGGGTGATGGTGCCGTCGTTGCCGCTGGTGTTGAACCTCCCGCCAATACCCAGGCGATACCTAGCATCTCGCGTAGCCGCCAGGTTCGCCCGCAGAACGACATCGGGCGTGTTCTCTACCAGGCCTAACCCGAAGACCGGAGTCGGAATGCGGAACACCACGTTGTTGAAGGCCAGTTGCCGGGCGAAGTCAGGCTGTTCCAGATTGCATCCGGGAGCGTCGTCGCGGCCGGCAATGGTGAACAAACCATGAACTCCGCCATCCGGCGAGCCGTCGCGATTCCGGACAAACCGTGCTTCCCGGACAGGGCCGTTGGCCGTCACGAACGACGGGACAGTATTAGAAGCATTGTGAAGTTTGGCCAGAGCCACCTGCGGGTTCAGACTAGGGCTGGTGCCGCCGATGGTGGGCTGTTTGTGGCACATCGCACAACCATTCCCGTTGAAGGTGGGCCCGAGTCCGCCGCTGTCCTCACCTTCTATGTCGCCGGAAACGGACTGCACTTCCTGGAACTGCATGAGCGCCTGGTCGAAAAGAGCCTGTGCTTCTGGCTTCAGGTTCGGAAGAGGCCCGCCGGCGTCTGCGGCCCCGCCGCGCGGCCCGGGGTCATGCTGGGCCTGAAGGCCTGCCGGCGCGATCACCAGCAAACCGAGGCATACAAATGCAACTAACATTTTGTGACCTTTCACGCACACCTCCCTCGGCCGGATGGATTCCGGCAACGCAACCAAGTTCTGTTCGCTGGGAGGAACCGCGCATCTCCTCGCTGCCTGGCTCACCGAGGCCCGGAGTCGAAACTCCGCTGGCCGGGCGTGAGCAGAACAGCCCTGGGAGTGGCACAGCCCAGGACGGGCCGTCATGCTTACCTAAACTGCCGCCGAAGATTAAAGGAAACTAATGCGGACATTAGTCCCGTGTCGGGAGGGCGTCAATTACCGGTCGTACATGGTCACGACGCGCACGGGTTCACTGCTGGGGCGGGCATTCGGACACGACGGCACGTCTTGACGCGTGGCAGAAGTGCGTCCGGTTTTGCGGCCTAATCCATAACACTGAACTGCAGGTACGGTGTGGAGAGCTTGAGGATGATGTCCTCGTCGCCCTCGACCAGCGTCACCCGTCCGTTCTCGTCTCGATTGGGGCGACCGACAGCTTGGAATTCGACATCGACCTTGAAGTAGGGACAGTCTCGGCTGACGAATGTACGTTGCAATCCTGTTGATAACCCACCCTCAGTTGTGAACGCTGTGAGGAGGGTCTGTCGGGTCATACCGGGCTTGATGGTCTGCATGCGCTTCAACACTTCGGCGACCCAAGCCACGTGTACCTGGGACGATTGTCTTTGTTCTCCGGTGGGACTCGCTCGTAAGGCGTTAGCACCACCGATGGCGGCGGAGGCGAGCACAGCGAAAATGCGACGTCGTTGCATCAAAGTTCCTTCCCGTTGCCGATGTTAACTGACTAACCCGATTCTTGTGGTTCTGTTTTGGGATTTTTCCACCGAGACCCGAATAAATTCGCCTTTTCTTCGCTTCGCTTCCGGTGTATAATCCGCGCTTAAACACCTTCTACATTCTTCATAATCAAAAAGGAGCCGCATTCTTATGGCCGACGAACGAACAAAAGCGATTGATCTGGCGTTCGCACAAATCGAAAAGCAGTTTGGCAAAGGCTCGATCATGCGGCTGGGCTCGAAGGAAGCCATCGTCCCCATTGCCGTGATTCCTACGGGCGCAATTTCCTTTGACGCGGCTCTGGGCGTGGGCGGCTTTCCGCGCGGGCGCGTGGTCGAAATCTTCGGACCGGAGTCTTCCGGCAAAACCACCATCGCGTTGCAAGTCATTGCGCAAGCTCAGAAGACCGGCGGCATGGCGGCGTTTGTCGACGCCGAGCATGCGCTCGATCCCGGCTACGCCAAGAAACTCGGCGTGGACGTTGACAACCTGCTGGTCTCCCAACCCGACTACGGCGAGCAGGCGCTCGAGATCACCGAAGCGCTGGTGCGCTCCGGCGCGATTGACGTGCTGGTCGTGGATTCAGTGGCCGCGCTCGTCCCCAAGGCCGAACTCGATGGCGAAATGGGCGACAGCCACATGGGCTTGCAGGCACGGCTCATGTCGCAGGCCCTGCGCAAATTGACCGGAACAGTTTCGAAGTCGCGCACCTGCCTGATCTTCATCAACCAGATCCGCGAAAAAATCGGCGTGATGTTCGGCAATCCGGAAACCACCACCGGCGGACGCGCGCTGAAGTTTTATTCCTCGGTGCGGGTGGACATCCGCCGCATCGCTGCCATAAAAGAAGGTGACGTGGTCACGGGCTCACGCACCAAAGTGAAAGTGGTGAAGAATAAAGTCGCCGCACCCTTCCGCGAGGCCGAGTTCGACATCATGTACGGCGAAGGCATCTCGCGCGAAGGCGATCTGCTCGACCTGGCGGTAAACAACAACCTGCTGGAAAAATCCGGCGCCTGGTACAGCTACAAGGGCGAGCGCATCGGCCAGGGCCGCGAGAACGCGCGCCAGTTCCTGAAGGACAATGTGGAAACCTTCGTCAAGCTGGAAGCGGAGGTGCGTAAGCATCTGGGCTTGACCACGTCGGTGCCCCAACCCGTCGCGGCGGCCCCGGTCGCGACGGCTTTGAGCGCTCCTCAAGGAACGGGCGCTCGCGTTACTACCATGCCGAGCGCGCCACCAGCAGAAGCTGCCAAGGTACCGGCGAGACGCTAGAAGTACTCTCTCCGTGTCATCCTGAACGGAGCGAAATGTTTCGCTTGCGAAACGTTTCGCGAAGTCGAAGAGCCTGCCGCGAGCGAAGTCGAGGGGACCCCAATAAGCTGATGAGTCTGCGGCCTGGTAGGGCTCCCTCGACATTCCCGCGTCGCGCCAGCGCGCCACGGGCGGCGCTCGGGATGACACTTTGTTTTAGGTAAAAGAATTGCCATCCCTCAGCTCAGCCGCATAGAATCTTCTTTAACCCTAGCCTGCCTGTTGCCTGTCAGGAAAATGAGGACTTCTTGAAGAAAGTCATCGCTATCTATCCCGGCTCGTTTGATCCGCCGACCAACGGGCACCTGGATTTGATTGAACGGGGCAGCAAGATTTTCGACGAGCTGATCGTGGCCATCCTGCGCAATCCGGACAAGAACCCACTGTTCAGTCTGGGCGAGCGCCGGGCCATGCTGGAAGCGTTGACCGCCGACTTCAAGAACGTTCGGGTGGACGTCTTCGACGGCCTGACCGTGGACTACGCAGCCAGAGTGAAGGCTGGCGCCGTACTGCGCGGGATCCGCGCGCTCAGCGATTATGAATACGAGCTGCAGATGGCCATGATGAACCGCAAGCTGCAGCCCGACCTGGAAACCGTTTTTATGATGCCGGCGGAGCAGTACTCCTACCTGAGTTCCCGGCTGGTACGCGAGGTGGCAAAACTCGGAGGATCGATCCAGGACCTGGTGCCGGAGATGGTGGAACGCCGGCTGCGGGAAAAACTCGATCCGGCAATCAAGCTGCAAGACGCAAGAAAAATGAAACCAGGAAAACGAGCATGACTCCAGTTACGGAAGCACTCCCGGCCCTCAAACTTACAGAGCGAATCAACCGCATCGAGCCCTCTGCCACCATGGTGGTGGTGGCCGAAGCCGACAAGCTGCGCCAGCAGGGAATTGATGTCGTGGACTTCGGGGCCGGCGAGCCGCATTTTTCCACGCCGCAGCACGTCAAGGACGCCGCCGTCGCCGCCATCCAGAATAATTTCTCGAAGTACACGGCGGTGTGCGGGACGCCGGAATTGCGCGACGCCATCGTGCGCCGCCATGCGGCTGATTTCCAGTCCGGCTACAAGCGCGAGGAATCCATGGCCTCGGTCGGGGGCAAACACGCCTTGTTTAACGCCGTTCAGGTGCTGGTCGATCATGGCGATGAAGTCATCCTGCCGGTGCCGTACTGGGTATCGTTCAAAGACATCGTGCGCTACGCGGGCGGGAATTGCGTACTGCTGCAATCGGACGAGCGTCAGGGCTTCCGGGTCACGGCGGAGATGATTGAGCGCCTGGTGACTCCGCGCACCAAAATGATCATTCTGAATTCGCCGTCGAACCCGTCAGGCGCGGTCATGTCCCCGAAGGATTTGAAGGCAGTGGTGAAATTCGCGGCGGAGCGCGGCATCTGGGTGCTCTCCGATGAGTGCTACGTCTATCTGAATTACACCGGCGAGCAGTTTTCCGTGGGCTCGCTACGGGAGTATCACGAGCGCATGCTCGTCATCGGTTCGCTGTCGAAGACTTATGCCATGACCGGCTGGCGGCTGGGCTACGCCCTGGGGCCGGCTGCGGTGATCGCGGCCATGCAGAAACTGCAGAGCCAGTCCACTTCGAATCCGACGTCCATCGTGCAGAAGGCCGCGGTGGCGGCTTTGAACGGCCCGCAGCAGTGTGTGGAGGAGATGCGTCTCGAGTACATCAAATTGCGCGACCACGTGGTCAAAGGGCTGCGCTCCATTCCCGGCGTGCAGTGCACACTGCCGGAAGGGGCATTCTACGCCTATCCTAATATTTCGTCCTTCTTCGGGCGTGGCGGCATCAAATCAGCTTCGGATGTGGCCGGCAGACTGCTGCGCGAAGCGCATGTGGCGACGGTCCCCGGCGAAGGCTTCGGCACGCGCGAACATATTCGGGTCTCCTACGCGACCTCGGTAACCGAACTGGATCGCGGGCTGGAGCGCATGCGCAAGTTCCTGGCGGCCTTGTAGGCGGGCCGCTCTACCGATCGTCCTCGGGGCTTGCTCCTGAGTTGTAATTCCACATGCATACGGCGTGAACGCTCTATATCCATTTTCGATGCAGCCTGCCTTCGATCCGCGTCCCTGGGGCACGCTCGATCTCTCGCCGATCTATCCCAACCACAAGTTCGAGGAGAAGATCGGCGAAGCCTGGCTGACCGGCGACGCGTGCAAGGTGGCGAACGGGCCATTCAGTGGACAGTCGCTCTCCGGGTTGAGTTTGAAGTATGGCCGCGAACTGGTGGGAGATGTGCCTGCAGACCCCAACCGTTTTCCCTTGCTCCTGAAATTTTTGTTTCCGCACGAAAAGCTTTCGGTGCAAGTGCACCCGGATGATGAGGCCGCCCGGCGCGCGGGACAGCCCTGGGGGAAGACCGAGTGTTGGTACGTCGCCCACGCGAAACCCGGCGCCCAGATTGGATTGGGGCTCAAGCCCGGCGTTACCCGCGACCAATTCGGGCGCGCTATAAGCGAGAAACGCGCCGAGGAGCTGCTGAACTGGATTAACGTCTTCCCGGGGGAAATGATTTATGTGGCCGGCGGGACCGTGCACACGCTGGGTCCGGGAGCGATCATCGTGGAAACCCAGCAGCAGTCGGACACGACCTATCGTCTCTATGATTATGGACGCCCGCGCGAATTGCATCTGAAAGAAGGGTTGGCCGCCATAAGGGAAAGGGTTGGATCGGGGAAGGTGGTTTGGCCCGCGCCTTCAAATTTGGATGGCGGCGCCAATCGCCGGGCCCCGCTGATTTCCACGCCTTACTTCGCCGTGGACATGTTCGAACTCAAGCAATCGCACTCCTTCCGCACGGACGACGAGAGCGGCAAACGCTCCGTCCAGATTCTGGTGGCGGTCGAAGGCTGCGGAATTGTCGAAGCTACGGGCGCGAATCCGGTTACGCTGGCCAGGGGCGATGCCGTGGTCGTGCCCGCGTCGGTCGGCGAATTTCAGGTGCGTCCACAGTGGTCGGTGGAGTTTCTCAAAGCGTACGTGCCCGGTGGGACAGTTCCGGAGCCTGAGACAAGAATGTAAGAGCGATTTCAGATTGCAGATTTTTAGATCGCAGATTGAATGCCCGTTTTTCAATGGGCAATCTAAAATCTGCAATCTTCAATTCTTAACCTGTGGCTAAGACAAGCTTCCATCCCGTGATCCTCGCAGGCGGCCGCGGCACGCGCTTCTGGCCGCTGAGCCGCCAGCGTCGTGCCAAGCAATTGCTGGCGCTCGATGGAGCGCAGACCATGATCCAGCAGACAATCTCGCGTTTGCGGCCGCTGGCCTCGCCCGCTCGCTTCTGGATCATCACCAACCAGCATTTGCGGCGCGAGATCATGCGCCAGCTTCCAAGCCTCAGCCCCAACCAGATTCTCGCCGAACCCGTGGGGCGCAACACGGCGCCAGCTATTGGTTTGGCTGCGTTCATTCTGCTGAACACCGATCCCGATGCGGTGATTGGCCTGTTCCCTTCCGACCACGTAATCGGTGACGAAAAACGATATCGCGATGTGCTGAAGAAGGGCATTGAGATCGCCGCTGCGGGAGAGAATATTGTGGTACTGGGGATCCGCCCCACGCGCGCCGAGACAGGCTACGGCTACATTGAAGCGGGCTCGTCCTTTGAGGGCGATGCGGTTCGCGTCCGCCGCTTCACGGAAAAACCCAACGCCGCGCTCGCCGCCGACTTCGTGACAGCCGGGAACTACTTCTGGAACAGCGGCATGTTTTTGTGGAGCGCCCGTACCCTGGCTAACGCGCTGCTGGAGCACCTGCCGAAAACCACCGCCTTGCTGAAACAGATTGCGGCCACCTTCGGCACGCGCAAGTTTGCCCCAACGTTTGCCCGGCTCTATCCCAAGTGCGAAAACATCAGCATCGATTATGCTGTGCTCGAGCCCCGCTCCGGCAAGGGAGAGCAGTACTCCAACGTCATTTGCCTTCCCGCCGATTTCGGATGGAATGATCTGGGTTCATGGACCGCCCTGCACGAGCATCACGCAGCCAGGAGCCGGCCAAAAGATGACAACCTGATCGCCGCGGAAGGATGGTTCACGCTCAACGCCCAGGGGAACTATATCCATGCTCCTGGAAAATTTGTTGCGGCGTTAGGCGTGAGCAATCTCGTAGTTGTGGAAACGGAAGATGCTCTGCTGATCACCACTCGCGAACAGGCCCAGGACGTCGGGAAAGTAGTGAAGTATCTGGATGAGAAGAAGCTGCGCAATCTGGTGTAGGACAGTCGTCAGTCGTCGGTCTTCAGTCTTCAGAAAAACCTAAAGACACCGATTTACTGACGACTGAAGACTGACGACTGCTTATGATTAAATTTGGCACCGACGGCTGGCGCGGCATCATTGCCGACGATTTTACTTTCGACAACGTCCGCCGTGTTGCGGGCGGGATCGCGGCCTATGTGCTGCGGCATGAAGATGCGGCTCGCGGGGTCGTCATCGGCTATGACACGCGCTTTCTCTCGCTGCAGGCTGCCCGGGTCGCGGCCGAAACCATCGCCGGAGCGGGAATTCCGGTGCAGATCACCTCGGACTCCACCCCGACGCCGGCGATCTCGCTGGCCGTAAAGAGCCAGGGTGCTGCCGGCGGAGTGGTCGTTACTTCCAGTCACAATCCCTGGAACTGGAATGGCGTTAAGTTCAAAGCCAAGTTTGGCGGGTCGGCCACGCCCGCCATCATGAAGGTGATTGAAGAGGAAGTCAGCGCCGGAGCGATGCCCAAAGGGCAATCGGCTTCCATCAAGGAAGTTGACCTCAAACCGGCATACATGGAAGCCATCTCCCGATTCGCCGATTTTGAACTCATCGCCAAAGCGAAGTTCAGGTTCGCGGTGGATTCGATGTACGGTTCGGGACGCGGCGTGCTGACCAGAATCTTCCAGGATCGGGGCATCAACTACATCGCCATCCGCCAGGAGTTGAACCCGTTATTTCCCGGAATCAATCCCGAGCCCATCGAGCCGCACGTAGAAATGCTGCGCCAGACCGTTTTGAAAGAAAGCTGTCATGCCGGGCTGGCAACGGACGGTGATGCAGACCGCATCGGCGCCATCGCCGAAGATGGCAGTTTCGTCGATTCCCACAAATGCTTCGCCGTCCTTCTACGCTGGGCACTGGAGCGGAAGAAGTGGCCCGGGGACGTGGTGCGCGCCTTCAACACCACCGGCATGGCGGACCGCATCGCCGCCAGGTATGGACGCAAACTGATCGAGTGTCCCATCGGATTCAAGTACATCGCCGACCTCATGATGGAACACGAAATTGTTGTGGGGGGAGAGGAATCCGGGGGGATCGGATATTCGCGTTATCTGCCCGAGCGCGACGGCACTCTCAACTGCCTGTTGCTGGCCAACGTGATGGCCGAGGAGCGCAAACCTCTGGGGCAGTTGGTAGCCGATCTGCAACGAGAGTATGGGCCGCACTACTACGGACGCCGCGATCTGCACATCACGGAAGAGATGAAGCAGAGCGCGATCCAGCGGGCGGGCTCGGAGCAGACCAACCATCTCGGGCGTTACTCCATCAAAAAGAAGGAAGGGCTGGACGGGATAAAGTTCTTCCTTGAGGCACCCTCGGACGGCAACGGGGCGGTGCCCTGGGTGCTGTTTCGGATGTCCGGCACCGAGCCGCTGCTACGCGTTTACACCGAGGCGGCATCGCCAGAACTGGTAGCGGAAATTCTTTCCGTGGCTGAGGCCTTTGTCAGACGCAGGGCTTAGGGGACGACCGTTGAAAACGCGGAAGACACTGATAAGCATTGGACTTCCGGGTGTCGCATTTCGTTTTCGGCGATACGATAATCAATCGGGCCAACATGGTTTCAGCAGCCGCCACCGTCCCTGTCCCCGCCGACTCGCCTGAGGCGCGGCGTTACAACCGCATCCGGCGGTGGCTGGGTATTGCCGACTTTGTTCTCGGATTGGTCCTGATGATTGTGCTCCTGGCCACGGGGTGGAGCGGCGCTCTCCGGGACATCGCCTACGAAGCCACATTTCAGCATTACAGCCTGGCTTTGTTCCTTTACCTGCTGATGCTCATGGTGCTGGTCAAAGTGCTGGGACTGGGCCTGGACTACTACAGTTTTCGTCTCGAACACCGCTATCACCTTTCCAATATGCGGCTGCGCGCCTGGCTCTGGGACGAGGGCAAAGGCTTTCTGGTGGGCCTTGTTCTGGCCGGGATCGTGGCCGAATTGCTGTATTTCATCATGCGCCAGGCGCCACAGCACTGGTGGCTGATTGCCTGGGCGGCGTTCCTGGGACTATTCGTGTTGCTGGCCCAACTAGCTCCGGTGGTTCTGTTTCCGATCTTTCACAAATTTGCGCCCCTGGAAAATGAGGAATTGAAGACGCGGCTGGTAAAGTTGGGTGAGCGTGCCGGCACCCGGGTCCGCGGGGTTTACCAATGGAAGCTCTCGGAAAAGAGCAAGAAGGCAAATGCGGCCCTCACCGGGCTGGGCAACACTCGCCGCATCATTCTCGCCGACACCCTGCTGGCGAACTATTCCACCGATGAGATCGAAGCCGTTATGGCCCACGAACTGGGCCACCACGTACACCGCCATATCTTCAAGAGCATCCTGGTGCAGGCAGCGGTCACATTTGTTGGGTTCTGGGCGGCCAATGGGGTCTTGCACTACGCGGTGGACCGGCAGCACATGTTTGAGACCCTCTCCGATTTTGCCAATCTGCCGTTATTGATGCTGGTGGCAACCACCTTGTCGTTCCTGGTGCTGCCGCTGCTCAATGCGTACTCCCGTTTTAATGAACGCCAGGCGGACCGCTACGCCTTCCGCTCCATCCCCACGGTCGAGCCCTTTGTTTCTGCCATGAATAAACTCGCCGAGCAAAACCTGGCAGAACGTTCCCCTGCCCCCTGGGTGGAATGGCTTTTTCACTCCCATCCAGCCATTTCACGGCGGGTAGCGGCGGCACAGGCTTGGGCGAAGGCAGCGCCGGCGGCTTCAGATCACCGACCCGCGTAGGCACCGGTCAACTCCTCGTCACCCCCTCCGTGAACGGCCATTTCTAACGTTAAATCAATTATAATCAACAACTTAAATGTTTTATCTCCCGGCCTCTCCCCAACTCAGCCGGATTCTGGGACAATAGTCCATACTAATTAGCTGGGGCATTTACTGCCTTCTCATTCCCGGCTGACAAGCAGGCTTCTATGGCTTTGGACTCCGAAATCATCCTTCACCTGCCTGAGACTGACCGTATGGCGCGGACCGCGGCAGAGCCCGCGTTGCGCGGGTCTGTCCTCGTTCTCATCCAGTTCGACGTTTGCGAAGAAATCCGGCTCGACGAGCTGCGGCAGATCTTCGGTGCCCGCACTCTGGAGCAGCCTAGCTTCAAGCATCCCGCTCCGGGGTACGTTCGCTATCAGCGGCCCCCTGTGGTCGAGCCCATTGAACCCCTGATCCTGGACAGTGGCGAGCGGCTCGAAGGTCAGATCAAGTATTACGACTACGGCGTGCTGAGCGTGGTCTTCGAGCTGCCTTTTTCCGGCGACTGGGACACCCTGGTTCAAATGGGCAGCCGCTGGGTTTGGGACGTGGACTTTGAGAAGCACGCATCCCGAATCGCGCGCCAGAAGCTGGAGCGGGCAGCGCCGGCCCTGGTCAAGCCCTATTCGGAGTGGTTGAGTGAAGACTACTTTATTTTCCACGTCAGGGAGATTGCCGGCTCTCCCTCCGCCTCCGAGTTGTGCGCCTCCCACGGGGGAAGTATCGCGCAAATCGTGCGTGGAGAAACGGCCCAGCTTTCTGACGGCGAGCGCAACGAGATTCTTCAATCCCGCATTTCTTATTATCCGAATGACCTGGCGGTAATCGGCTGGAACGCCGCTTTCCTCTACGACAGTCAGGCCGGCGCCGAGACCGCCATCCAGCTTCTGGAGTACGCCAATTCGCAGTTGCTGGAATTCCGCCACTATGACGAACTGCTCACCCGCGAACTGGGGATTGTGTATGCTGGCCTGGACAAAGGCACAGGAATGCTGGCCCGCTGGCGCCTGGCCCGGGCCGCAACCAATCTGCACACTGTCCTGCTCGACGTAAACGAATTGACTGAACGTGCCGACAACGCCATCAAGTTTCTCAGCGACATGTTTTCCGCCCGCCTGTATAAGCTGGCGGCAGCCAAGGTCGGCGTGCCCGACTACAAAGACCTGGTCACCCAGAAACTCCAAACCGCCGAGGACCTCTATCGCTTCATGGTGGACCAGTTCAACCAGAGCCGCGCCTTCGTGCTCGAACTTATGGTGGTGATCATCCTGGTCATCGAACTGGTCTTCTTCTTCGGCGGCAAGGTTTAAATGTAGGCGCGAGCTTCCCGCTCGTGCCGGGGCCACCAATCATTTAGCATCATTGGATGAGGACGCACGGGCGGGACGCCTGCGCCCACATTAAGTTCAGGGAGGAACATGCGGGGACTCAAGGGCAAGCGCGTCCTGATCACCGGAGGGGCAAGCGGAATCGGCGCCGCAACTGCCGCGCGCTTTCTGGAAGAAGGGTCAGCCGTGGTGGTGCTCGATCGCGACGCCAAGGGCCGCGCGCAAATTCTGTCGCAGCTGCCGAAATTGGCCGGTGCAGTGGACGCAGACGTCTCCAGTCTGAAACAAGTTGTAGAAGGATTTGTCGAGGCCGTGCGCCTGCTGGGCGGGGTGGATGTGCTGATCAACAACGCCGGCATCAGCATTCGCCACAACTTCCTCGACATCACTCCCGAAGAGTGGGACAAAGTAATCGCGGTCAACCTCACCGGCGTCTTTTACATGGCGCAGACCGCGGCCCGGCACATGTGGGAGCGCGGCAGCGGCGTCATTCTGCAGACGGCCTCCACCAACGGCCTGGTCGGCCAACCATACTATGCCGACTACAATGCCACGAAAGCGGGTGTGATCGAGCTGACCAAGTCCATGGCCCTGGAACTCGCGCCCAAAGTTCGCGTGTGCGCCATCGCGCCGGGATACGTGCTCACCCCCATGCAGCGTGCCGAATATACCGATGAGATGCTGGATGCGGTAAACCGGAAAGTTCCCCTGGGACGCCACGCCCAGCCACAAGAGATCGCGGCCCTGTTTGCGTTTCTGGCCTCCGACGATGCCGCATACATCACCGGCCACGTGTACACCATTGACGGCGCGGAAACCGCGGGAGGCCTGGCCAGCCGCTGAAGAAATGGGCGACCGAGAAAAAATTCATGCCGAAGAATCAGCTCGACGGCAAAACCGCTCTCATCACGGGTGCCGCTTCCGGCATTGGAAAGACGACGGCCATCCTCTTCGCCCGCGAAGGCGCCTCGGTTGTCCTCACTGACATAAATGAATCGGCCGGGCACACTGTAGCCGCCGAAATCACACAGCTGGGCGGCCGCGCCATATTCGAGCCCGGAGACGTCACCAGCGCCGCCCACTGCCAGCACGTCGCCGCACGTGCCGTCCGCGAATTTGGCGGCATCCACATCCTGTTCAACAATGCAGGTATCATTCGACGCGCTGCCGTGACCGAACTCAGCGAGGCCGATTGGGACCGGGTAATGGCGGTGAACGTGAAATCCATGTTTCTGATGTCGCGCCAGGTCATCCCCGTCATGGCGTCGTCCGGCGGAGGCTCCATCATCAACACCGCTTCCGGCTGGGGTCTTGCCGGCGGACCCAGAGCTGCCGTGTATTGCGCATCCAAAGGAGCGGTGGTCCTGTTGACCAAGGCCATGGCGATCGATCACGGCCCGCAGAATATTCGCGTAAACTGCATCTGCCCCGGCGACACCGATACCGCCATGCTGCGCAACGAGGCCCAGCAACTGGGAGAGCCCAGGGATAAGTTCCTGGCGGAATCAGCGAAGAGGCCGCTGGGACGGGTTGGCAAGCCGGAAGAAATCGCGCAAGCCGCTCTATTTCTGGCCAGTGAAGCGTCGTCATTCGTAACCGGAACGGCGCTGGTCGTGGACGGCGGAGGCTTGGCCGGGTCAGCCTAGCTCGCGTAGGGACGGACGCCTCGTCCGCCCAGCGGAGCGAAGCTCCGCGCGGTTTTTCCTGCTTTCTGCCATTTGGCGAGCAGCGCTCGCCCGCCTGGGTCCTGGGCGAAGTCGTAAGGAGGGCATCGGGCCTGCGCAAGTCGGGAAGGTTTCGTATGCGTCTGCAAAACAAAGTCGCCCTCATCACCGGCGGCACTTCGGGCATCGGCGAAGCTACCGCCATCCTCTTCGCCAAAGAAGGCGCCAAGATCGCCATCACGGGGCGCAACGAGAAGCGTGGCCACGCGGTCACCGAACGGATCCTGGAAGGTGGCGGGCGGGCCCTCTTCCTGCGTACCGACGTTCGCAAGGCCAACGAATGCCGCCGTGCCGTCGATGAAACCGTAAGCGCCTTCGGACGCCTCGACATCCTGTTCAACAATGCCGGCATTTTCTATCCTCATACCACGCTCGATTGCAGCGAGGAAGAATGGGACCTGCAAATTGACGTGAACCTGAAAGGCACTTTCCTGATGTCGAAATTCGCTCTGCCCGGCATGATCGAGCGGCGCAGTGGTGTGATCATCAACAACAGTTCGGGCTGGGGAATTGTAGGCGGCGATGCTGCCATCGCGTACTGTGCCTCGAAAGGCGGCGTTGTGCTCCTCACAAAAGCCATGGCCATCGATCATGGCCGCCAGGGGATCCGCGTAAACTGCATCTGCCCGGGCGACGTGGACACGCCCATGCTGCCGGAAGACGCCCGCATGCGCGGCCAGAAATGGGAGGACTATCTGGCAGGCTGCAGCAATCGTCCGCTGGGACGGATCGGCACTCCCGACGAGATCGCAAAAGCCGCGCTGTTCCTGGCATCGGACGATTCGTCGTTCATGACGGGAGCAACGCTGGTGGTAGACGGCGGAGGCATCGCAGACTAGCGCGGGACTCACGTAGGGGCGGACGCCCTCGTCCGCCCGCCGGAGCGAGGCTCCGCAGGGGTTCTGCGCGGCGGTTCGCGAGCGCGCGCGGTGCTTCTGGCGAGCTGCGCTCGCCTGCCCGGACGAGGGCGACCGGGCCTACGTGGTTCGAAATGACTATGCCGAGTACATCTCGCACTCGCTCGCAGCAATGGTTCGAGCGTTCGCAGCAATCCCTGGTCGAAGGCGTCAACTCGCCTTCGCGCGGCGCTGCCGTCTTCTCTCCCGGCCCGGTCTTTCTAGAGCGCGGCCGAGGTTCGCATGTGTGGGACGCCGACGGCAACGAATATATCGATTGCATGATGTCGTTCGGCGCGCTCATCCAGGGACACGCCCATCCCAAACTGGTCGAAGTCGTTTCGCAGACGATGGCGCAAGGCTCGCACTTCGCGGCCGCAACCTCCGCCGAAGTTGAAGCAGCCGAGCGCCTGCGACGCATGGTTCCCTCCGCCGAGGTTGTGCGCTTCACCAACAGCGGCAGCGAAGCCACGATGCTGGCCTTGCGCCTGGCTCGCGCCCACACTGGCCGGACCAAGTTCCTCAAATTCGAAGGCCACTACCACGGCTGGTACGATCCCTATCTTTTAAATGCGCACAGTCATGCGCCGGAGAAGTTGGGCCCGCCGGAAAATCCCGCCCGCATGCCGGATTCGAAAGGCATTCCGGCCGCGATTTTCGACGACGTTGTGCTGGCACCATGGAATGACGTCGCTGCGCTCGAGCGCGTCATGAAGCAGTATGGGCGCGAGCTCGCCGCCGTGATTACCGAGCCCATCATGGCCAACATGGGCTGCATCCTGCCCCGCGATGGATATCTCAAACAACTCCAATCACTCGCGCAACAATACGGCGCGCTGTTGATCCTGGACGAAGTCGTCACCGGCTTTCGCTACGCTCCGGGCGGATGTCAGGAGTATTACGGCATCCAACCCGACATCAGCACCTTCGGCAAAGCCCTGGGCGCGGGATTTCCCGTCGGCGCCGTGGCCGGCCCGCGATCCATCCTCGATCGCATGCGCTGGAGCGAAGACATGGTGCTGCACTACGGCACCTTTAACGGACATCGGCTCACCATGAAAGTGGTGGCTGCGAACCTCGACCTTCTATCTGTGGATGGCGCATATCAGAAACTGCACGCCGTGGGCAACGTGGCGATCTCAGGCTTGCGCGAAGTTTTTCGGCGCCGCAAGCTGAACGCCATAGTGCAGGGTTTCGGTCCCATGTTCCAGATTTACTTTACCGATCGTAACGCCATCCACGACTACCGTGACTATTGCACGTATGTGGATACTCATCTCTACTCTCGCTTCGTTCATCGTCTGCTCGAACGAGGTATCTACATGACTCCATCCAACGGCCTGCATTGGATCATCTCCACCGCGCATTCGGAAAAAGATGTTGCCGTGCTGATCGAAGCCGCGGATCTGGCTTGCACTGATCTCAGATGAAAGATCTCGCATGAAAGGCGTCCGCAAGAATGTCATCGTCTTCCTGGGTGGTGGACGCATCACCAGTGCGCTGCTGGCCGGGTTGCGTCTGGCAGGATTCAGGCAGCCCGTGGTCGTGCACGATCGCAACGCGCACAAACTGCGTCAATTCAAACGCCATTACGATGTCCAGGTTGAGCCTGATCTGCGTCGCGCGGTCGAGCAGGCGCATCTTCTGATCGTCGCGGTGCGACCCGATGCAGTTCGCGACTTGTTAGAAAAGATCGGGCAGATCCGGAAAGAACAAACCCGTCCGCTAACGGCTGTAAGTCTTGCCGCAGGTATCCCGCTCAAGAGGTTACGGACATGGCTGGGCCGCCCAGTGCGCTGGGCCCGCGCCATGCCCAGCCCGGTCGCGCGGACCGGCCGCGGTCTGACGGCGGTAACATTCGACGGCGGCTTACCAGCCGCTGCGCGCAGCGAAATACGGAATTTCTTTTCGCGAGTAGGCACCGTCCTCGAAATTCCCGAGACGAAGTTCGACGCCTTCACCGTGACCTACTCTTCCAGCCACGGCTACCACGCTCTGTCCGCGCTGGCAGAAGCCGCCGAGAAACTTGGACTGGATGGCAAGACCGCGTTGACCGCCGCCGCTCATGCGCTGGCCGATGGAGTCCTGGCCTGGCGCGAGTCCCATCTTTCATTGGACGCGCTGCTGAACGAAGCCGCTACCCCCGGCGGCATCGCCGCCACCACCGTGGCAAAGATGGATCAAGCCGGATACAAACGCAGCGTACAACAAGGCTTGCGAGCGGGGATGGCTCGAGCAGCGAAGAACGCCAAGTTGCCCGAGGGTGCCCCATCCAAGCTCCGCTTGGGTGGGGGGGGGTTGACGTTCATCCACACGGACCCTATCCCGCTGGAGACTCCCCCGCGATAGTCCTACTGTGAAGGTTTCCCCTCGCAGAAAA
>JAIQFF010000038.1 GCA_020073395.1 Terriglobia bacterium
CCCTTGCCGAATCCTCACAGCGCCCTTCGGCTGAACTCGATTTCTACTACGGCACGGCACTCGCGCAAGTAGGACGCTGGGACGATGCGCAGCGGGCGTTTGCGGCCGGAGCCCGGCTCCAGCCCGGCGACAAGCGGTTTCCGCTGGAACTGGCGGGGGTGGCATTCAAGCAGAAGCGGTACCCAGCTGCGGCGCGCCACTTGCGGCGGTCCTTGCGTCTTGATCCCACTGATTCCTACGGCAACGATTTTCTTGGCACCGTCTATTTTCTGCAGGGAAACATCGCAGCTGCCCTGAAGTATTGGAGCCGCGTGGGCAAGCCACAAATTGTGGAGATACGAAGCCAGCCTCCGCCCCGACTGAATGCGGCATTGCTCGATCGTGCGATGGCTTTCGCGCCGGCCAGCGTCCTGCGCCTCCCCGATCTGCTGACTACCGAGGTCCGCGTCCCCGGACTGGAAATTTTTCCCCGCTACCAATTTGATCTGCAGGCCCGCGACGACGGCAAGTTTGACATTCTTTTCCGCAACCGCGAGCGCGACGGATGGGGCCAGGGCAAGCTGGAAAAGCTGTTTCTGCTGTTTCGGGGCTTGCCCTTTCAAAGCGTTACTCCGGAGGTTTACAACCTGCGCCACCGGGCCATCAACTTCGTCTCCATGTATCGCTGGGATGCGGACAAGCGGCGGCTGCTGGCGCGGCTGTCGAGTCCGTTCAAGGCCAATCCAAAATTTCGCTACGGACTGGCGGCCGACTTGCGCAGTGAAAACTGGGACATCAGGAATTCGTTTCAGGGTCCGGCGCCTGTGTTGGAAAGCTTCAACATGCGGCGAGAAGCGGTGGAGGTGGACTTCGCTTCTTTCGAAAGCGGGCGCTGGCAGTGGTCTGCGGGGGCCGAAATTTCGCATCGCGACTTCCGCAGCGTGATTCCGGGAACGGCGCTCACTCCGAGCCTGCTGACCAAGGGATACCAGCTCAAGCAGACCACGCAATTAAACGCCGGGCTTTGGCGTGTGCCGGAACGGCGAGTGACCCTGGAAGGGGGAGTGTCCTCACAGGCAGGGCGTATCCGGTCGCAACCTTCGCATTCTTTCGAGAGGCTGCAAGGTTCATTGCGGTTTCACTGGCTTCCGCAATCACAGGGCGACGACTATGAAATACAGCACCGAATCAGGGCCGGCAAAACGTTCGGGGAGGTTCCGTTCGACGAGCTCTTTATGCTTGGCCTCGAGCGCGATAACGATCTTGAGATGCGAGGGCATATCGGGACCCGCGACGGCCGGAAGGGCAGCGCTCCGATGGGGCGGGATTATTTCCTGTCCAATTGGGAAGCCGATAAGAACGTGTATCGCAACGGCATCTTTACCGTGAAGCTGGGGCCATTTCTGGACACGGGCAAAATTACCGACGCCTCCGCGGGATTGGGTTCGCAGAAATGGTTGTGGGACCTGGGCGCGCAGGCTACGGTACGCGTGTTTGGCGTCGGAGTTGCCTTTTCCTATGGCAAAGATTTGCGGTCGGGGAACAATGCCTTCTATGTTTCGATGCGGTAGAGGCTTAGTCGCCTCGTGCCATGCGTCATGCTGAGCTTGCGAAGCGTGCGGCAGATATGCGCGGTGGCGGGACTTGTACCGCTGCACGCCGGATCCTTCACGGCCTGAAGGCCGTTCAGGATGACGCCGTAGATTTAAGATTGAGTTACTACATAGGTGTGCCGGCGTTGTAGCGTTATAATTGCCAGGCCATGAAAATCGCTAAAACGTTTTCGCTTGCCATCGGATTGTGTTCGTTCTTCGCCCTGTCGATCGCCGCAGCTGCCAAGACCACGGTCGAACTGAAAGACGCGCAGGGCAAAAGCGTAGGAACAGCGGTGCTATGGAGCAAGGAAGCATCGGCGGGCGTATCCATGGAGCTCAAGCTGCACGACCTTCCGCCGGGGATGCACGCTTTGCACTTTCACCAGAAGGCGCAATGCGAGGCGCCGGATTTCAAATCGGCCGGCCCGCACTTTAATCCCGAGGGAAAGAAGCATGGCCTGGAGAATCCCGAAGGCCACCATGCCGGAGACATGAACAACTTCACTGTTAATGCCAAGGGCAAAGCCAAGTTCAAAGTGGTGAACAAGGACGTAACTCTGGGCGACGACAGCCACTCCCTGTTCAGCAACGGCGGCACGGCGCTGGTGATTCATGCCAAGGCAGACGACATGAAGAGCGACCCGGCCGGAAACGCGGGCGACCGCATCGCCTGCGGCGTAATCACGAAATAGCCGGGATAACACAGTTTGAACAGGTTATGCACAGTTAGCGGGCCCCAGAATACAGTGAAGACCCTATAGACCCTGTAGTTTCGCTCCCGCGTTGCAGGGTAGGGTGCCCTGGTTGCCGCGCGTGGTTTCACTACTTTTTGAGGGTGATTTGGACCCGCCGGTTTTTCTGCCTTCCGTCCAGATCGTCGCTGCCGTCGGGCTTGGTGTTCGGAGCCACGGGTTTGGTGTCGCCAAAGCCCTGCGTACTTATCTGATTTGACGCGCCACGTCCCACCAGCCACGCCTTCACGGGGAGTGGCGCGCCGTTCGGAAAGCTTCTGGTTATGGCCCAAATCTTTAAGGTCCCACGTCCGACGTCTGGAGTCCGGCGTCCGGGCGCGGGGCGGCCTTCAGTCATAGCTCCCCTCCACCTGCCACTGTCCTCTGAGCAAATCGCGGACCAGGCGATAGAGCGTGATGCCGGTTGCTTCCTGTAACGCGATGTCCCACTCGTCGCGGGCCCATCCTTCCTGCTCCCACCAGTCTCCAGAGGTGCGCCAGGGACCGGCGGCCCAGAGGATTTCCCCACAAATCTCCTTGCGCCTGGGGCAAGCGATGTGCGCAGGCTTGCCTTCCTGCAGGGTCACGGTGGCGCGCAAGGGTGGACGGAAGATACGCATGGCAGTGACTGCGACTTCGTTTTGTTTTTGCAGTTCCTGGGGATTGTCATTCCGGGATGCCTTGGGATTGCGAGCCGTCTGCTCCTGCCTCTGACCCGGGGCAAAATGTTGTATCCGGAAAGCTTCTGGACGGTGTGTGTCCAGCAGTTGCAGTGATCCCACTTTATTTTGACCAACAATTCCTGCGATTCTCGCCAACGTGAGCTCGAGCTTTTCCGGCTCCGGAGAAGGAGGCAGGAACAAACCACTCTGCGCTGCCCGCGGCCGCACCGGCTCCGCCGATAAATGGATCTTCACGATGGGAGCGCCGGGCGGGTGTGCATTCAAATCAAGCTGCAGCAGCTTGAGAAAAACTTTGGGATCCAGCAGGGGAACAGGCAGGCGCAGGGTGCGGTGAAAACTTTGTCGAGCCTGCGCTCGACCCGGACGGGCGGGGGCGCTCGTCCCCACGTATTCTGGGGTGCTGCATTCCAGGGTCAGGTCCAGGTTTAACTCCTGAGTGGCTAATGCCCGGGCGCCCAGCCGGGCACATAGCTGTTCCAGCAACCGGCTTAGCAGAAATGCCAGTGGTTCGAGCAGCACCAGTGGATATTCCAGTTCGATCGCCTCTTCGAAAACCAGAGGCAGCTCGACTGGAACCAGCGATCGGGAACTGCAGCCACGTGCCAATTGTTGCAGGCGAATGCCTTCCTGGCCCAGACGCTCGCTCAGCGCGACTTCGGGCAACGCAGCCAGAGCGCGAAGATTTCGGATGCCCCAGCGCTCAAGTACGTCCAGGGTTTGGAGATCGTGTCCCCCGGTAAACAACACTTCCAGGGGAAGATTGCCCAACTGCTCGGCTTCTCTTCCTTCAGGAATCACGATCACGCCGGAAAAGCCGAGAGCCGCGAGTACGGCCGTGTCCGGGTTGGAAGCCACGGCAATATTGGCTTCGAGGCCAAGATCGGAAGCACGGCGCGCCACATCCCGCGCGATTTTTGGCAGCGGACCGAAAAGCGGCTCCAGACCGGCGAGATCGAGAAGGACGGTGTCACAACCCGCATCCTCCACTCGCGGCGAAAATGACTGGGCGCAGTCGAGCAAGGCCGCGTGTGCGGCGGCCTCCTGTAATAAAGATCGTGGGCGCAGCACAAGATCAGAGCAGGCTTCCACCTGAAGTTTCGTCATTCCCAGCGAAACTCCAGCGTGGCGGGCCTTTTCATTCAAAGCAAAAATCGTTTGCAGCGGCGTTTTGCCTTCAAGCACGGCCAAAGCTTGTGAGCGCAAGCCAGGTTCGGCGCGCAGCAAGGCCTCGACAGGAAAGTCAGGAACGTAGATGCAGGCGAAGGCAGTCATCGTTCGTCAGAGAAAAGCTGTCAGCTCTCAGCTTGTAGCGCCGGCGTCCCGCCGGCTGTCGCGAGGGCGTCTCGCCCTCGCAGCAAAAAGCAAGATGCAACCGGCAACGCTGGTCCGAGCGCAATCGAAGGCGCTGCCGTGGGACTACGCAATCCGCACCGCTTTTGTGGCGAAGACCGTGGTGACGGATTGTGTCGGTTTTCGCTGCATGCGCGAACGCAGCAGCTCTCCTTCAACGCGCAGTCCATCCAGAAGTTGCACGTGGGCCAGCGAAAGTTCGCTTTTAACTGAGAGCTGAGAGCTGATAGTTGAAAGCTGCTCCCCCGTCCGCAGCCTGATCAGCAGAGAAGCGCAAGTCGGAGCACAGGGCGCCTGGGCCACTACCAATAGCACCGTGGCAGTGGATTCGACGGCACGCTGAAAGCGAAACCAGGAAGCCAGCGGAATCCGCCACGCGGCCGCGTCCGGCACATCGCCGAGATCGATGGCCACCAGGCCAAAGCCCCCACTTTGCAAAAGCAGATCAGTAACTCGCAGAGCCTGCTCAAGCCGGACGTAGGATCTCAGACCTCGGACCTCGGACTCCTGACCTCGGACTTCACCCCTATGGTCGGGGGTCTGATGTCTGAGGCCCGAGTGCTGAGGCCCGAGGTCCGACGTCCGACGTCCGGTCCCGCAGCGTATCCACAGCAATCTTTCCAACTCAACTCCCGCTGCCGCAGCCGAGACCGCATCGAGCGCGTCCGTAGTGTCCACCAGGGCGCAGACTTCCTGGCGACGGGTAGCTGCCGCCAGGGCAGCCAGCAACACGCTGGTGCGTCCGGAAGAGGCTGGTCCACAAATCTCGCTCAGACATCCCCGCGGAAGCCCGCCGGAAAGCTCATCAATCTCGCGAATTCCGCTGGAGACCATCTCTGGCGAAGGTCGTACCTCCAGTCGTGATGCCGCAGTCACCCCCGCCAGCTTGGGCACTGCCGCCAGCCGTTGTAAGACCAGCGCCGGTTCCTTCTTTGCAGCAAAGACAACCGCATCGCCCGCCGGGGCGTAAAAGAGTGGGGAAGACATTAAGGACCTCAATTTCAGGGAAACGCCGGGGCGGCTGGCCGAGGCTGCGAATCGTTCTTTCGCTTTTTATTCGCTAAAAGAAATTAGCTCTGGGAGGGAATATTGTCAAGAGAGTAAGGTGATTGCCTGGCAGGCGACAACCTAGGCCGCCGTCCCGCCGGCTCTCGTTTTGCTTTGTTATAATGACTGCCTCCGGCGGCGCTATCGTCTAGGGGTTAGGACGGAAGATTCTCAATCTTCAAACACGGGTTCGATTCCCGTTAGCGCTACCAACCTCCTGCTATTTCGTGTTATTTCCTGCACTTGCTGCTGACACCTCGAACTGCTCGAAACACGTTGTATCGAGTTGTGTGGCCCAGTCCCGGCAAGTAGGGGGCACAGCAGTAAGAACACCGGAATTCAGACCACGTGGGACGGCGCGCTCGTCTGGAATTGTCAAAGTTCCCCCGATGGCAACAGCGACAAGTATCACGGCAGCGGGAACAAAAGCCTTCCAGGGTTTCTTGCCCGTTACAGGAACCGCGACTATCGTGGCCACCAGAGTCTTCGAGTCATCCCCGCAAGGTTCTTCGCAGAGCGCGATTAAGCTGACGCAACTGGATCTGCAGTAGCCCGTGCTGATGCGGAGCGACAACTCCCGGATGGTCGGCAACTCAGAAGCAATATCGGCAGATCGCGGTCCTGTTCTTCCCAATGGAACGCCGCAATGGAAGCACCCTCGGCGCGGTTCGAGGCTAATTTACTGCTCGGCTTTACATATCCGATAGATGTGGCCTACATGTTTCACGTAGTCAGTGGTTTCGCGGTATGGCGGCACTCCTCGAAATTGGGTCACCGCGTTGGAACCGCTGTTGTAGGCCGCAAGGATCAGATCTACATTGCCGTTGTAATCGTGCGAGAGTTGGCCCAGGAGGCGTGTGCCTGCATCTGCGTTGGCGTACGGATCGAACGGATCCTCTAGCGAAAACTGCCGGGCGGTTTCGGGTTGCAGCGCCATCAAGCCGACGGCTCCCGTGGTGCTGATGGCGTGCGGATTCAGGCTGGACTCCCAGACTGCGACGGCATGAACCAGACACCTGTCGACGCCATGCTTGGCGCTGGCTGTGTCCAGGATCTGGTTTATTTTTTCGATTGGCATGGTCGCCCTCTCAGCCTTGGAAGGAGACCTGAACCAGAGGGCATACGCCGCCAACCGGTCGCCCAGATGCCGGGAAAAAGGATGCCCGTAGCGATCAGGCTTGATGGGCGCTTTAAATGACACGTAGGCAGCCGCGACCAGCAGGCCCGCTGAATAGAGCATGATTGCCGCCAAGCCAAGCCCAATCCGAGCCCTGTGGAGCAACTGGCCGCTTGTCGAAGGGGGTATCCTTCGCGGGTCTTTCTTGTCGAGTTCCGCGGAATTCATTTTTCAGCCTTTCTCGACAGCGGAGTGCGCTGACGGTCGGCTTCACCAAAAGCCGCACACAGTTGCACATTAACTGAAGGGCACATCGTTCCACAGCGCCCCTCCTAGTTCTATCTTTCCGGAAACAAAAGTCTTATCCTTATCTCACGATTTGTAAAGCGGCAGGCGAGTTGCGAGAAGTATGTCCTGGGCTGACCTGTGTTCGAGGCCCATTGCACGAACTGTGGAGCCAAATGGGTCGTGAACGGGCTTGGTCGCAACCGGTGTACATTTTGTTGATCTGTGGTAGTCTGCCAGGACAGCCACCTCTCGTCGACGATTTCTTGTAAGAAAACCAACCGCGACGGTTTGAGGCATTTCCGACCACTACTTGAGCCATCCTGAGGATGGCAAAGTGTCGGGCCTCAACGCCACTCTTCGGCAGAACGAACGTCGGTCCGAACCTGAGAGATGGACCTTCCTTCGATAGTTTCGTCTGAACGAATGCTCGCGGTAGATTCAGATTGGTGCCGGTAACGCTCGCGGACGTGCAGCTTCGTAGCACGACAGTACTTTCGAAAATGGAAGAAGACATCTATACCGCTCCCGCCACCGGCCTGCCTTCTGTGAGGATCGAGCAGAACTCCGTGCCGGCGGCGGATGATGGCGGCGTGCCGAGGTTCGTGTTGCGCCCGGCCAGCCGGTGGGAAGTTGTGGATGTGCGCGAGCTGTTGGGCAGCTGGCATGTCTTTTGGGCATTTCTGTGGCGTAATATCTTCCGCCGGAACCGCCAGACCCTGCTGGGTCCGCTGTGGTTTGTGATTACGCCCCTGGCCAAGATGCTGCTCTTCACTTTCGCCCTGGGCAAGATTGCCCGACTGCCGTCGGAGGGAATCCCCTATCCTCTCTTTACCTTTGCCGCGCTCCTGCCCTGGGAACTATTCAGCACGGGTGTATCGCGCAGCAGCGAAAGCCTGGTCACCTACGAACACATCATCACCAAAGTCTATTTTCCGCGGGTCATCATTCCCGCGAGCGAGGTATTCGGGGGCCTGGTGGATTTCGCAATTTCCTTCGCGCTGCTTCTGGGAATGACGCTGGCGTACGGCTTTCCACTTACTTCCCGTCTGCTGGCTGTTCCCGGATTCATCGCGCTGGCGCTGCTTTTATCTCTCGCCATGGGCCTTCTCTTCTCCGGGCTGCACGCCCGTTACCGGGACACCTCAAGGTTTCTCTTGTACCTGATTCAGTTCATGCTTTACGCGACCCCGGTGGCATACTCCCAGACCGTTGTAGCGAAGCGGTTGCCCGGCTGGCTGCTGACTCTGTATCAACTCAATCCCATGTATCAGGTCGTGGAGGGCGTCCGCTGGGCGGTTCTCTCGACCGCACATGCGCCGGACCTGCGTATGCTTTCCATCGTCACGGTACTGGTGCTGGCCTTTTTGGCCATCGGGGCAGCGGTGTTTGCCAATACAGAACATTCCATCGTGGACATGATCTAGGACTATGAGCGCGCACGCGATTCGAGTCTTCGGTTTGGGAAAGAAATACTGGCGCGGGCCAGATGCCGAGGCCCGGCTGATCGCGCGCTTTCGAAAACGGTCCACCGGCGAGACGATCTGGGCCCTGCGTAACTGCTCCTTCGACCTGCCTAAGGGAGAGATACTGGGGATCATCGGCGTGAATGGAGCGGGGAAGAGCACACTGCTTAAGATCCTTTCCCGCATCACGCGGCCGAATGAAGGCCGGGCGGAACTTTACGGGCGTATCGGGGCATTGCTCGAAGTCGGTACCGGATTTCATCCCGAACTCACGGGCCGCGAAAATGTCTACCTCAACGGTGCGCTGGTGGGAATGCGAAAGTCGGAGATCAAGAGAAAGTTCGACAGCATCGTCGAGTTCGCGGGAGTCGCGGAATGGATCGACACGCCCATCAAACGCTATTCCAGCGGCATGAAAGTAAGGCTGGCATTCGCGGTTGCGGCCCACCTCGAGCAGGAGATCATGGTGATCGATGAAGTCCTTGCCGTAGGCGATGCGGCATTCCGCAGAAAGTGCTTTCAGGCCATTCAGGAATCGAACCGGAAGGGACGGACCGTGATTCTGGTGAGTCACGAACTGCCGTCGATCGCAACCACGTGCACGCGAGCCATCTGGCTGGAACACGGCGGCATTCGTCAGGAAGGGACTGCGGCCGACGTCATCGACAGTTATCTCGATGCCGTCGTCGGCGACGACGGCACCCACCGTGGATTCATCCCGCTGGAGGTGGGGGAGGTGTCTCCGTTGGTTCCGCGGCTAAAGTACATCCGGCTGCTCGATGGGGACGATAAGCAGGTCCCGTGCTTTGCCACCGGCGACCCGGCGAAATTTGCCGTTGGATACGACGGAGGCGAGCCGGCGTCGGTCAGGAAGACCTCAGTGAACCTGACCATCCTCAATGCTCGTGGCTATCCCCTGACCGTGTGCGCCAGCGCCACGGCGGCAGAGGCGATATCGGGCGATCCACCGAATCCGGGAGAATTTGTTTGCGCGATCGACAAGTTGCCCCTGGTGCCAGGACAGTATTCCATTGAAATCTGCTCCATGACCGGCAATACGGTGCAGCAGCGAATCACCGGCGCCGGTCAATTTCAGGTTGTCCTGGGAAGAGCGGTGCTGACCCAGGCCATACCGCAACCGGGCCATGGCGATATGGTGGTGGAACAGTCGTGGTCTCTCAGGCCCACCAGTTGATGGCTCTGGTTGGTCAAACTCTTGTAGGAGTGGGAAATGACGTTACTTCAATCGGAGAATAGCGCTCAACCCTCAGGCCTGACCGGAAGTGTGGAAGCGTCGGTGATCGTCTTGTCCTACAACTCTCAGAAAACCATTCGCGCTTCGCTGGACTCGCTGGTAGCACAGCGCACGTCAATTCGCTTTGAAGTCATCGTAGTGGACAGTTCCACGGATGCGACCCCGATGATTGTGAGCCGTGAATATCCGCGGGTAAGGTTGGTTCGGCTGCCGCGACGGGCGTTACCCGGCGAAACCAGGAATGTAGGTGTCGAACACGCGAAGGGAAAGGTCATCGCTTTTCTGGCCTCGGATTGCGTGGCGGAACCAGAGTGGCTTAATACGCGGATGGAAGGGCACGATGAGGGATTCGCGGCGGTGGGGGGTGTGATCACCAATGCCAATCCCGGAAACCTGATTGGCTGGGCAAACTACATCATGGAATATGTTTTTTGTCTGCCCAATCGCCCGCGGGAAGTGATGAAGGGAAAGGTCATCCATAATCTTTCCTATCGCAGCGAGTTGTTCAGCCGCTATGGTTCGTTTCCGCCGGACTTGCCGTTGGGAGAGGACACGGTCTTCAACCGCCGGCTCATGCTCCACGACGAACCTGTGCTGTTTGATCCCAGGGTGCGCACCGGACATATCAATCCGAGTTCATTGTGGCACCTCCTGGAACATCATTACGGTCACGGAAAATATTTTATGAGGGCCTGCTGGGACGGAGAGCTGTCTTATTTCCAGCCGACCGGCAAGGTGGGAGTCCCGATTCTTTGGAAGACGCTGGTGTCTTATCCGTGGATGAGAATCAGGAACTGCGTCAAGTTCATTTTCAAGCAGAACCGATCGCTGATAGGGCCGCTCATCTATTGCTTTCCGGTGCTGGTGTTGGGGATTTACTCAGCGGCATGGGGCGCGCTGGGCGAAGCCCTGCAACCACCGCAGAAAAAGCCGGCGGAGGCTGTGCGCCCGCGGCGCGACCTGGCGGCATAGACTATGTGTCACGTCCAGATCGCCAAGGTGATGCCCCAGACATGATCTTCTACTTAGTACAGAGGCAGAATTCGAAGAGCCTTCAATATGTGGACCTGTGGGGCCCAGAACCAGGTTCGCGCATGCAGTTCCTTTTCTATGACGACCTGCTCCACATCCAGCAGGCCCGGCCTGGAACTTATATTTTCTCCGACCTGGAGACACTGTCGCCCGGGCAGCTCCAATTAGCCATCGAGTTCGACGACCAGCTCTCCCGGGCGGGAAGCCAATTCCGTGTTCTGAACCATCCCGCGCGTGTCCTGCGGCGCTACGACGCGCTCACTAAACTCTACGAAGAAGGTGTGAATTCGTTTCGGGTCGTTCGAGCCTGTGATTCTCTGGAAGGCATCCGGTTTCCCCTGTTCTTGCGGCGGGAGGACGACCATCGCGGCAACCTCACACCGCTGTTGCGCGACCAGGCCGCCCTCGATCGCGGGTTGAAGTACGTGAGGCTGCAGGGCAATCACCTGGCCGACATCCTGGTGGTTGAATTTTGCGATGCCTCGGACCGGGCGGGTGTGTTTCGCAAGTACTCGGCCTTTGTCGTGGACAAACAAGTGCTTCCCCGGCACCTGTTCTTTGGACACAACTGGAACCTCAAGAAGCCTTCCCTCAAGACCGACGAACTGAACCAGGAGCAGAACAGGTATCTCGAGACCAATCCCCACGAGAGTTTTGTGGCGGATGTGTTCCGGCGCACAAATATTGACTACGGACGGATCGACTACGGTGTAGCGGGAGGCGTGCCACAAGTGTGGGAGATCAACACTCATCCCACCGTGTTAAAAGTCACTCCTCGGCTGACGGACGCCTTTGAGGCCATCGACACGGCTGGGGACGGCGATCCGGTACCAATTTCATTCCGGCGCGAGACCCTTGAGCAGGTCCGGCAGGAAGTGAAACGGCGGTCCCGCAATGCGAGCCTGCGTACCGCCGTCTCCACATTGGCCTCCACGCCCCTGCTGGAGCCGGTAAAACAGATGCTCAAGAGATGGCTGGCCTGAGCACCCTCACCCCGAGGTCGTGGCCATTCATACTGTTAATCCCAACGCCGCTCTGCTGACCATGAGACAGTGTCAAACACCTTCGCAAGGTACCAATTTTGGTTCCGGGGCCAGCGTTGAAATGGTGCCTAACTCCCTGAAAGTGCATGTTCTTAGCAATATGTGACCTGGGGACGGCCTAGTCACCGGCCCCAATCTGTTCCGAAAGAGTCAAATGGCGCAATAAGCAATCCTTTTTGTGCAAATCTCTTCACACTGGATGGGCGAGTGTGGGCGGGTCGCATGATTCCATGACGTTCCCGGTTTGGAAGCCGGCGTGCACTTTAGGTAGTCGCCAATGCGCTTTTCCTCCCCCCGAGCTTGAAATCACAGATTCCATTGAGGAGCACTTGAAAGACACCAGCGTTAGCGTGGTTCGTCATCGTCATTCCCGGCACAGCCGGAAGCACGCCAGGACCAAGTTTCTGGTGGCGCTCTTATTTGCGGCAACGGCAGCTATTACCTGGCAGTTTGCTCGGCAACAGCCGGCTTCGATCTTGTCTTACTCATCTCATAAACCCACTTCGATGGGCGTGAACCAAGCTAGCCCAACCGGGTTGACGACTCCGGATTATGCTGCTTTCATCGCGAGTCGGCCGAGCCGTCCGGCGTACCTGTATTCGGTGATTCCTGGCGGAGTAGCGAGTGTTGAAGAACTGCGGCAGGCCATGGCGCACGATCCAGTGGTGGCGCGGGAATTCTCTGGATTTGATTTTCAGCGGGCCCACCTGCTACAGGTTTCGGAAAAGCAGTCGATGCATGTCGCCTATCGATTGGGCGACAAAGTGTACTGGACCCGGAAGAAGGTGGCGCTGCATCCCGGCGAAACGCTTATCAGTGACGGGAAAATTGTTGCCCGCACGCGCTGCGGAAATCGCGTCGCCATGGCCCCGCTCGGTCCGCCGGCGATGGTGGAACCGGTAGACTCAGACTTCAATCAGCCCCTTTTCTCCAACGACATGGTGACGCACGAAGTCGAGCCCCAGCTCGATGCATATGCGGCGGCTCTGCCGGCAGAGGCCAATCCATTGCTGCAACCTGCCAAACACAGGCGCATGGTTCCATTTTTCTTCCTGCCGTTCTTCGGTTTGCCCGGCGGTTCGTCCCACACGCCATTAGCTGTTACTCCTGAACCCGGCACAATCCTGCTGCTTTCTACGGGGCTGGTGGGAGTGTACTGGAAGGCCCGAAAGTCGAGGCGAAAGCGATAAGTGCGAACCCTCGGGTCGGCCATGCTTAGTGTTTCCAATCCCAGTCTCCTGAAAACCAGGGCCCTGGTTTACGCTCAAGGCGTAATCCTTTTTCTATTGGCCGCCTGGCTGTACGCCCCGTTTGCGCTTGGCCTGGCAAGCCAGTGGTGGCACGACCCGAACTACACTCATGGTTTCTTTGTTCCGGTATTCTCGCTGTTCTTGCTTTGGGAGAGGCGCGCCAAATTGGCAGCGCTCCGCCGCCAGCCGGCCTGGTCGGGTCTGGTGATTCTATTGCTTGCCTTGTTGGCATTGGTGCTGAGCACGATCGATTCAGGCTTCTTTCTGTACCGCATATCGTGCCTACTTTTTATCACTGGCCTGGTTGTCTTTATGGCCGGATGGAAACACCTGGCAACGATTTCGTTTCCGCTGGCATTTCTCATCCTGATGATCCCCTCCTCGACACTGTTGGGGCAGATCACCCTTCCGCTTCAGATTGTTGCCTCCAAGACCGCGAGTTTCCTGCTGATGCTGGTGGGAATTCCGGCGGTGCGGGAGGGCAACATCATTCTTCTTCCCACAGCGCAGCTGGAGGTGGCGGAGGCATGCAGTGGAATCCGGTCGCTGTTCTCGCTGATTACGCTTACGGTCATCTATGGGTATCTGGCGGAGGCGAAAATTAGCGTGCGGGTGCTGCTGGTTTTGATCGCGGTCCCAATTTCAGTCCTGGCCAATGCGCTGCGGATCGCCATTACCGGGGTGGTGGTGGAATCCTGGGGCATTGAGGGCGTGCAAGGAACGCTCCACCTGCTTTCAGGATGGCTTATCTTTGCCGGCTCGCTGGCGCTTGTTTTCCTGCTCCACCGTTTGTCTCACGCATTGTTTCTTAGCAAGCACAAAGCGGGAGTGCGGGAGGAATACGCATGATCTCCTGGAACGCGCGTTTCGCAACCGTCGCTTTGCTGTTGGCCGGGACCGCGTTGTTTCTGCAGGCCCGGGCGCGCAGTGAATTTGTTTTGCCTCGGACCGAGCTGGCCTCGTTTCCAGTGAAATTGCAGAACTGGGTGGGGACTGACGTTTTCCTTGACGACGAGAGTCTGAAGACTCTTCGCCCGGGAGATTTTCTGCAGCGAACGTACCGGGACGAGACGGGCGGCACAGGTTACGTCGATCTGTACGTGGCGTATCTCCAGAATCAGCACGCGCTGTTCCACCACCTGCCTCAGGATTGCCTGGAAGGCTCAGGCTGGTCGCCGGTGGAGTCAGGAACAACCACGCTCGCGTTTCCCGGCGAGGCCCCTTTTCCGGCCAATCGCTACCTTATTGCCAAAGGTGACGATCGCCAGCTCGTTCTGTTCTGGTACTCAGCCCGCGGCCGCCGGGTAGCCAGCGAGGACTGGATGAACATTTACCTGGCGCTCGATTCGCTTCGTTCGAGCCGCACCGACAATGCGGTGATTCGAATGAATACCGAGTTACAACCCGGAGAAAAGCCAGCGGAAGCCGAGCGACGGCTGCTTTCCTTCGCCGGGCTGATAAGTCCGCTGCTTAAGAACTACATTCCACTGTGACCGCCGAGGCGCCGGGCCCCGAAACCACGTAGGCCCGGACGCCCTCGTCCGGGTGGGCGAGCCAAGGCTCGCCAAGGCTTCTGCGCGGCCGAGCAAGAACCAGCCGGGCTTGCCCCGCCCGGGCGGGTCGGGGCACAAACCCCTCCGCGGTTCCCCGCAGTTAATTGCTCCCCTTAAGATATTTATCAAACCACTCGACCGAGCGCCGGATCGAATCGATCTGGTTCTCCCGTTTTTCGAAGCCGTGACCTTCGTTGGCGTAGTAGTGCGCGTCCACGGTTTTGCCGTCTTTCTTCAGCAGCTCGACGACCTGTTCCGCCTCTTCCCTGGGAACGCGGGGATCGTTCTCCCCTTGCAGGACCAGCAATGGCGCCTTCGCATTATGGAGGTAAGTGATGGGAGAAGCCGCATCGTAGGTGGCGCGATCTTTCACGGGATCGCCCAACAGGCTCTTCTCATACTCCTGCAGCATCGCGTCTTCATGCTGCAGCATGGTCATCCAGTTGATGATGCCGAAGAGTTCCACGCCCGCAGCCCAAACGTCCGGAGACCGGCCGATGGCCATCAGAGTCATGAATCCGCCGTACGAGCCGCCGGTGATTCCAATCTTTTTCGGATTGACGTAACCGGTGGCTTCGAGGAATTTGGCGGCGTAAACCTCATCCTGCAGATCTCCGCCGCCCAGGTCCTGGTAGTTGGCTTTTTGAAAGTCGATGCCGTAGCCGGTGGAGCCACGCACGTTGGGAGCAATGCAGATGTATCCCCGGGAAACGTAGGCTGCGATCCGCGGGCTCCAGTAATCCTGAGACTGTCCGGTCGGCCCGCCGTGGGGCAGGACCAGCGCGGGGTTCGAGCTGTCGCGTTTGAAATTAAACGGGACCCACAGCAACGCGCTGATGGTTTTTCCGTCGAATGATTTGTAGCTTACGATCTGCGAGGGCGGCCGCGGGGCGGAGTTCAGGCTGGCAATGACGGAATAGGTGAGCTGTTTCGGTTTCCGCGAAACCAGATCATAAACCCAGAAGTCCGCCGGCTCGACCGAACTCTCGTGCGACAGGAGCAAGCGGTCCCCGGAAGACGAAAACGAGGTTGGGAAAGCGGCAAAGGCGTTCACGCCGCCCGCGACCGGAATTTTCTCAGACTCTGTCGTGGCCGTGTCTCCGAGGTATACATCTGAGCGGCCGTCGGCGTTGATGGCGTAGGTGAAGCGCTTGCCGTCGGGCGAGAAGTCACCCGCAGAGGCCTCCCATTTGGTGTCCGTGACCCAGGTGAGCTTCTTGCTCGCGATATCCAGGAGCGCGACGTTCTGGTAGCCGCTCCTGGCGTTGGATGTGATCAAGAGCGTCCGCCCGTCCTTGGATAAGGAAGATGCCGTATTGAGCGCCTTGCCCTGATGCAGGGTCAAATTCGTGGCGTTTCCACTCGCTATATCGATGGCGTAAATATCAGCGTCAGTAAAGCTGACTTCCAAGCGGTTGGCGTAAAGTGTTTTTCCGTCAGGGCTCCAAGCCACGGATTGCCACAGATGGTTCGGTGTACTCTCGTGAGTGAGCAGCGTCACCTTGCGCGTGGCCCAATCCATCAGCGCAATGTTGTAAACCGTGGCTTCCTTGGGCTTGTGGTTCAGGGCGACGGTCTTACCGTCGGGCGACCAGCGCGGGCCCTCTTCGCGAATCTCGGGAGTGTTGGTCAGATTGATCGCTTCGCCGCCCTCGCTCGGAATAGCGAAAATGTCCCAAAGCTCGTTGCCGGCAGTGTCCTGCTGAAAGAGGATCCACTTGCCGTCAGGCGACCAGGTTTCGCTATATTGCCGGTCATCGGACTGCGCCAGCTGAATCGGCCATCCGCCGTTTGCGTTCACCTTCCACAAATTTGAGCGGCCAGATATGTCGGTGGTGAAGACAATCTCGTTGCCGCCTGGCGACCAGGATGCGCTGGACACCGAGCGCGTGAAATAGAGATCGTCAATCGGAATGGGACGGGCATTTGGATTGGAGGCTGAGACGATCGTCCGGGCATCGGTGATTGTCCTCGTGTCCGGGCCTGAGGACTGCGCGATTGTGAGAGCGCACACAAAGAGAAGGAAGAAAGGAGAACAGGTGCTCCGCAAAGATTTCATTCCGACCTCATTTGAAGTGATGTAGTGCAGATGGTCGTGTGTAATCCGCGGTCGAAATTGTACACCGTGGGGGCGTGCCTAATAGTCGGGCGCGATATCCAGGTGAACGGAGCTATTTGGCTTTGGGTTTGACCGTCCCGACGATGCCGCTGCCTTCACGAATCGTGAGTATCTGGTTGGCCTTCACCTGAGTGAAGCGTTCGATCTTCTGTGTCGTCGGCCACTTCACTTCGATGGCATCCACGGTCTGGGCCTTGCCCAGGCCGAAGTGAAGGCGCAGATCGCACTGCGACATCACGCTGGAGCCGCTGTGGACTTCATCCATCTGGGTATGGTTGCCCGTCACCACGCGCACCCGGGCGCCGATGGCGGTGCGATTGCACTTGGTGCCGATCAGCTTGATCTTGATCCAATTCTGCAGGTTGCCACCGTCGTTGCGCAGCAGCGACGGTAAGTCATTCATGTTCAAAATAACTGCGTCGATATCGCCATCGTTGTCGTAGTCGCCGAAAGCGGCGCCGCGGCTGGAGAAGAGCTCGGTAATGCCCGGACCGGATTCAGATGAGACGTCCTTGAACCGGCCATTGCCCAGGTTCTTGTACAGCAGGCGCGGGTTCTTGAAAGTCTGCCCGATATCGTGGCCTTCGATCTCCGGGTAGACGTGTCCATTGATCTGCATGAGGTCGGGCCAGCCATCGTTGTCGTAGTCGAGGAAGCCGCAACCCCAGGCGACGTAGCGGTTGTTGATGCCAATGCCGGATGAAAAGGTGACGTCGGTAAAGGTTCCATCGCCGTTGTTGTGATAGAGGTTGCAAGTGTCATCGGCGAAGTTGGTTTTGAAAATGTCGAACCAGCCGTCGCAATCATAGTCACCGACCGCCACGCCCATGCCGGCCTGCTCGTGGCCATTGTCGCTGTAAGCGCATCCCGCGAGGACGGCGATATCGGTGAAGGTGCCGTCGTGATTGTTGCGGAACAGCATACTGGGTTGCGAGTCCACCGCCACGTAAATGTCCGGCCAGCCGTCGTTGTCAAAATCATAAGAGACCGCAGTGATGGAATAGCGGGGGCCGGGCTTCAGGATGCCCGACTTCTCCGAGACGTCGGTAAAAGTTCCGTCACCATTATTGTGATAAAGCACGTTAGTGTCGCCGGGCAGGCCGCGGGGACCGCACATCACGGGGATGCCCTTCCACTGGCACATGGGATCGTTGGCCGAGGGGGCTTTCGCTGGATCGAGTCTGATGTAGTTACAGACGAAGAGGTCGAGGCGCCCGTCGCGGTCGTAGTCAAGCCAGGTGCAGCCGGCTCCCCAGCGGAATTGTTCGTCGTAAACCCCCGCCTTGCGCGTGACCTCGGTAAAGGTCCCGTCGCCGTTGTTGTGGAACAGGATGTTGTGTCCCCAGAAGCAGCAGAACAGATCGTCCCAGCCGTCGTTGTCATAGTCACCGACACAGATGCCGGTCTGCCAGCCGGTACGCCCCAGGCCAGAGTTTTCCGTGACGTCGGTGAAGGTGCCGTCACGGTTATTTTTGTATAGATGCGAAGTTGGAGCCTTGCCAGGCGGCCAGTTGGCGTCGAGGCGCGTGCCGTTGGTGAAATAAATGTCGAGCCAGCCGTCGTTGTCGTAGTCGAAGAAGGCCAGGCCGCTGCCTTTGGCTTCGATGATGTAGCGCTTATGATCGACCGCGCCCCAGACGTTGGGAGTGTTCAAGCCGGCTTCGCGAGCCACGTCCACGAACGTGACCGGGGAAGCGGCGGCCAGAGTCGCGGCGGTTGCCTGGAGGGAATTCCCCCACTTCCAAAGTGGCGTAGTCAGCGCGTCCAGCAGCGTGCTGCCGAGGACGATCAGGGAGGAGCCCAGGAAATGGCGTCGCGGAAGATTCATAGAGAGGCGGTCATCAGTTTTCAGTCCTCAGTCACTACCGGTGATGATCCGTTGGTTGGAAGCAAAATCCCCACCCTGTCTTTCCCAAAGAACGGGGAAGACGAGGGTGGGGCACCCATCTTGTTCTTCGTCTTCTTCATTTGCGGGGGACCTTCGGGAATTTGCGCGGCACGATTCCTGTGCCTTCTTTGACGGCGATGATCTGGTCGACGGGGACATTGGTCAGCCGGTCGATCTGTCCGCTCGGCCACGTAATTTCCAGCGAATCGACTTTTGTACGTTTGCCCAGTCCGAACTGGATTCGCGGGTCGCTGGCCGACATGTAACTCATGCCGCCCTTGGCCTGCTCCACGTGGACCGAGCCTTCGGTGGTCAGCTTCAGCGACGCGCCGACGCCGTCGCGGTTGGAACGCGTCCCGATCAATAGCACTTCCAGCCAGTGGTTGGCGTTCCCGCCGTCGTTGCGCAGGAGCGAGGGATAATCGCCGCGGTTGTTGGTGGCGATGTCGATGTCGCCGTCATTGTCGAAGTCGGCGGTCGCCAGGCCGCGTCCGGCGATGGGCCTCATGAAGTCAGGGCCCAGGGACTCCGACGCTTTTTCGAACTGACCTTTGCCCAGGTTCCGGAACATCAGCAGCGGTTCTTTGTAAGACACTTCGCCGTGGTAGAGCTGGATGTTATCCAGCATGGCGCCGTTCAATTGCAGAATGTCGGGCCAACCATCGTTGTCGTAGTCCAGAAACTTCATGGCCACGCCGCTAAGCAGGACGGCCTTGTTTCCAATGCCGGAGCGGAAGGTTTCGTCAACGAAAGTCCCATCGTGATTATTGTGGTAGAGGCGATTCAATTCGAAATCGAGGTGGGTGACGTAGACGTCCTGCCAGCCGTCGCCGTCAACGTCGGCGGCGTCGATGCCCATCCCGGCCTCGTAACGTCCGTCCTCGCTCGCTGCCATGCCGGAGATCAGCGACACGTCCTCAAAAGTTCCGTTGTGCTTATTGATAAATAGAAAATTGGGCCAGGTATCGTTGGCGATGGCAATGTCAGTCCAGCCGTCGTTGTTGAAGTCAGCCAGGACCACGCCCATGCCCTTGGATTCGGGCTTGCCCACGCCGGACGCATCACTCACGTCAGTGAACGTGCCGTCATGATTGTTGTGGTAGAGCTTGGTCTTCTGTCCTTTGTAGTTTCCGGGATGGCAGTAGGAACGGTAGCCGGGGCGGCGTTCGCCGCACCACAGGTTGTTCTTCGGCGACCACTCGATGTAGTTGGTGACCAGCAGGTCGAGCCATCCGTCTTTGTCGTAGTCAAACCATCCGGCGCTGGCCGACCATCCGTCTTTGTCTGCTACTCCGGCCTTGGCGGTGACGTCGGTAAAAGTCCCATCGCCGTTGTTGTGATAAAGGATAGCGCTGCCGTAGCCGGTCACGTAGAGGTCGGGATAGCCATCGTTGTCGAAGTCTCCGACGGCAACCCCCTGCCCGTAGTGTCCCGCACCTCCCACGCCGGCTTTTTCGGTGACGTCAGTAAAAGTTTCGTCACCGTTATTGTGATAAAGAGCGCTGCGCAGAGGCTGGGGTGGCTTGTAGATGTCGGTAGCCGCCGATTGCACGAAATACAGGTCCATGAGCCCGTCCTGATCGTAGTCGAGCCAGGCAACGCCGGTGCCCATGGTTTCGAGATAATACTTTTCGTCAGTGGCAGTGCCATCCTGAAGGAAAGTGATTCCGGCGGCCTGTCGGACGTCGGTGTAGCGGACGGGAACGCGGTCGTCTGCTGTTTTCGGAGGCTGGACTGCGAAGGCTATTGTGGCGAGGGCCGTTCCGACTATCACGATCAGCGCCAGGACTACGAGGCCACCAGCTCCGAAACCAGATTCCTTGCTCGTTTTCGATTTCTCCCGCATTCTCGTCTGGTTTCCCGTGGGCTCTTAGAGGGTCCGGTCAGCCAGCGACAGCGCCAGCTGAAGTAATTGCTGCCGGGCAGCCATCGACATGGGTTCCTGGGCGGAAGAAGACTTGGCCGGGGCCCGGGACAGCACTTCTTCAATCCGATTTACATCCAGGCCGCCGGCGCTGCTCCCTTTGAAACGGTTCAGCACTTCGCGGGCCTTGGCGATTTGTCCAGTTTGATAATAAAAAACGCCGAGCGTGGAGTAGCTTCCCGGCCACTCGGGCAAGAGGTCCACGGCGCGCTCCAGTCGTTCGGCGGCTTGCACGGTGTTGCCTTCGAGCACCGAGACAATTCCCAAGCCCCAGAGGATCTTGCCGGAACCCGGAATTCGGGCCAGACCTTTCTGCAGCGTCATTTTCGCGCCCGCGACATCTTTTTCGCGTAACTGGACCAGAGTGAGTGAGAGGTAATACTGGTCGTTGTCGGGATTTCTGGCAATCGCATCGCGGAAGATTTCGGCGGCCCGGGCAGTCTCTCCCAGATGAGCGTGAATGTCTCCGAGCAGGGCCAGGAAGGCCGCGTCCTGCTGACCTATGGCCGAAACTTGCTGGGCAGCTTCGAGTGCCTGGGCGTAAGCGCCCTTTCGGAAATAAGCATCGGCCAGGTCGAATTTTATGTCGTCGGAGTCTGGACTGGCGCGCAACGCCGTCTGGAAGTGCTGGATGGCGTCGTCGTACAAGTGGAAGCGTGCGAGCAGCACGCCTACTCCGGTCTGAGTGCGATAGTCGCCCGAACTCAACTGGTCAAGTTGCGCGATCGTGTTGCGGGCTTCCTCGACCTTTCCCAGTTTCAGATACGCTTCCGCCAGCAGGTAGAGGTCTTGCGGACGGTCGGGATGCTTCTGGATCTGCGCCGTCAGTTCGGTCAAATCCAGTTGCGTCCGCTCCTGAGGCGCAAGGTTGGAGCGGTTATCCAGGTAATCAAAGAGATGCTGATAAGGATACGGACCCGCTGACGCGTCTTTGGAAAGGGTCTGAAATACATTCAAGTCCCGCTGCGCCGCCTCCGTCTGATGGAGGCTGCGCTCGACCATGGCGAGCTTGTAATACCCGGCTGCGGGATTGCGGCTGACCTTCACATATCTTCGCAGCAGGGTCGCTGCCTCCTCAAATTTCTTATCGGTGACTCGCAGGTTTGCCAACTCCAGCAGCGCGTCGGAGAGGTCGGGGTTTGAACGGAGCGCGGCCTGGAAGAGTTGTTCCGCGGCGGCCTGATTTCCCTGCCGTCCCTCGATGTATCCCATGTTGAAGAGGCAGGAAGCGTTGTGCGGGTCCAGCTTGAGACCCTGCTCGAAATATTTCCTGGCTTCATCGAAGCGTCCCAGATGCCGGTAAGAGAGTCCCATAAAGACGTAGGAGCGCGCTGACGGGTCCAGTTCAATCAGGGACTTGAACTCGTCGATGGCCTTTTCGGTCTTTCCGGACATGAAATAGCTCTCGCCCAGAGCGGCGTGCAGATCGGCCCTCTTGGGGGCGATTTTCACGCCGGATTCGAGGAGCGGGATCGCATCCTCGAAATAATTCTGCGTCATGCTGACCCGGGCCAGCAGAAAGATGACATCAGTATTTTCCGGCGCAAGCTTGTGGGCGCGGACCAGGAGGTCCAGGGCATCCACTACTTTGGTCTGTTCGGAATAGACCCGCGCCATCAGGTAAAGAGTTTCAGGCGAGTCAGGCTTCAGTTTCAGAGCCCGGTTCAACACCAGTTCAGCTTTCTTGTATTCCGCGCTCTGCAGATAGACTTGCCCCAGGTTAAATAGGATCTCAAAAGTCTCCGGCTGCAGGGCACTGGCTTTCTCCAGTTCCAGTTGAGCCGCCGGGTACTGCTTTGCTCCCGCCAGCAACACACCCAGAGTGAAGTGCAGTTGAACATCATCTCTCTTCGTGACGGAAAGCTCCCGCGCCAGCTTCAAACCTTCGGCTGTCCGTCCGGCTTGAAAGTAAGCGCGGACGAGGTTGAAACGAGTCGCCTCGTCCGCCGGGCGCACCCGTCGAAGGTGGGGAATGGCCTCGGCCGGCAAACGGCGGGCCATCAGGACGAGGCCAAGATTGTAGTTGGCCTCGCGGTTGCCAGGATCAACCCGCAAGACCTGGCCAAACTCTTTTTCCGCCAGGTCGAATTTTTCCTGAGCGACGTAAACGTTCCCTAGGTTGTTATGAGTCCGAGCGGAATCGGGATCGAGCTTCAGCGCATGCTGAAACGCTTCCAGAGCGTTGTCATAGTCTTTCTCGCTGCCGTATGCGATTCCCAGCAAGTTGTAACCTTCCACGCTGGAGGGATTGAGCTTGAGTTGCTCCTCAATTTCAACTTTTGCTTCAGCGACAGAGCCCTGGCGCAGCAGGGTCTCAGCCTCAAGGAAAGGCGATGGGGCTTTCGAAACTGGCCTGGCAGCGCTCCGGACGGGAGGGGATTGCTGCCCCGCCGACCCTGCAACAAAAAAGAAAACGATAGCGAACGCGAGAGTGCAGCCCATTCCAGGCCTGCGGCGCGTGTTGCTGGGCGAATGCTGAAATGAGGCGCCGATGACCATCTCCCGATATTTCTCCGCGGGCACTTTGATTACAGGTGTCAAAAGCTCAATGTAGCATTTCCAGCGCCTGCTGGGCCATTTTGTGCTGCGGCTGTTGACGCAGCAGGGCGAGCAACACTTCTCTGGCCTTCTCCTTGTCATTCAAAATGACGTAAAGGCGGGCCAGATTCATGTAGGCCTGGTCGAAATTGGGGGCCACCTGAATGCACGTCTTGAATCTTTGCTCCGCTTCCGGATAACGCTGTTCACGAACAAAGAGCACGCCCAGGTTGTTGAGCGCGTCGGGATAGTCCGGGCGCACGCTCACCGCCCGTTCGAGATACTGCTGGGCACTCTGGGTCTGGTCTTGGCGGGCGTAGAGCATTCCCAGGCTGTAGTTGACCTCGGGATCGTCGGGTTCAATTTCGTGAGCGTGGTTCAGGAACTTTTCCGCTTCCGCCAGGTTTCCCTGGCGCCGGTAAAGGTTGCCAAGATTCAGCAGCGCGATGGCGTAGGTTGGTCGCTGTTCCAACGCCTGCTGGAAGTTGCGAACCGCCTCGTCCACCTGACTTCCATTCGCGGCAATCATTCCCAGATTGTTCCAGGCCTCCGGATACTCCGGACGCAGCTTCACCGCCTGTTCCAGATATTTGCGCGCATCGGGAAAGGCGTTTCTCCTGAGATACAACGTCCCCAGGTTGTAAAAGGCTTCGGGACGGTCGGGCTTGGCGGCGATGACCTGCTTGAAAGACGCTTCCGCCTGCTCGAGATATCCGTGCTGAAAAAAAGAAACGCCGTAGGTAAAGTCGTTGCGCTGGAACGCGCTCAGGAAAAGCGTCCCGGCAAACGGCAGGGCCCTTCGCACCCGATCGGCTGAATTGCTCGGGACCGATTTCACATCGGCCAGCACTCGCTCCGCAGTCACCGGCCCTTGGTACACCTTGATGATCATGCCTTCCTTATTAAGGAGGAACGATGTGGGCAGGCCGAGGTCGCGGCGGCGGTCGAACAGGTAGCGATAAACAATGTTATAGACGCCGGCTATGTCCTGCGTGGCGAGCAGCGTGGGGAAGGGGAAGCCTTCCTGAGCCACGAATGTTTGCACGTTCCGCACATCGCGGGGATCGTCCACGTTGATGCCAACGATGCGAGGGCCGCCAGAAGCAAGGGACGATCTACCCTGACGGAGAATGCGCATCTGTTCTCTGCATGACCGGGAGGCGGTGGACCAAAAATTAAGCAGGAGGAAGTTGCCGCGGAACGACAGCAGGTCCCACGTCTTACCCTCCAGGTCAGGCAACGAAAAGTCCGGTGCGCTCAAAGGCTCGATCAGCCAGGTCTCAACCCACGATGGCAGGGGCTCCAACTTCTGGAGTTCGCCAGCACGCGCATGGGAAGGAGGAGATACCGCAAAGGGTTCCGCCACAAAGTCATTCGAGCCTTCCTCAATTTCGATGCGGCGGTTTACCGGCAAGCTCGCGAGGGTCTGCGTGAGACCGCTGGGCCAGCGAACCGTGGTGCGGACAGGGCCCTCGACTTTCCCCAAGCCAAAGAAGAGCTCCTTGGTGTGCTGGGACAAAAATCCGGAGCCTGCCTGCAGGTACCTTGTCTGGCGGAGTGTTCCGGCCTCGACAGTGACCGCAGCGCCGATCGCATCGCGATTGCTTTTTTGTCCGCGCAAGCGGAATGCGATGGAGTGGCCAATATCTTTCATGGCGTTGCGCAGCACCCGCAGTTGCGGCGCGCTCCGATTCTTTAAGATGACTTCCAATCGTCCGTCGTGGTCGAGGTCGGCAAAAACAAAGGAGCGGCTGTCGTCGGGAAAGTCCATGCCAACCGCTCCGGAAACTTCAGAAAACGTGCCATCGCGGTTGTTTGCGTAGAAAACGTTTCTCTCCGGACCGGCCCAGGAAGAATCCGAGCGGATCATTTCGTTGATAGCGTTCCATCCCTGCTCGTAATTGGACGACGGGTTCGAATTCTGCGGCGAAGTTCCCACCACCTGCCGCCAGAAGAAGCTGGAGAGATCGCGAGGGTCGGGCCCGGAAATATAGCCGTTGGCGATGTACAGGTCGGGGTAGCCATCGTGGTCGAAATCCCAGGCGTCAGAGGACCATGCCCAGCGGCCCATCTCGGCACCCGCCTGCTCGCTGATGTTTTGAAACTTTCCGTTGCCCTGATTGCGATAGAGGGAATTGCCGCGGGCGTGTCTGCGGTAAAGAGCGCGGATGTTCTCGGGATCTTTTTCATGGAAGATATTTTGTTCGGAAACCCGGTGGCCGGCGGCGGACCACATGTTGGCCACGTAAATGTCCTGGTTCCCGTCGTTGTCGAAATCGCACCAGCACGCGCTCATGCCGGCGCCCACGTCTTCAACGCCCGCTTCAGACGAGACGGTAGCGAAGGTCCCATTTCCGTTGTTGCGGTAGAGATTGCTTCGCCCGAAGTCGTTGGCCACGTAAAGGTCGGGTGTCCCGTCAGAATTGAGATCGCCCCAGGCGCAGGCGAAACTATAGCGATCGTTATCCACGTTCAGTCCCGCAGCCTGAGTCCGATCGGTGAAAGTCGCGTTACCTTCGTTGTGCAGCAGGAAGTTCGGCGGTCCATTGCGCGCGTCGAAGTAAGGGACGGGATAGTGATACTGGTCCAGCCCCGCGTAATAGCTGTACAGACAGAAATAGATGTCGAGAAGACCGTCGCGATCGTAGTCCGCGACGGCGGCGTGGGTGAACGTTCCCTGCGGAGGCTGGGCAAACTTGAAGGCGTCGGGCTTAAGCGAGAATTTCCCGTTTCCCTGGTTCAGGAACAGCAACGGGCCGCCGCCGCAAACTACCAGAAGATCCTGAACTCCCTTGTTTTGGAAATCGGCGAACAGGGCGCAGGCCGTGTCATCGAGCACGCCGACTCCCGATGCTTCAGTCACGTCCTCGAAGCTGCCATCCCCGCGATTGCGATAGAGGCGGTTGGGAAGTCCCGCGGGCTGGCACACGTAAAGATCGTCAAGTCCATCGTTGTCGATATCTCCTACGGCCAGGCCGTTGTTGCCGTAAACGTCGACCCCGGTCGCCCCGTCGAGCACGGTGCGCCAGTGGTCAACACCGCGAAGCATCTGATCTCTGTACGAAGCAGTCTGGCCGAGGGCCTGGGCCGTGATGTCAATAAAGATCGGTTCGCGGGCGCGAGCCAGGGTCTCTTCGGTTGCCTGCCAGCGTAAGACGCGCCAGGCCTGAGCTTCATCGCGCGACCATCGGGTCAGCCAATGTCCCACGCGCTGCTCGCGCGCGGCGTCCTTGCGAGTGCCGACCAGGTCATAACGAATGTCGATATCGAACGCCGACGAGGAGTCCGAAATTTCCTTGATCCCAATGATGTCGAATTCCGCCGTCTCCACTCGCGACATCGAGGCCAGATAGTTTTCCATCTCGCGCAGAAATCGCTCGCGGCCGGAGATGACATCCCTCGCGAAACGTCTTCGGAAGACCTCGATGCCGTTGCCTGAACGCTGCACGACTTCTCGAGTCGGAAGGAGGGGAGCGGCCTCGATCGAAGCATCGAGGAATTTCGTCAGGACCGCGAGCGCGGGTGGCGCCGTCCTGAGCCCTGCGCTCCATTGCTTGAGCAGTGGCATGATTTCAGACGCGTACTTCTCGGTGAGGTACTCGTCCGTGCCGGGAACAACTCTCAGCAGAACACCATCGAGCGCGGACTTAGCGGGGTAGTGAGGAGTCAGACGGAAATCAGAGAAGGGGAATGAAGAAGAGGAGCGTTTCCTGGGCGTTTCGGAGAGCGGCAGCTGGAGAGGAACTGTCTGAAAAGGCGCCGGAAGAAAGAGTACAGGCGCCCACCGGATTCCTCTTAAGAAGGTTCGACGTGAAAACAATGTGGTCTTCGTCTTTGTGACGCGCCATCCTCAAGTGTCCCCGCCAGAATGGCCCACCGAAACGCATGGTAGCATCCGTGGCGAAGTTAATCCAAACCACATGGACGCTGCTAACGTCCCCTTTGCGTTCTTTGCGGCCTTCGCGGTTTAAGGCTCCTCTGGTTTGCGGGCAAGATCAAAGAGGATTACCGCAAAGGGCGGAAAAGGCGCGCAAAGTCCGCGAAGAAACCCTGGATTGAGGCCCTGCGGAGACGCCGATTCTGGAGCTTCGCGGGTCGGCAGCTATAGGAAGATTTTAGGTCCCGGTCGTCCCGGGAAGAGCCGAATTGTGCAAGCTGCGGAGGATAGTACAGAGGATAGTACAAAGGTACTAGTTTATTCTTGACAAGTTCTCCAAACCTGTTCTAAGGTTGTCCCGTTTCGCTAATGTACACGTTTACATGCTGCGACGTCAAAAACACGGTTCGTTTGCATCCGGCCCTGGAAGGTCACTAAACAAAGAGTTTAAGAGGAGAACCTCGACCATGAGAGCCAATCAGTATCCTCTGCGCTGGTTCAGTTCGCTTTGCTGCATCGCGCTTGCCTGTGTGTGTTTCCTGCTGACTGCCACGCAACCCGGATTGGCCCAGGTGGACCAGGGTGCAGTCACCGGTCTGGTTACGGATTCCAGCGGTGCGGTCGTGGGCAACGCGGAGGTGACGCTGACCAATCAGGACAACGGCCTGGTGCTGCAGACCGCCACCAGCAGCAGCGGGGAATTTACTTTCTCGCCGGTCAGGATCGGAAACTACAGTATTTCCGCCACCGCCGCAGGCTTCGCCACGACTTCTCAGAAGGACCTGAAACTCAGCGTGCAGCAGCGCCTGTTGGTGAACCTGCAACTGAAGCCGGGTTCCACCAGTGAAAGGGTTGAAGTGAGCGCCACGGCCCCGTTGATGCAGACCGAGGACGCTTCGGTCGGGCAGGTCGTGGACAGCCACACCATCAACAACATGGCCTTGAACGGCCGGAATTTCACCTTCCTGGCCCAGCTCGCTGCCGGCGTGAACTCCCCGCAGGCGGACACCCGCGGTAACGCGGCCACCGGCGCTTTCGCGGCCAACGGCAACCGGCCGGCGCAGAACAACTACATGCTGGACGGCATCGACAACAATTCCGACACCGTGGACTTCCTGAACGGGACCAACTATGTGGTGCTTCCTCCCTTGGAAGCGATCCAGGAGTTCAAGGTGCAGACTTCCGGCTTCAGTGCCGAGTTCGGCCGCTCCGGCGCCGCCGTGCTCAATGCCACCATCAAGTCGGGCACCAACAGCTTCCACGGCGCGGCCTGGGAGTACTTCCGCAACGACAAGCTCGATGCGGCAGACTGGTTTGAAAACTTCCACAACGTGCCCAAGGGCGAACTTCGCCAGAACCAGTTCGGCGTTTCCGGCGGCGGACCCATTATCAAGAACAAGATCTTTATCTTCGGCGACTACGAAGGACTGCGCCGGCTTCAGGGCACCATTCTGAGTGGTTCCGTCCCCACCGTGCTGGAGAGGAACGGTATTAATGGCCTTGGCGCTGACCCTACTCTTGCAGATTTCTCCGACTTGATCACCGGTCAAACCGGTACCGAAACCGACGCGCTCGGTCGTACCATCCCACTGGGAACGATTCTCGATCCTGCAACCACCCGGCCAGTCACGCTCGGGGTGGCCGATCCGATTTCAGGCCGGGTCGCGACCAGCACAGGCTTTGCTCGAGACCCCATTAACACCAACTGCCCAGCCAGCACGGCGGCGTACACTCTGGCCGGTTGCACCCTGAATCAAATGCCGCTCAACCGGCTGGATCCGAACGCCATTAAGTTGTTGAACCTCTATCCCTTGCCAACCAGCGGCTCTCTATTTTCGAATTACGGGGTCTCTCCCAAGTTGGATGAACACCGCAACTCGTTTGATACCCGGTTGGATCTCAACTTCAGCGAAAAGAACCAGTTGTTCTATCGCTTCAGTTATGTGGATGATCCCCAGTTCATCCCCGGAATTTTCGGCGGCATAGCTGATGGCGGCGGTTTCCAGCAGGGCAACCAGACTGCGCTCGCGCAACAGAGCGCATTGGCTTACACCCATGTGTTCTCCCCCACCATGGTGAACGTGGCCCGCGCTGGTCTCAACTACTTGCACACGACGCGCGTTTCGCCTTCCGCCAATGATCTTAGCGACATCCCCGGACAGTTCGGCATCCAGGGTATTCCGCAATTACACGAGAACGGCGGCCTGCCCGCCTTCGGGATCAATGGACTGTCAACTCTGGGCAGCAACGCCTTCCTGCCCTCCGACGAAGTCACCTCTACCTTCCAGGTGACCGATGACTTCACCAAAATTTACGGCAAGCACACGTTCAAGATGGGCTTTGAGTGGCAGCATGTGAAGTTCTCGACCCTGCAGCCACCGTGGTCCCGCGGCGAATTTGACTACGGCAGCGTTTACACCGACGTTCCCAACGTGCGCAACGGCAATACCGGACGCGCGCAGTTCCTGCTCTCTCCCACTGCCACCACGGTAGCGGGTGGAATTGATAATGTGGGAGGTTCCTCGGAGGGACCAGGCAGCAACAGCATGTTCGTCTCCAATATCTCGCTCACCGACAACGGAAAGAATTACTACGGCAGCTATATCAACGACGATTGGAAGGTCACTCCCAAGCTGACTGTAAATCTCGGTTTGCGCTGGGACTTCTTCGGTCTGGTGTTTGAGCACCACGGAGCGCAGGCCAACTTCGTTCCGAGTGGCCCGCCCAGCAATACTCCGCTGTACCTGCTTCCGGCGGGAGCCAATCCTGCTAGCTTCTCCACCAGCTTCAACACTTTGCTGGCACAGGATGGCATTGGGCTGGTGATCGGCGACAAGTACGGTAAGGGGCTGGGGAGATCGCAAAAATATAATTTTGCGCCCCGGGTGGGCTTTGCCTACCAGGTCACGCCCAAGTTGGTCGCCCGCGGCGGGTTTGGCCTCTTTTACAATGGGTTTGAAAACCGCGGATTCTCACCCAACCTGGGAGAAAACTATCCCTTCCAGTTCAACTTCCAATTTGCCGCGCCGGACGATGGTCATTCCATCTCGTTCCCCGGGTGCGCCACCGCAGCCACCTTTGAGATAGGTTTCACCTGCACTCCGCTCGACCCAACTCTGGTCAATGCCAGCGGCTTGGGGCTACGCGGCATCCAGTTCGACTACCTCACTCCTTACACCATGAGCGGTAACTTGACCCTGCAATATCAAGTAACGCCCACGTTTACCTTGCAGGCTGGCTATGTGACTTCTCTGGCGCGGCATTTGGAGGTGTTCCCCAACTCCAACCTTCCCACCCGGATCTTGCCGGTGGACGCAAGCCTGACCGGCACTCCGCCTTCGCAGGGCGGGCTCCCCTTCCCTGATTTCGGGCAGGGAGGAAGTTACGCTACCACCAACGGCAACAGCCACTATCATTCCCTTCAGACCAAGGCGGAGAAGCAATTCGCCAATGGCCTGAGTTTCCTCGCGACCTACACCTGGTCGCAGGCGCGCACCGATGCCGGCGATCTGCTCAACGGAGGAAGCACGGCCGCTTTCAGGGCTCCAGATGTTCCAGGCGCCGGAATTGCATACGACTATGGCCTGGCCTCGTTCGATATTCGGAATGTCGTACACCTGAGCGGCTCTTACGAGCTTCCCTTCGGTCATGGCAAGCCTTACATGGCGAATGCGGGTACAGCTGCCAATGCCTTGCTCGGAGGCTGGAGCGTGAGTTGGGGCGCAGTCTTACAGGGAGGACAACCGATAACCCTCAGCTGTCCTTCTGGCACCGGTAACGGTACGGGCTGCTACGATATCGTAGTATCCGGCCAGGATGTGAAGAGAGGGATGCACATCGACTCCAACGGACAGCCGAGCTTCCTCGGCAATCCGGCGGCATTCACCCAGCCTTGCGTGTGGCGCTCAACGGGACCCGACACCACTTCCGTACCGGGATGCATTCCGATCGACGGTGGCCTTGGCCTCCTAGGTGGCGGTCCCACCCAGATTGCCGGACCGCCGTTTAAGCGGCTGGATTTCTCCACCTTCAAGGACTTCAAGTTCGGCGAACGCTTCTCGTTGCAGTTCCGAGCGGAGTTCTTCAACATTCTCAACCACCCCAACTTCAACGCTCCGAATTTCGGCGGTAACGGAGTTGTCGCCATCGGTGGGTCGGGCAATTTCACCAGCTCGAATTTTGGCGAAGTGGGTTCAACTCGCGATGCTCCCTACGATCCGAGGCAGATCCAGTTTGCTTTGAAGTTGAGGTACTAAGTTAGAGAAGCAATCACGGGCGGAAGGCACAGGGTAGCAACGCCTTCCGCCCTTCATACGTGCGGCAGATTCTCCCGCCCGCTCTGGTGCGGTGTTAGCATGGGAAGACCGTGATCATCCGGCAACGGTCGCTGTGGTTCATTCCTCTCGTCTCCCTGGTCCTGTTGGCGTGGGCCCCGCCGGGGATGGCCATCGACGCTCAGGGCCAACACCTCGACCGCGAATTCCAGGCCGCGGTTGCGCAATATGAATCAGGCCGTTTCCCCGAAGCCGCCCAGCGGCTGGAGACCCTGCTGCGCGAGGTTCCCGAAAGCTTCGATGTCCACGAACTTCTGGGCCTGGTCTATTCCGCGCAATCGCAGGACGCCAAAGCCAGCCCGCATCTGCAGAAGGCGGTGCGCCTGAAACCCGATTCAGCCTCTGCCCGGACGAACCTAGCAGCCAACCTGATGCGCCTGGGAAAGGCGGAACTCGCCGGCGTGGAATTCCGCAAAGCGGTTGAGCTCGATCCGAAGAACTTCGACACCAACCACAACCTGGGTGAATTTTACGTCCGTTCCGGAAAGGTCGTCGAGGCTGCCCATTTTCTCGGCCAGGCCCAGCGCATCGATCCTTCTTCCTACGATAACGGCTACGATTTGTCCCTGGCCTATGTTTTGACCGGGCGGCTGACGGATGCCCGGCAATTGGTGCAGGATCTGTTGAAAAAGAAGAACACGGCGGAACTGCACAACCTGCTGGGCGAGATTGAAGAGAAAGACGGGAAATTCGTCGAGGCGGCCAATGAATACGAAACCGCCGCGCACATGGATCCGAGCGAGAGCAACCTGTTCGACTGGGGAAGTGAGTTGCTCATTCACCGCACGCTCGGCCCTGCCATTGAAGTGTTCCAGCACGCCACCGAGCGCTATCCCAAGTCGCCCCGGCTGATCATCGGCTTGGGCATGGCTCTGTACTCACGCGGCAACTACGACGAGGCCGTGAAGGCCCTGCTGCACGGGGCCGACCTCGACCCCTCCGACCCCAGCTGTTACCTCTTTCTGTCCAAGGCTTATGACAGCTCGCCGGGGCAGGCGGACGAGGTCATCCAGCGCTTCCGCCGCTTCGCCGAACTTCAGCCGAAAAATGCCCGCGCGTTCTACTACTATGCGATGAGCTTGTGGAAGGGGAAGCGGGCGCAGGACCCGGATCTAGATCTACAGCAGATTGAAGGCTTGCTGAAGAAGTCAATCGCTCTCGATGACAAGCTGGCCGAGGCCCACCTGCAACTGGGAAACCTTCATTCTGACCAGACCAAGTATGCGGAGGCCATTCCGGAATACCTGCGGGCGCGTGACTTGAGTCCGGACCTGGCGGACGTTCACTACCGGCTGGGCCAGGCCTACGTGCACACCAAACAAAAGGAACTTGCGCAGGAGGAGTTGCAGGTGTATCAACGGCTCCGGGCGGAGCATCTGGCGGAGGTCGACAAGCAGAGGGCGGACATTCGGCAGTTTGTATATTCGGCGAAGGGTGGGCCGTCCGCGAAGTGATGGGTCTAATGCAGGCGCGAGCGTCCACGCTCGTGCCGGCTGCTGCACGAGCGGGACGCTCGCGCCTGCATACGAAATTTGGGCGGTATGGAATTGTAATGGCAAACAACTTTTCATCGCTGACCGCGAGACGGAGGGCCGCTGCTGCGGCGCTCTCTCCTCGAGAACTCGCCCGGCAGCTCACCTGCAACCGCCGCGAATTCCTTCGCACCGCGGCCGGGCTGGCGATGGGAAGCGCATTGTTGGGCCCGAGCGCCATGGCCAGGGCGGCGTCCACCCGTAAGAAGAGAAAAGTAGTGGTGATTACGTTTGGCGGCGGAGCGCGGGACCAGGAGACATTTGCGCCGGAAGGGCAGGAGAACATCCCCCACCTGATGCGCGAACTTATCCCGCAGTCGGCTTTCTTTACCCAGGTGGTCAACCGGGGAATTCTCGGCCACTATGTGGCCACCGCCAGCCTGGTGACCGGGGTTTACGAGACCTTCAATAACTTTGCCGCGGTCCCCCCGGCAAACCCGACCGTGTTCGAGTACTTCCGCAAAGACCTGAAGCGTCCTCGCTCGGACGCGTGGGTCGTGGCTCCCAGCAACGGATTCAACCGGATTGGAGAGAGCAGCCATCCCTCCTACGGTGCCGGGACGGGAGCAACGGTAATTCTTCCCAAGCATCTGTTGACCGCGGCCTTGTCGGGCGCCAGTGGCGACTACGATCACCTGCTGCGGGACAACTATGAGACGCCGTTCTACGCCCCCGAACTTGGAGGCCGAGAGTTTGAATTGCAGCAGCTGGAAATGTTGCTGAAGCTCTCGGTCGATGACTTCAAGGCGCATGCACGGACCTTGTCGAGCCCGGACGAACTCTCGGTGTATATCGCGCGCCAGTTGATGCGCCAGGTGGCGCCCAGCCTGCTGTGGATCACGATGCATGACATTGATATCGCCCACGCTGGAGCTTATTCGCTCTACATTGAGGGTATCCGGCGCACCGACCGCCTGTGCGCTGAACTTTGGCAGGCGATTCAAACTGAGCCGGAATACGCCGGCAACACGACCCTGTTTATCTTGCCGGACTTTGGGCGGGATTCGGACGAAGATTCCGGCGGCAACGGGTTTCAGCATCATCGCACCGGCGATGCGCTCTCCCGCACCACCTGGATGATGGCGCTGGGCGCCGGGGTGCGCCCGGGTGTGGTGTACGACCGCGCTATGGAGTCCACCGATCTGGTGCCGACACTAGGGTCCATGCTCGATTTCTCGGCCTCGCTCGCGCAGGGCAAGCCGATACCGGAACTGTTGTAGCTCTTATGCTTCCAATCGATCTCAAGCCGGAGCAGTTCAAGGACTATCCGCCGGAGGCCAGAAAACTGGTCACGGAATATGTTGGGGCGCTGCAACGACTGCCGCTGACCTTTGTGGCCAGTCTGTTACGCGAGGTCATCGACTACGATTTCAAGTTCCCCCCGGAGCGCACCGCCATCGAGAAGGAACTTGCGAACCTAAACTCTCTTTCCGCGGAACAGGTAAAAGAATGGTTTCAGGGATTCGCCCAGATCAGCCAGTCCGCGAAGCTCGAGAATGTCGATTGGGTCAACTCGCCGGCGCAGTTTGTCGAACAACTATCGGCGCATCTCTGGAGCACCCACCAACTGGACGCCTTTCGCAAGGCGGCGATGGACTATGCCAGCCGTCTGCAAGCGGCGGTACCGCCGGAGCCGCCCGCGGCTCCCCGTTTAGGGATTGCCGTCATCGGCCAGGGCGCAAGTGCGCACGACGAACCTCTCTTTCGCAAGCTGCGCGCGCATGGCGGATATTTCAGCCAGGTCAATCCCGAACACGGCTTGGAGACGCTGCTCAATGCGGTTACCGCCCGAGCCAAAGCGCATCCCGCTCCCTACGCTCACTGGTACATCGATGGCGGTGAGGAGGCGTCCCACGACCCTGCGCTTACCTGCGTCTCCTACAAAGCCCTGGAACCCGCGCGCGCGATCCTGTTGCGTAAGATGCATGGGGAAATCCAAAAACCTGGCATGGGCCCGGAGACACTGCGCACGCTGCTGGCGCAGATGCGTCCCGCGGACCTGGGTATGGACAAGGCAGGAGATGTGGTGCTGGACCGCTTTCAGCTCAAGTTGCTGACAGAAGGTTCGGGAACACAGATTTTCAGCACTACCTTCGCGCAATGGGCGGCACGCGAAACCCTGCGCCGGGCCCAGCCGCTCACTTTGCTGGTGCGCTTTGCGCCGCGACAGCGACAGCAACCGATGAACGAGCTGCTGTCCGGTGTCCGGCCCAACGCCGATCTTGATCCAGCGGGCTCGCTGGTCGATGCCGACATGGGTTCTTACTACACCTATTTGAATCAGCAGCGGCTGACTGGGGCGGAGAAATCCTCTTTCCTGGTGTGGTTCGAAGGTCACAAGGAAGCCTTGGCCATCGGACCGGCGTTGCCGCGAGGGACCGCATCGTCCAGTCCGACCGATCTCAAGCAACTGCTGACTTGGGCCAGCTAGCAGTGTGGGTCGGACACTCCTGTCCGACGCCTTTGAAGTTGATTTTGGTTTTGGGCGGTCGTGGTTTGACTGCCAACGTTAGCACGCAAAGTCGAAGTCAAAGTCAGAGTCAAGTCAAAGGCGTCGGACAAGAGTGTCCGA
>JAIQFF010000224.1 GCA_020073395.1 Terriglobia bacterium
ACAATTCGCTTGGGCCAACCCAGGCGGGCCCCGTCGTTTCCGCCTTCGGTGATGGCGGGAATTACCGATACATTGGCGCTGCCAATCCATCTGCGGATGTCTTCCGGCGAGCGCAGCTTGTTATCCAATTCCTCGGAGATAAACGCCAGCGCAATGCCACCCACCAGAGCGACGAGCAGACCCACGCCCAGGTTCAGCAAGGGTCGCGGACGAATCGGCGTCTCCGGAACCCGCGCAGCATCGATGACTTGAATATCCGCAGACCTCGAAGCCGCCGTGATCCCGGCTTCTTTGATTCGACCATACAAGGAGTTGTACAGCGCCACGTCGGCTTCAACTTCCTTCTTCAACGCCGAGTACTTGGCCATCTTGTCCAATTCCTGGCTGGTCCCCTTCATTTCCGCTCCCATCATGCTTTCGCGTGCCTGGGCCGCGGCATAACTTGCGCGCAGTGAATTGACAATCGCCTTTTTCTGGATTTCTATTTGAGTTTGTAATTCATCCACTTCACTTTGCAGCTTCTTGGCAGCGGGATGGTTGCTGCCGTACACCACCATGGCCTGAGAAAGAGCCGCGCGCGACTCCGCCAGTTTTTGGCTCAGTGCCTGCACCACCGAGTTGGTGCGAACCTCAGGCAGCGAATCAGGATTGTCCACGTTCTTCAGCAGGGCCTGCAGCTGAATCCTCTCTGATTGCGCCATGGTTTGCTGCCGGCTGAGTTCACCCATATGCTCAGTGAAGGTGCTCTTGTTGCTGTCAATATCGGTGACCCCGATGGATTGTTGAAACTGCGCCAGAGCCTGACTGGAATCGTCCATCTTCTTGCGAATATCATCGAGCTGGCGAGAGAGCCATTCCGAGGACTTCATCACCGCATCATGCCGGCTGCGAAAACTCTGGTCGATGAACTCTTCCACCGCGGCGTTGGCTACCTGGGCCGCGAGTTGCGGATCGGTACTGGAGAAGCTGACCAAGATAAGCCGGCTGGCGGTGTCGCGTTTGACCTTGAAACCGCCCTTGAAGGCTCCTAACGCGTTGCTCTCTGCGACAGTAAGCTGTCGGGCGTCAGCCGATTTGTCGGTTGATTCTTTTGTCTGCGGATCGAGCTTGCCTACTACTGCGGGGTTCTGGTCGAGTCGCAATTTTCGAATCACTTCAATCGCCAAGGTGTCTCCCTGCAGCACTTGAGCTTGGGTCTCGAGATACTCCGCATCGGTCGCTACCGTGGCCCCATTCAAAGAGAACTTTTCGCCGGAGGGGTCGATTTCTACCCGCGCGGTCGCTTCATAAATCGGCTTGCTCAAAACCGTGAACGCAGCCACGGTGACCATGACCACGCAGGCAAACAATGCCGAAAGTCTCCAATGCTTCTGGAGGATTCCGAACGCCTGCAACCAGTCAGCGGATTTGGCCTCCCCGGCCCCGGCCGGACCCATCACCAACTGGCCTGCCGAATTGTCCACTGGAGCGACCGCCACATGGGCAGGTCTCGGCTGTCCAATTCCCTTACCTACCTGCCGCATCAGTTCGAAATTTCTGCTCACTCCATGCCTCCCAGCCCTGGTTCGTATCCTGGTTCAATGTGACGGTTCAACTGACGGGCTCGATCCTGCCTGCTTTTCCCCGCCGCAGTCGCTGCTCAGCTGGTTCAGTGCAGTCCATAAACGGCCAATCCGGTGGCGCTTTGAAGGATCGCTTCCAAGGTACGGCGGGTCGCCGTCTTGGTCGCGCTGTTGGGCACGAAGATGATGTCCTCGGCCTGAAGGCGAACGTCCGGAGCCTTCGACGACAGCATGTCCTTCAAAGGCAGGGGCATCTCCTTGGGACCGTTGGGGGTTTTGCGAATCAATTTCGCCTTGTTCAAGGCCGCGGTTGGGTTGGTGCCTTCAGCCACCGCAATCGCCTGCAGCACGGTCATGTCGGTGCCATTGTCCATGGCCACGCCACTCGGCCTTTTTACGTCGCCGACTACGTACACCACGCCCGCCCGCGATACTGTGATGGTGTCGCCGGCAAAAACTTCGATGTTGCTCTTGGCCGATTCCGCGGCGTCGTTCGACAAGATCAGGCTACGCGGCGCCTCGGGATGGTCGCGCCGGGTGACGCTCACGATCCGGCCCGCCTTTTGGCTGGTACCGCCCGCCATGGCCAGGACATCGAATAGCCGCCGCGATCCCAACACCGGATACACTCCCGGCTTCTGCACCTCGCCCAGCACCGAAATACCCTGGGTGGCATATTCCTTGGCAAAGACCGATACCTGGGGATGGTTGTAGAAGCCACCATCTTCCAATTTTTTCGCAATCAGGGTTTGCGCCTCACTCGTGGTGAGTCCGCCGAGATGCACCGAGCCAATAAAGTTTAAGGAAGCATTTCCAGTCTGATCGACGCGCACTTCCTGATCGGACTCGGTTGCGCCAAAGACGCTCACCTTCAGCAGGTCACCGCCTCCAATCGTAAGTTCAGAAGCGCTTGCGGTTGCGGTCTCGCCGCTGGGCGCGGAGCTATCGGTCGTCGCCACTGGCGGGGCCATGCCGGTTGATGATGGCGTGCTCTGTGACCAACTCTCCGGGGCTGTGGCCAAAGTAAAACAGGCCAACAGGACCAGGGCTAACCCCAGTCCGCGAATTGTTTCAGATTGCCGCATGTTCACACCTGGTCTGGCATCGGTTGCACACCCTGATTTTAGTCCGCTGCAGTCTTGATGTTTCATTTAAATACTTAAGATGCTCTTTCTCCCAGCCCCGATGGGCTGTTTTTGATCCTTTGGGGAGGCCGCGCTCGCAGGACGAGCCGCCATTGGCGTAACTGAACTGGGGAACGGGAGGACTCATGCCATATTGCTCGATCTTGTAGAGCAGCGTGCGGTAGCTGACCTGCAGCAGGCGCGCTGCCGCTTTCCGGTTCCAGCCCGCCTGATCGAGCGCGGAAGCAATAGCTTTGCGTTCGGTCTCACCCTTGACGCTTTGCACCAGGGACTTCAAACCGGCAAGACTGGGTTGCGGTTCGATCGCTTCCGCGATCAACTCAACCTGCGCTTCCGACGGCAGATACGATTCCCAGAACACCATGTCACGGTCTGGTTGCGGGCTGGCTACGCTGGGCCCGCCGTCGCCCATCACCAGATATCGCTTCACAAACCTTTCCAATTCGCGAAGATTTCCTGGCCAGGAATGGCGCTGACAATCCTCGAGGGCGGCCGCCGAAAAACTTCGCGCCGGCAGGCTGTAACGCCGGGCCAGCCGGTTCATGAAGTGGGCCAGCAAAAGCGGTATCTCCTCCTTGCGCTGACGCAATGCCGGCACGTGCATGGTAAATGCGCTCAGCCGGTAATACAGGTCCTCGCGCAGTTTCCGCTCGGCGATGGCTTGCTCAATGTTGACCTGGGTGGCGGCCACGATGCGGACATCCATCCCGATCCGGGTGTCGCATCCCGGCCGGACAAAATAGCCGTCCCGCATCGCGTGCAGCAGCTTGGTCTGCAGCCCTATCGGCATTTCCGTGATTTCGTCCAGGAACAGCGTGCCTCTCTGGCAGGCTTCCAGCTTGCTGAGCTTGGTCCGGCCGTTGCCGTTGGCCGACCCGAAGATCTCGCTTTCCAGGACATCGCCGGGCAAGGTCGCGCAATTCAGCCGGAGGAAGCGGAAGCCGGATCTTACTGACAGCTTGTGAATCAGGCGGGCGGCCAGCTCTTTGCCGGAGCCGTTTTCTCCCAGGATAATCAGGGGCGCGCTCACCTGCGCCAGCAACTCGGCTTGCGCGCGCAGTTTGCGCATGGTAGGGCCGGCGGCCACGAAAAACATGTCCGCGCCAATTTGCTCGACTTCGTCGTTCAGGATTTCGCTCTCGCTGCTTTCCGTGTAATAGAAAAATGACCGCCGGATCGCGGTTTCGAACTGCTCCGCCTGCAGCGGGTGCAGCAGAAAATCCTGCGCCCCAAGACGAATCGCTTCCCGCTTCCGACCGGCATCGTCAGGGCCCGCCAGCACCAGGACCGGCAGATCGGGACGCACTCGCCGCAGCCAGCTTAATGTGTGGAGGCTCTCCGAAGAATCCGAGATCAGATCGAGCAGGACCAGGTCTGGTCCCGGGCCGGCATGTACGCGGTCCAGAGCTTCCCAGCCGCAGGCGACCGTTTCCACTTGCCAATCGCGCAACTCGCCGATTGAAGGAAGATCAAGCGCAGATCGTTCCTTGCTCACGAACAGGATTTGGGCTAGTTCCATTGAATTCTCGGACAACTGGGGGGCTGCAATAAACAGGGCTCGGGGGGAGGTTAGATACTAAAGGGGCTCAACGTCGTAGCCTTCAACTCGCACCGCCAGGGACCGCTGGATGGCATCGACGGAAATAATCAGGGTACGATCTCCATCTGCCGAAAGCAGCACGCCTTCCACCCCATCCATCGAACCACCGCGGATGCGCACGCGCTGTCCCACTTTCAGGAAAGGATGCGCCGAGCACGAAACTTGCTGAGTGACCACCGTGCGCAATGCTTCAATCTGTTCCTCAGGAATCGGGATGGCCTCGCCGCGCATACTGACGATCCCGAAAACGCCATTGGTGCGATACACCCGCATTCGCTCCTGGTGATCGCTCACCACCATCTTGACGAACACGTAACAGCTGAACAAAGGAAGTTCTACTTTTTTCTTGCGATCACTCCAGCGACGTATTTCGCTCACCAGAGGAAGAAAGGTGGTCAGGCCTTGCTCCTGCAGCCGTTCAGCAATAGCTTTCTCATTCCGCGCCCGAGTCTGTATCGCGTACCAGCGTGCCGGCTCTTGCTTAGTCATGACTTGCGCGCCGGATGATTGCCAGATTTGAATTGGAGAAGTTATAGCTTTGCCCTCTGAGTCCCATCGATAGAGGGACCCCAATGGTGCAGAAATTGTTGTGGCTTTTGAGCAAATACAGGGGGGAGGTACGAACTGGAGACTGCTCAACTACAGTGTGAAGAGTACCGGATGATGCAGATTGCTGCAAGAGGCACGTCCACTCGGCGAAACAAGTCTCCTCATCATAGGTCCATAGGTCTCTATAAAATGGGAATCTTAGGCTAGAGACTAATGACTCTATCCAAGAGGGCGTTCAAGCAAGACGATAACCTCGAAATAATTAATATATGTTTATTATAATCAGTAGTATACATGTATTAATACATGGTCGGATTTAGCCGCTAAGAAAATTCCAAGGTTACCAATTTTTGGGTGTATATCTCATACTGATACTGATCGCCCATGCCCATCACGAATGTCGCAACCACATTCAACTTCTCCGGTTGCGTCTCTGATCTCGCTAAGTTAGACTCTTTGAAGCGTTGATGCGTAGCATCGCTTTCGTGACTCTCCCCCCACGAACCAGCTGACTCCTCCCCTTCTGTCCCGGAGACAAATTTCTCCGTTGGAAAGTAATTGTTCCCTAAGTGTCCGACCCACACAATAAGGACCGCGGACTGACGTGGTTGCGGGTCGTGCCGCTTGATTCGAATTCGGAGGAGCGATGGAATCTAGTCAAAGTTCTGGAGGAGAAACGATTCGTGTGCTGGTGGCCGATGACACACGAATCCACACTCAGTTGCTGGCCGAAGTGCTGCGACGAGATCATCAACTGGAGGTAAGTGCTCCTTCCGTCCGATCCAGCGATCTGGCGGAAACCGTAAGGCAGCAGCGCATCGACGTCATTGTGCTGAGTTCGAACATTGATGAAGAACCCTTACGCGGATTCGAGCTGCTGCGCCAGGTGCGCGCAGCGAATCCTGATATCTTCGCCATCATGCTGCTGGACTCCTCCAAGAGAGAAACTGTTCTGCAGGCTTTTTATGCGGGTGCTCGGGGAATTTTCAGCCGGCACGATTCAGTGGAGAGCCTTTCCAAGTGCATTCGTAGCGTGTATGAGGGTCAGATCTGGGCGAACAGCGAGCAGCTGACCTTCGCCGTGGAAGCGCTCGCCTCCTCTCCCGTGGTGCGGGCGGTTGATGCCAACGGTTTGAGTCTGTTGTCGCAACGGGAAATGGACGTGGTTCGCAGCCTGGCCGAGGGGCTCACCAATCGCGAAATTGCCGAGCGCCTGGGGTTGAGCCAGCACACTATCAAGAACTACCTCTTTCGGGTATACGACAAGCTGGGAGTGTCCAGCCGCCTGGAACTGTTATTCATGACTTTGACCCAGGCGGTCTCGCCCCAGTCGC
>JAIQFF010000225.1 GCA_020073395.1 Terriglobia bacterium
GCAGGCGTTCATCAAAGCTGCCTGGAGCATCTGATCCGGCGCTGTCGGGAGATGATCCAGATCGCCTCCGCGGCCGCCGCCCAATTCCCGATAGCGGTCAAAACCTGCTGCAAGCAGAGCCTCCGGTTGCGCGATCGCTATCAGGGTGGCGACGTTCCCCGCATGGCTTGGCGGTGGCCACTGGGCGGTTGGAAGCCCAACTGGATCGCGTGCTGGGCCAACACTTTCGCCACCCGGACAATCAACGGCTGGCCAAACACTTGCGGCATGAGCAGCCTCATCTGTTCACGTTTCGGCGCTGTCCCGGCTTGCACGCAACCAATAACTTCGCCGAGCGGGCGATTCGACTGAAGGCCATGACCCGCAAAAACGTGGGGCGGCAATCGTACAGCGAACAGCGCGCGCAACGCAGCAGATTTTGGCCAGCGTTTTGCGCACCTGCTGGCAGCATGGGCAAAAGGGGCCGTCGGCCAGTTGGTGAAGGTTACTACATTCTGCGTATCCGATCTTGCAGGAGATCGTTCCCGCCGAACCGTCACCCTGAGTGAGACTGCCGACTCTCAGCTCTTCGAACCTGTTGCGGTCCCCGTGTCGTCCCCACACTTCAAATCCAGCAAGCGCAACCGTCTGCGCCCGCACCGACGTGCGCCGTCGTGGCAACCGTTCCCGCAGACTCATCGAAAGTTCGACGATACTCAACAGCCCACTGAGCGTTCTTTGATAGAAAGGCGCACGCAGACCGATGTTCAGCTCCAGGTTAGCTCATGGCTCCTCGGTTCCACTGCTCCAGCTTGCCCAACAAATTAGCTAATGCCTTGAACATGGTGGCCTGCCCCCAGTGAAACATTGCCGTTCTCACCTTCTTCCATCCCAAATCCCTGTAGAAGAAATGACCGTCCTGTCCCTGCATATTACGGATTGTCCAACGAGCGACCTTACCAGCCATCTCCAGGGCCTCCGGGTCAATATCCGCAAACATGGTTAGGGTGTCAACGGCCTGAGCGGCACACTGGATGTCTACGGGGTAGCCCTTGTCATGGTAGTACTTCGGAAGTCCGTCCAGTTCAAAGAAATGCCTTTTAAAATACTGAAACCCCCTCTTCAGGATCGCATCAAACGTCCTGTCACCTGTGCTGTCGATGTAGCGTTTCAGGCTGTCCAAGTTGTACCCGGTATGAAAATTGTCGATCCAATGGTATTTTTGCGCCTCTCCATAGAACCACCCGCCGTCGTCGTTTTGTCGCACACAACTGTAGGTCATGGCATCCTTCGCCAAGTCAATCGCTTCCCGATCGCCCGTTTGGATTCCGACCCGCGCGAGCAGCGCCGCGCCTAACATGTTTGAGTTGTGAATCGAACTCTGTTCGAAGGGAACGTAACTCAGACAGGTTCCGCGCGGAGTGCGCTCCCGCGGTAAAGTCTTCACCCACGCCACCGTGCTGGCCGCTACGTCCAAGTAAGTGCGATTGCCGAGCACTTCGTAGGCGTCCAAGAACGCAAGGCCGATCAAGCTGCTCCAGACTATCGTGGGAATATGCCGGGGCATGGTGCCGGCGCGCGTTGAGAACGAAAAATGGTTGCCCCAGCAATACTCTCTTTGGCCAGGCGAGTGATTTCGCATCAGCCATTCAAAACACATCTCCGCGCCCGTACGATGCGCTTGTGCGCCCGTTAGGCCGAACATCTTCACATAACCCCACCCCATGTACCCCATGCCTTTGGTGGATGTGTGCGGCCTAATGCCGATCCAGGGCCTGATATGAAACGGTGCTCGCAGCACAGCTCCAGTCAGTAAGCGCCTCAAGAAATGCGTGTTAAAAGTGAAATACCGAAGGAAGGACAGATCGCCGTCGCCGGGGTCGTAGGCCCGGTATCGATGTTTCTCTACCCAACTGGCCACGGCTTGCGCGCTCCTCTCAACCTCTGGCTTCAAATCTGCGGGTATTTCCATAAGCTTAGACTGTTATGAGAACCGCTATATGAAACGAAGCGGAACAACATTCTGTTCTCGTTGTACCATGACTTCAGCTACTCTTAGTCCGCCCGTTCATGGGATTTGTCGAGATCGCCGACGACGTGCTGCATAGAGCCGATTCGAGTTGCGATCGCTTCCGCAGTTGCAGTTTCGTGCCTCAGGAGAACGCCGTGACAGGCCGGCATTGAGTGGCGCGTCGATCCGTTAGTTATAGCTAACCTAGAACCCTTCAAAACCACGAGCCAGCGAGGAGCCGTCGCGGAGCAGCGACATCGTCGGGAATGTGGCAGGTTCGATTACACACAAAACCAACGCGATCAGACTGTTTCTCGCGATGCGGGGGCCATCCAATTGCTGGTCAGACCTGGACGAGTCCTTTCCCCAGCACTTACTCACGCTGTAGTCACACTAACGCGTTTTACCACGGCCCTTGCTGTTTGCTAGAGTACGACGGTACTTCCAGCCTTCCCATAGCCTCCTCAGGCGTACCGACAAGAAGCTTTCGCGATCGCGCCATGAGCCTGCCATGTCGTGGAACCCAAACTTTCCGAATTGATGCCAGCTCCTAGGATCCCGCACGTCATCGGGAAACACTACCTTGACTCGCTGTGCGAGCGTGGGGTTTTCTGCGTACGTTCTCGACACGAGCCCTGGTCCAGTCGTGTTCAGAATATAGAACTCATCGTAGAAGGGCTTAGGAATCCAGTTCATCATTGGTCTCACCCAAGCCGGATCCTGCTTGGCCCGCAAACAGTTAGCAATTATTGCTTCAAGAAATGGATGGCCAGGCTCGGCCCCAAAAGCATAGTTACCTATCTGCCAATCCATTCGAAAGCGGTCCCAAAAAAAGGTTGAATCCGTCAGCTCTTCGAAAGAAAATACGCATTCGGACGAAACAAGCGGAGTCAGTTGCTCCGCCAAGAAGACATCCAAATCCAGATAGAAGCCGCCATAGCGATATACCGCCAGGTACCGAAAAAAGTCATACCGTTGAATCTTAAACTTAAATGACCCATAGGCGTCACGCCATTCCGTGCACTGTTCCTGAACAAACTCCTCCACTTTCGCATCGTCGAAAAAGATGTACTCGAACTCCGGGTGGAGCAGCTTCACATTTACCACAGCCGCCTTAAGACTCAGCGATAGATCTGGCGGTCCGGTTTGGATGATCACCTTTGGGATCACGTTATTCCATCACTCCGCCCTTCTACACCGGTAAGGTCTCGCAGCAGGGCAACATACTTCTTCTTCTCTCCGCTCCAAGAAAACCGGCCTCTCAGAGCGACAGACCGTTCACGATAACGCATCACGGTATCCGGATCCTCGGCGAGTCGATCGAGGGCAGCACTCAATGAGTCTGGATTGTCCCGTTCAAAGAACAGGCAATCGTTTTCACCGAGGTAGTACGAAATGGCTTTGTTTCGAACGGATACCACCGGGAGCCCCAACGATATGTACTCCAGCAACTTCAAAGGTAGGGCGTAGTTAGTGACAGAGGAGATCTCCAGGGGGACAATCCCGACGTTGCAGTCGGCGATCTGATCGAGAATGGAATGCACTGGATAACTGCGATTGTCAAACTGGACCACATCGCGAAGGTTCAAGGACTGAATCATCCCTGTTAACGTCTGACTGAAGTCCCCTTCGCCGATGATTTTCAAGACGACCCGGTCCTTGTGACGAACATGTGACAATGCTACCAATAACATGCCAAGTCCCGACCGCTCAAGGATGGTGCCGTGGAATATCAATCGAATGATGTCGTCGCTTTTGAAGGACTGGCGCAGTGGAAATAGTATGTCGTCGGCAAAGTTGGCTATGACGGAGATCGAACCGGGAGCCAAGCCATGCTTCAGTAGGATGCCATCCCGCACTGGATCATGCACCGTGACGATCCGGCTACAATACGCTGCGCTGAGCCGCTCTTGCCAGAGAAGTAATCGGTAGAAGAATCCTCCTTCACCACCTTTGAATTTCGACGCAAACGTGTTGGGCATCGGGTCGTGAATATCAAGAATGACTTTCGTGCCGAATAGCCTCGGAATGAACGTGCTGAAAACGAGAAAGTCGGGCATGTTGTTGACATGGATCACCCGGTACCGCCGCGCAAAGAAGAGACGAGTTGTCATCACCAGACAACTGAAGAAGAACTTCATATACGCGAGGAGATACCTGACGTGCCCGCGACCGCGATACTTCGCTTGGTTTAGCCGAATTAGACGTACACCACGAGCCATCTCGGTCGGCGGACTACCGGGCCTTCGCAGTGCGAGAAAATCGACCTCGAAGCCCCCCTCAACGGCTGCTTCAGCCTCTCGTATAACCCGCGGATCGGATTCATAATAGGTGTAAGCCATCATCAGGATGGGCTCGCGCCGATGGCTAGTCATGAAACACCCTCGATTCTACTGTATTGATGATCTTCCTGAAGTCCGCGACGAGCTCAGGATCTGCTAGCACGTTTTCCGGGTGCACCAACAAGACGATGTCGCGTTTTGAGGCCTGACGTAGTAGCCAGTCCAGAGTGAATCTCTTGGTGTCTCTCCAAGGAGGTTCAAGCCAGAACGCCGACGGAAAGACCAGAAGACCATTTCCGCAATCTGTTCGTTCAAGGCTCGGGTCTTCCAGATTGCCTAAAAACAAACGCATGGAGGCCTGGCGAAGCCACTCTACATACTTCTCTGGCTCGTAAGGTGCATAATGATGAAAGCCAAACTTCGCTCCACCCGACCCATGTTTCGATACAGCTAATACCTTCCGGCCGATGTGGTGCTCGATAATCTGCGTCTCTTCGATGAAGGTAGAAAACGAGCGAGAATTTTCCAGGTGCAGTCCGATTTGGTGGGCGCCGGTGTCAAGGAGGTCGAGGATAGGCCTGGAGGGAAGTGTGCAACGGCGGAAGAACACGTACGAGCGCGCGCCGGCACGGTTCAGCAGAGCCAGCATCGTCCGCAGCTCGGCGAGAAACCCGGCGGCATTGATCTTCGGAAAATGAATATCGGAGCTTATCCTGCTGAGAAGATGACGCACAAGCGGATGCCTCCCGTACGGCCGGTCAACGTCCAGTCGAATAATAAGAGCCATTACACTTTGGGGCGTCGGGCGCTGGCAGCGCCTGACCTCTCGCCTAGCCGCCGTCGCGATACTTGTAGTCTCGATATATCGTAATCCAGATGAGGGCGTTGTGAAATCATTGGTTTCGCACGTGCGCCAGTTCAGTATTCCGCAATCCCGTGATTCCCGCTTTGGGGAAACTGCATTTGCCGAGGCTACAGGGAGGGGACACGCGGGGCGCTCACCAGGCCTTTCGCCTACATGCGGGCGCTCCGTAGCGCCTTCAAAGCCTCGACAACCGGCAGAATATTCGCACCGGAGGCGACCGCATACCTCACCACCTCCTCAAAGAATCCTGGGACGCATCCGTACGGCGTTGGGTTGTCTGATATGTCGTGAGTCGCAAAAATGAGCCAGCCCAGAGCCTGCCGATTATGGTCAATCAGATCCTTCACAAGCTCAATCCTATGCCGGGTTTTCTCCAAGAAGTAAGCCGAGAGATTATTAAGATCCGTCGTTCCCACGTTAAACTTCTGTCCGCCGCCTCGGCAGCACAGAAAATGTTCAGCGGCCCTCAATTTCGTCAGGGGTCGGGGACCGCTAATCGGATATGAGAACGTCTGGAATTCCACCCCGGGAAGCAGGTCGTGCAGGGCACTCCGATTGTCGATGATTGCTTCTTCAAAAGCTCGCGTGGCTGTGTCCCACGCATGACAGTGCGAAAAGGTGTGACACCCCAATTCGTGGCCTTGTTCGCAAACGACGCCCAGGTCAGCCGGACCAAATATACGACCGGTTGCTGTGTCCTTACCCATGAGGCCCAATGATGCGTAATAGGTCCCAGCCAGGCCGAAGTGTTTCAGAATAGCGCCGCCAGTTCGTAATGCCGATTCTGGAAAATCGTCGAATGAGAATGAAATCAAGGGTCGCTGCGTCCTGATGACAAACGGCCTCTTAAAAAACAGTATTGAGGCCTTTCGTCGACAATATCCTTGTCCTTTCGCCCAAAAGAGAGACACTGACATTTAACCTCTCTTCACACGTTGTTCTGAAGGAGATGTCCCTCTGGCAAAAAAAGGAAGTTGCTTCTTGGCAGCTCTCCGATTCATTTTCTGCGTTGACAAGATCTGGTACGGTGCTGCTTCTTCGCTCTTTAAGAGC
>JAIQFF010000039.1 GCA_020073395.1 Terriglobia bacterium
GCAACTTTGCGGCTTGGAATGCGACCGAATTGGTGCGACGGCAGACCCATTAACCGGGAAGGGCACACAGGATTCGCAAAAGGGCGCACAGAAGAGTAACAATAAGCAACGCTGGCGACCCTCGCCGCGCCTACCTCATTTGCGGTCTTGTATAATCGCCACACTCAAATTGGCCGCGCTGGTGGCGGTCAGGAATTCCGACATGGCCCTCAAGGTATTCAACGACAAGAGTTCGCTGGGCAAGGCCGCTGCCGAGCAGGCCAGCAGCGCAATTCGCCGCGCTATTCGCGATCGAGGACAAGCCCGGATCATTGCCGCCACGGCTGCGTCTCAACTCCAGTTTCTGGACGCGCTCACCCGCGAGCCGGGCATTGATTGGCCGCGGGTCGAGGTCTTCCATCTGGATGAATACATCGGGCTGCCGATTACGCATCCTGGAAGCTTTCGGAAGATGCTGCTGGAGCAGTTGGTGCAGAAAACCGGTATCACCAAATATCATTTGCTGGACGGCGACGGAGATGCAGCGGAGGTCGTCCGGCGCGTAGGGAAGGACCTGGCCTCCGCGCCGATCGACATTGCGTTTCTGGGCATCGGCGAGAACGGGCATCTTGCTTTTAATGATCCGCCTGCTGATTTTGAAATCGAAGACCCGTATCTGATCGTCACCCTTGACGAAGCCTGCCGGCGGCAGCAGGTGGGCGAGGCCTGGTTCGCGGACCTGTCGCAAGTGCCGACCCAAGCCATCTCGATGTCGGTGTGCCAGATCCTCAAGACGAAAGAAATTCTTGCGGTGGTGCCGGACACGCGCAAGGCGCAAGCGATAAAAGCCTGCTTTGAGGGCGAGATCAGTCCCATGGCGCCGGCCTCGATCCTGCGTACTCACCCCAATGCCACTGTGTATCTGGACACAAATTCTGCGGCGTTGCTCAGTCCGGCTGTGTTGACTTCGGCTTAAGATGTGACCGCCGCGGAATCGAGGCCCGTCTATCACTCGCCGTCCAAATTCCATGGCGCCAGCCGGACAATCGATTTCGGTTAAGCCGCGCGTTATTTCTTCTTTGCGCTGGTGGATTGCCAGTGTCCTGTTTGCCTCCACGGTCATAAACTACATCGACCGGCAGACTCTTTCGGTGCTCGCTCCTTACCTGAAGCTGGAGCACCACTGGACCAACAGTGACTATGCCAACATCGTGATCGCGTTCCGGGTTGCTTACTCAGTGGGAATGGCCCTGTGCGGCAGGTTGGTGGATCGCGTCGGCACGCGGCGCGGCTTAACCCTCACGGTTGCCTGGTATTCAGTGGTTTCGATTCTGACCTCGCTGGCGACTGGCTTCCGCAGCTTTGCCGGTTTTCGTTTTCTGCTGGGAGCGGGAGAATCGGCCAACTGGCCAGCCGCGACGAAAGCCGTCTCTGAGTGGTTTCCCAGGCGCGAGCGCGGATTGGCCACAGCATTCTTTGACAGCGGCTCGTCGGTGGGAGGGGCCATCGCCCCCTTTATCGTTTTGTGGATTTACTTCCGCTGGGGATGGCGTCCGGCGTTCATGATTCCAGGCGTTCTCGGTTTCATCTGGTTGATGGTGTGGCGCTGGCTCTATTACCCGCCAGAGACGCATCCGCACATCGGCGAGGCCGAGTTGGCGATGATTATGACGGACCGGGAGTCCGATTCGCCGCTCGGGGACAGGAAGCGTCCGCGATGGGCCGATCTCCTGCGATTGCCGCAGACCTGGGGAACGATCATTGCGCGCACCTTCACCGACCCGGTCTGGTTTTTCGTCACAGACTGGTTCCCGATTTATCTGGTGGCAAAAGGAATCGAGCTCAGGAGCGGCCTGATCGCGGTGTGGGTACCGTTTATCGCTGCCGATCTGGGGAACTTCTTTGGCGGAGGAATATCCGGCTACCTGATCCGGCGTGGATGGTCGCTGGGAGCGGCGAGAAAGGCGCTGGTCATTTTTGGCGGGATCGGCGTCACCCTGCTCATCCCGACAATCTTTACCACCAACCTTTACTTGCTGTCGCTGCTTTTCGGGTTAGCGACCTTCGCCTACGCGGCTTTCTCGACCATGGCGAACGTGTTGCCCTCGGACCTTTACCACAGCGACTCGGTGGCGTCAGTCAGCGGGATGGGAGGCGCGGGGGCGGGGATCGGCACCATCGTCGCCTTCAAACTTATCGGATATTTCTCTGATGCCCGCCAGGCTGCGACTACACATTCGTTCGATCCGATTGTGATTGCAGCAGGCCTGGTTCCGTTCGTCGGGATGATACTGGTTCTGCTGCTGGTGCGGAATACGAAGGCAACTGATGCGGGGCTGGTGCGGCGTATTTGATTTTCTCTTCATCCTTTGCCGCTCTTCCTGCGTCCTTTGCGGTTCAAGGTTTTGCTTGATCTCCCTCAAAGTCAACTTCCTTAACCGCAAAGGACGCAAAAGAACTCGCAAAGGTCGCGAAGAAGAGCAGCCCTTACATTTGTGATCCGACCAGACTGAAGAGAAGGATGGCCAGCACGATCACAGTGAAGACCACGTACATGCGGTCGTGTTCAGCGGCAAATCCCCAAATCGAAAATATTACTCGAGCCACTGGCGTGGCGATCAGGAACAGCAAGCCCAGCTGGATGATACCGCGGCCATTCAATCGCATGGCGTCACGCACGATACCATGCAGACTATGCAAGTCCGACGGCTCGCCCTGGAACACGCGGTAAGCGGCTGGTGACCGGCCGTGCCGCGCGAGATATATTACGGCGCCGCAAAAAACAATGCCTGCGGAAACACCCACGCCGGCGCGCAGAAGATTCCCCAGAATATTCTCGATTCTCTGGTCGGTCATTGTCTTGTGAGGCATGTTCGTGTCAGTCACTTTCTTGTCAGGTTTCTGTTCGGTCCGGGTTCGATTCAGCCAGGCAATTTCACAGGTTCCCTGTAAGTCCCTTGTAGAGCATTTCGATTCCAAGCAACACGATCACCACGCTGAATATGATGCGCAACCATTTGGTTTCTGCCTTCACCAGAATGCGTGTTCCCACCAGGGAGCCGAGCAGAACACCCAGCATGACCGGCATGGAGAGTCCAGGATCGATGTAGCCACGGTGCAGATAAACGCCGGCACTGGCAGCGGCGGTAACGCCGATCATGAAGTTGCTGGTGGTGGTGGAAACTTTGAAGGGAATCTTCATGGCCTGGTCCATGGCGAGGACCTTGAGCGCGCCGGAGCCGATGCCGAGGAGTCCGGACAAAGCGCCCGCCCCAAACATGATGCTGAAGCCCGCGGGCACGCGCTGGACGTTGTAGCTCCGCACACCCTCCAGGTCGGGAAAGCTGCCGTTGAGGCGCAGTCGCGTGGCCAGCGGATCAGGCGGAAGCTCGCGTTCGGCCTGGGAACGAGGTTTCCGGGAAAGATATGCAGAAATAACGAGCACCACCCCAAAAACGGTGGCAATCACACTGGTTGAGACCCATACCGCCAGAAACGCACCCAGCAAGGCGCCCAGGGTGGTCGCAATTTCCAGGAACATGCCGATCCTGATGTTGGATAATCCCTCTTTTACGTAGGCGGCGGCTGCGCCCGAAGAAGTTGCAATCACTGAGACCAGGGACGCGCCAATCGCGTAACGGATGTCCACCTTGAAAAACAGGGTCAGCAGGGGAACCAGAACAACGCCGCCACCGAGACCGGTCAACGCTCCGAGCAGGCCGGCAATCATGGAGCCGAGGAAGACCAGGACAGTGAATTCCAGAATACTCATCTAGTTTTCACGGAAAGGAGCACGAACTAATGTCCGTAGCCGTCTCCTTCGAGGGTTACTTTGCCCCGGAACATGCGATAGATGACGACGAAGTAGACGAGTGCCAATATCATGCCAAATGCCCACCAAATAAGTCCGACTCGCATAGCATAGGGTCCGGAGAGGGCGTTTTGCACGGTGATATCAAGGCTAGCATCGCTGCTGGAGGGCAAGAGGCGCGGGTACAGGGAAATTGCCGCACCTACCAGCATGGTGGAAAGATAGATGCACGATGAGGCGAAGGCCCTGCGATCGGTTTTTCCGCGACAGAAATAAAGCATCCCGCCCAACGAACCAATCACCACAATCGGAATGGCATAGGCCAGCGGAAAGGCGGAATAGTTGGCCAGTGCGTCGGAGCGAACCGCGATGGTCGCAACCAGGCTGACGATGGTGATGGCGAATAGCACAGCCCAGGACCGGCGGACGAAAGTCCGGGCGCGATCCTGCAAATCGCCTTCGGTTTTCACTGCCAGGTAAAGCCCTCCATGAATGGCCAGCGCCACCAGGGCGACCACGCCGCCGATGACAGTGTACCAATCGAGAATGCCGGGTTGCGGGCCAACCCGCCAGTTGGTCCACAGGGGAAGGAAGAAATAACCGTCGGCCCGGAGTGGAACGCCGCGAATCACATTGGCCAGCGCGGCGCCGAAGAACACGGCCAGAAGCGAACTGGAGAGAAAGAACAGTCCGTCAAAGAACGATCGCCAGAGGGGGTCATCAATGTGCATGCGCAGCTCAACGCTGGCGCCGCGCATGATGAGCAACCACAGCACAATCATCAAGGCCAGATAGAACCCGCTGAACGCGGCGGCGTAGAGAGCAGGGAAGGCAAAGTAAAGCGTGCCGCCACCGGCGAGCAGCCAGACTTCGTTGCCGTCCCAGACCGGGCCGATGCTTCTGAGCATGATCTGCCGGTCGGATTCGCTGCGCGCGAGCAAGGGATGGAGGATGCCAACGCCCAGGTCGAACCCGTCGAGCACCACATAGGCGGCCAGCATGACAGCGACGATCCAGAACCAGATAAATCCCATCTTCTTCCCCTTTTCATGAACTGCGTGAAGACAGCCGCCCTGCCTTCGTATCAAGAGGCCGATCGTTGCTTGGCGGAGGCTGACGGCCCTTCGCTTACCGTGCGATACACCAGAAGGATGAACAGAATCGAGAGCAGGGTGTACATTCCCATGAAGCCCAGCAAAGTGAACAGTGTGTTGCCGGCCGATACATTCTTGGAGTATCCATCGGAGGTGCGAATGAGTCCATACACCAGCCAGGGCTGGCGGCCAATTTCAGCTGTCATCCAGCCTGCCGTATTGGCAATGTAAGGCAGGGGAAAGCTCAAGAACAGCGGCCACAAAACCCAGCGAGTGTCGAACAGCTTACCGCGCCACAAAAGAAAAACCGCCACCAGCATGAGCAGGACAAAGTAGGTTCCCAGTCCGGCCATGATGTGATAGCTGTAGAAAAGCAGGGGGAGGGGCGATGGCCACTGGTCGCGAGGAAACTGGTCCAGTCCTTTCACTTCCGCTCGCGTCGTCCCGTAAATCAAAAAGCTCAACATGTCGTTGACGGCGATGGGATTGTCAATGCTCTGAGTGGTTTCGTCCGGTTGGCCCATCAGAACAATCGGGGCTCCCGCCTGTGAGCTGAACAGGCCCTCCATGGCGGCCACGGCTGCGGGCTGATGTTTCGCCATATAGCGGCCATGTAAATCCCCGGTGGGGAAAATCTGGGTCGCACAGGAAATGACTCCTGCGATCACACCGACGCGGACAAAAATCCTGGCGTGTTCGTCGAATCGCTTCTCCAGTATGTAGAACGCTCCCACCGCAGACATCACGAACGCGCCGGTGATGACGGCGCCCGACATGTTGTGGGCATACTGAAGCAGCGCCCAGGGGTTCATCAGCAGTCCCCAGAAACTCGTGACCTCAAAGGATCCGTTGGGAAGAACTTTGTAGGCGACCGGATGCTGCATCCAGGCGTTGGTGACAATGATAAAGAAGCCGGATATCCATGAGCCCACGAAGACGAGGAAGGCGGACGCCCAATGCGCCCACGGAGAGAGGCGCTTCTCGCCGAACAGGAAGAGACCGAGAAAGGCTGATTCCAGAAAGAAGGAGAAAACACCCTCCATGGCGAGGGGTTGTCCGATCACGCCGCCCGTGAAGCGGGAAAACTGCGCCCAGTTGGTGCCGAACTGGAATTCCATGGGAATTCCAGTAACCACGCCGATCAGAAAATTGATGGCGAATATTTTTGCCCAAAAGCGTGCGGCTTCGTTGTAGCGCTCGTTGTGACGGACTAGGGCAACTGTTTTGAGTACCACGATCAGCAAAGCCAGCCCCATGGTTAGCTGGGGGAATAGATAGTGATAGATGACGGTGAACGCGAAGTGCAGGCGGTGGAGGAGGAGGGCGTCCATAAGGAAGCTCTTGTCGGAACTCCACATCATACATGGAGTCCGTTGTTGCTGGGGTTGATTCAGACGGAGGGGGTGCTCTTCGATGCGTTCGGATTAAGCATTTCATGAAACGGGGATTCCCGCGCCATTTCGCGCCGCCCACTCGCCAGTCTCCACTGGGGCAGCTAGGGCTGTGGTTTGTGCAGGACCTTCGAGCGGTCAATGACCCATTGCGGAAACACCGGTGCTCCCTGCGGGGGCTTGCCTTGAGTGACGGCCCAATGGTCGATCCAGCTGGTGCCTTCTCCTACGTAGGTGTCGGGCAGGCCGTAGGCCTGATCGCCTAGAGCGTCCCCCAGGGCAATAAAGTGATAGCCGCGTTTGCGCAAGACGTCGAGTAGTCCGCCGATGTGGTCGGCCTCGAGTTGATTGGCGTGCAGCAGGAGGATTTGTTTCGGCTCGTAGCCGATCGTCTGTTTCGAGAGCTGTTCGAAATAGGCGAAGACCTGGTCGCTGTAGGAGAGATAACTCTTCATGAGCTCGTCCTGCAGGGCGTTGTCTCCGCGTTTCTTGGCATCTTCGTACACGCCAGCGTACATCCAGTCCCAGGCGTCAAGCGTGACGGGAGCGACGCTGTAGCCGCGAGCCGCAAGGAAGGCTTCAGCCTGGCGGCGGGTTTGAAGGTCGCGACCGGTGTCGAGGTAGGGATGGCGGAAGTATCGGAGCGTCATGTTGTGTTCGGCGAGCAGCAACTTGGTCACGCTCTCGCCCTGCACGATGTCGTCTTCCCACGCCTGCAGCCCGACCCGGTTCAGCGAGGAGTGGCTGTAGGTGTGATTGCCGAGTTCGAAGCCGTAGTCGAGCCACATGCGGAGAGTCTTAATCCGTTCGTCAACCTCGCCGAATTTATAGAGCTTCCTCTCGTTGACGAATCCGACCACCGGTATCTTCTGATCGCGGAGCGTGGCCAGTAACTTCGTGGTCATTTCAGTGAGGGTCGCGGCGGACATCGAGCTGGAAGAACCTGCAGGCAAGTCATCAATGGTGATGGCGACCTCGCGCGTGGGCTGGTCCGGGGCGTTTGGAGTGGCTGTGACAACGCAAAGCGCTAAAGCGACTGCTACAAGGATAGGGGCCAATTTCATAAAGCGTCCTCCAGTCGGGCCTGGATTCGCCAAACGTTATTAGAACATGAAAGGTGTCCATTCTTCGATGTTGGGATGCGCGTCGATGCTAGAATTTGCGCCTTGTGATGGGCGGCAGAAGCTTTACCGCAAAGGACGCAAAGGATTTCTGAAAAATTCAGAGGGGTTCGGTCGAACCTCGGGAGGGGTTTGATGGCAACGACATGGTTGGGCATGAGCCGAGGCGGTGGCAGGCGGCGCGGGTTTCGATGGCTTGGGAGTGGGATGGTGAGCGCGATCATGGTCATTTGTTTGGTCGCGCAGGCGCCTCGCTCCTCCGGCCAGTCCGCGGCGGACGCTGTGGGATCGCAGATTGGGACGGTGCGGGTTGACACGAGTTACGCCATCAATTGGTTTGATCCCGACAGCGCTTTGGGCAGTTCGATCGATGTGCTGTCGCGCCGCGACATCGACATGGTTTACTCGCCACATATCATCCAGGAAGCGCTCTCCGCCGGATGGGGCCCCATTACCTATCGCAACAACACCGAGCTGCGCATGGCGGCGTGGCACTGGACCGAGAATGGAACCTGGAGCGACGCTGCGCATCGCAGTGGATATTTTACCGGCAGCACCGAGTTGAAGGAACCCATTCGATACATCCTGGCCTATGCGCTGCCTCACCGTGGATTCGCGACCAGTGGCGACCGGCCAGTGCAGGGGCCGAATCTTTCCTACTGGAAAAGCAATCCCTACCTAACCAGCAAGTTTACCGGCGAGAGCGATGCCCTTCATCCGCAGTGGGTGATTGTGGACTTGAAAGCGGATAAACCAGTGAACGCCGTGCGTATCGGCTGGGCGAGTCCGTACGCGACGAAATATCAGGTGGAGTATTGGGCGGGGGCAGGAGACGCACTCGACTTCGACGTAGGCCCCAAAGGTCAGTGGAAAGCTTTTGCGTCTGGAGTGGCGAACAACGCCCAGGGTGGCACGAGCACGCTGAAGCTTTCCGATACGCCCGTGTCCACCCGGTTTGTGCGCGTTCTGATGACGGAATCTTCGAACACTTGCGACGAGCATGGATCGGGCGACGACCGCAACTGTGTTGGATATGCCATTCAGCAAATCGCGGCCGGCACGGTTGACAGCAGGGGCGCTTTCTCGGAGGCGCCGAAAGATCCCAGCGAGAAGCGAACCACATTCTGTGTTTCGTCTATCGATCCCTGGCACTCTGACGAGGACGTGTACGAGGGCGGGGGTTACCAGCACAGCGGCTTCGATCTTTTCTTTACCAGCGGACTAACCAACAATCTGCCGGCGATGATTCCGGTCACCATGCTGTATGGAACTCCCGACGATGCCGCGGCCCAGATCGCCTACATTGAGAAGCGCGGCTATCGCGTCGGATACATAGAAATGGGCGAGGAGCCGGATGGCAAGCATGCCATGCCGGAAGACTACGCGGCGCTTTATCTGCAATGGGCAACGGCGATTCACAAGGTTGATCCCAAGCTCAAGCTGGGTGGACCGATTTTCGAAGGTGTGAACGAAGATATAACGGTGTGGCCGGACGCGCAGGGCCGGACGTCATGGATGGGCCGGTTTGTGGCCTATCTCAAGGCGCACGGCCGCCTGGCTGACCTCTCTTTTGTGTCCTTCGAGCACTATCCGTTCGAGCCCTGCACCATTACGTGGAAAACCCTGTATACCGAACCGCAACTGATGAAACACATCCTGCAGGTTTGGAGGGAAGACGGCGTCCCCAAAGACGTTCCGCTGATGGTGACTGAAAATCATCTTGCGGCCTCGCTCACCGGGCCCATGACCACGATCTTTTCCGCGCTGTGGCTGGCCGACAACGTCGGATCTTTTTTCGAGGGCGGTGGCGCCGCGTTCTATCACTCGCCCATTCAGCCCCAGGGTCTTCAGAACAGTTGTCTGGGATGGGCGTCGTGGTCGAACTTTGTCTCCAACGAACACTACGACATCAAAGGCTATACCTCGCCCTATTTCGCCGCCCACATGATCAACCTGGAATGGGTGCAGCATCGCTCCGGCGTGCATACCATGTACACGTCGTCGGCCGACATCAAGGACAGCGAAGGCAATGCGCTGGTTACGAGCTACGCGGTTCATCGCCCGGACGGGAACTGGTCGTTGATGTTGGTGAATCGGGACGAGAACAATGCGCATAGCGTGCGCGTGGCGTTTGACGATTCCAAAAACAAGAGCGCGTTCTCAGGGCCGGTCACGTTCGTGACCTTTGGTAGCGAGCAGTACGTTTGGATTAACGACGGACTGAACAGCCACGCCGATCCGGACAATCCGCCGGCGGCCGCTAATGTGGCGGCCAGTTCCGCAACCACCTTTACTCTTCCCAAAGCTTCGATCACTGTCTTGCGTGGCAAGGTGCCGGGAGTGAGAGAGTAGCCGTACGACCATGTCGGGACAGATGTCCTCATCTGTCCAGTCGAGCGAAGCTCGACAGGTTACCGCCTGGGTTGGCCCTCAACCAAATAGCGGAGCTGCGCTCCGCCGGGCAGCTGAGGACATCTGGTGCCCTTACATCGTTCATGGCGGGTGGCGGGTCGGGATCTACTTGGCCCGCTTCGCTACGATCTTCCCGCGTATGACCGTCACTGAGGCCCTGGGCAGCGTGAATTCGGTGTCCACCGCAGCCGTAACCGTGGATCGCGCGGCGGGACCATCGGGATCAGCCTTGCCGGCCCTGTCATCCGGATGCCACTGATACTGCTCGCTGCCGAAGCTGATCAGGCTGACCGGACCGGTAAAGAAGCTATCGGCATCCGCTTTGTCGTCGTGGAATTTGATGCGAATGGAATGCGGATTCTCCTGGTCCTTGTTGACCAGCATCACCGACCACTGGCCATCGGGACGGAGCAGGGGATAGGCCGTCACCAGAACGTTCCCGGCGGGATCGGAGATGTCGCTGGCGGCGGGGAATATCCGTTGCTCACCCGTGCCTGGCTGCACCCACTCCAGATTGATCAACTGGCTGGCGAAAAACTGTGATGTAGGCTGCTGGATCTGAAAGTTCGAATCCACGGTGAACAGGGCGAACGTTCCCAGCGAGCCGTTGCAGCCGTGATAGAGGCCAACCGGCAGGTAATGGAAGTAGTAGAGGCCGTCGCCGCCCGCGGACAGGAACGAGCCCACATAGTCCGCCAGCCAAAGCCCGCCGAAGATATCAACGAAGGATTCTCCCGTGTTCCAGGCAACGTTCAGTTCTGAAATGAATATGGGGACATCGGACGGCAAGCCGTCATCCCGCCAGACCTGAAGGATGTGGCCGATCAACGCAGGTTCGTCGTACAGGCTGCTCCATTGAATCTTGCAGGGTTCAAACGGGTAGTGCTCGAAGGATGCAAACGCGAGATCGCCCAGGCGGCCGTGGGCCTTCAGATAATCGATGAAGCGCCCCAGCCATGACGTCTTGCCCTCGGCATCGGGCCAAACCTGGATGTCTTCATTCACGCCCTGGAATATGGGACCGCCGAGCTTTAGCGCTGGGTCCAGGCGGTGCAGCGCCGTTGCCCATTGCAGATAAAGCGCTCCGTACTGCTCCGGCAGCATGTACTGGCCGTCGGGTTCTTCTCCCATTTCGATGTACGAAATTGGATAGCCTCGGGCTTTCAGATAAGCGATCTGGGCGACAGAATCCTCGGGCGTGCCATAGAGCAAGGCGATGGGAATCATCGCCGGAAGTCCGCGGGTGTAGCCGCTGGTGTAGAAAAGATCAAGGCCCACCTGATCGCGCTTCTCACTGACGTCGGAAGGCTCGTGCCAGGGATCGACCGAAGAACACAAGGTCGCGGTCTGGTCGGGGTCGGGGGTGTGGCGAACCAGGTCGTGAAACTTTCCGTCTGGGGAAACGGTGCCAAGGTAAAGTTCTCGAATGGCGTAGCCCAGGCAGTTGCGCCGGTCGGCCGAGCCATGAGTGTCGCAAGTGTTGGAAGACTCGGTCATCAGGATGCGAATGAAATGCACCGGCATAGGCGAGGCGGAAAGCTTGAGAACCACGGTTCCTCCAGCGCCGTTGGTGATCGAACCGCCAGGGAATGCGACCCAGGTGCCCTTGGTCGCCTGTTTAATCGGATCTTCGCCGGTCCAGTACTGCACCACGTAACGGCGAGCATAAGGCGCCGCCCACGCGATGCGAATTGCATTGATCTGGTGATTATTGGCGAGATCCATGATCACCCACTGCGGGTAAACCGAATCATCCTCGCCGGTGAAGGCTTTGGTCAGATATGGATTGCTCTTCCAGTAGGTGGTGAGATCGCCGTCGGTGAGGCGGGAGTAGCCGTTGTCCACGCCGTCGTTGCGAGTGAAGCCGCGATGCGGCAGAAGGTATCCGAAGGAATGGTGGATGGGCTCTCCGGGGGTTGCGCTGCCGGTGAAGTAGCCCTTCCCGGCGGGATCGCTCCAGGTGCCCTGCGGATTCCAGTGCCAGGCCTCAACAAACAGTTCGGTGTTCTGGCGATAGCTGACGGTTTGCCATCCGGCGGAGAGCACCTGCTTCATCACCGGTTCGGTGAAGAGCTTGTCGGTGGCCGCTGTGGAAATGCGGTCAATACCAGCCCCGAGCGCAGTCGTCGGAACGAACGAGTTGGCGGCATGGCCGGGTGTGGAATCGACACGGATGTTCTGCGCTACCGCGGCCACTGAAACCAGCGTGATTCCCACGATCAGTGTTTCAAGTAGCGATCTCCAGATCGCCCGGATCCTGTGCATAGTAGTGCCTCCGCCAGAAGTATCCTGCTGAAATTTATCGGTGGACGCGATAGGGCACGAAGCCGCGGGTTTTGGTGCACAGGCGATACACCGAAGTCGTCGCCGTGATGTAGAGCGTCCGATAATCGTTGTCTCCCCAGGTCAGGTTGGCCGGTTGCTCCGGCATCTCGATCGTGCCCAGACGATGGCCTTTCGCATCCCAAACCCAAATGCCTTTTGGACCGGTTACAAACAGATTTCCTTCGTGGTCAACTTTTATTCCATCGGGCACGCCCTGGTGCGGTCCGCCGAGTTCCTCGCCGAAGATTCGACCGTTGCTCAACGAGCCATCGGGCGCGACGTCGTAAACGCGAATGTTTCTCTGTTCACTGTCATCCACGTAGAAATGTTTTCCTTCGGGTGAAAAGGCCAGGCCGTTAGGCTGGGTCAGGTCTTTGGTCAAGAGGCGGACACTGCCCTTGTCATCGAGCCGATAGACGCCCTGGAAAGGTATTTCCTGGTGCTCGCCCTTGACCAGATCAAGCGTGGGGTCGGTGAAGTATATGGCGCCGTCGGGGCCAATCACAACGTCATTGGGGCTGTTGAGTTTCTTTCCTTCATAGCGGTCCGCGAGAACGGTATATTTTCCCTCCGGAGTGACGGCGATGATGGCGCGTAGAACGCTGGCACAATCGATCAGGTGGTGCTGCCGGTCATAGGTGTTGCCGTCGGGATCACCGAGGGAGATCACTTCCTCCTTACGGCCGTCGAGGAAGACGCGATAGATCTTGTTCTGCTCTTCATCGCTCACATAGAGGAAACCGGATTCGTCCCACATCGGGCCTTCGGTGAAGCCGAAATTGCCGGCGACGCGGGTCAGGTGCGCTTTGCGGTCAAACAGTTTCCAGAAGCGGGGAGATTCGGCGGTGAGCTTGAAGGTGCGCGCGGATGCATCCGCCGCCGCGGCAGGCAGCGACGCGGCCAGCACTGCGATTCCGGCCAGAGCCGCCGCTTTGAGCCGGTGACTGAGCATCAGGCGGCTGACGAATGATCGCATTCTCAATATAAGCTGACGGTTCATTCCGGCTCCGCCTGCGGTTTGCCGTTGCCCCGTGCAATGCTGACCAGATAGCTTACGAGATCATCCAGTTCCTGACGGCTGAGCCGGGATGCGTAATCGTCTGGCATCAGGGAACGCGGTTGATATTCGATGCTCCGCAATTCTGTCTTGGCAAGCAGATGGAGTGTGCCGTCAGTGGTCTGAAGTTGCAGAGTAAAATTGTCTTCGTTCCGGGCGATGCCGGTCAGGGTTTGGCCATCCGCCGTGGTGACAACGACAGTCCGCTTTCGCGGATTGAGATTCCGGTTGGGATCGGTAATAGCATTGCGAATGTCGTCTGCCGAAGACGTACGGGCATAGCTGGAGAGATCTGAGGCGATGAATCCGCCCTCTCCCCCAGCCATGTGACACTGCGAACAACCAGCCTTGCCAAAGAAGATGGCCTGTCCATGCCTGGGGTCGCCGGAAACTTCCGCCGCGGAGGCCTGTCCCTGCAAGCTTCGCAGGTAGCGAATCACAGCCTTGACCTGGTCGGCGCCGAGCGAACCGAAGGCGGGCATGCCGGTTCCCGGTACTCCTCCCTGCACGATTTGCAGAAGGGCCTTGTCCGACAGGCGCTGGACTTCGCGTCGGTGAGAGATATCAGGGCCGTGCTCGCCGCCCCCGCCGTCGAGCCCGTGGCAAGCCGCGCATGTAGTGATAAAGATCTGTTTACCCTCGACCGCGCCGCCAGCAGCCTTGCCGGATTGCTGGGCCTGCAACGGGGGCGGCGCGCACACCTGTCCGGCGTATGCCAGGAGCATCAACATGGAGAATCGCAAGAGTTTGCGGGCCATGTGGCTATTTTCGTTTTACCGCGATGGCGGATATCTCGACTCGTGCGTTGTTGACCAGCCCCGCTACCTGCACGGTCGCGCGAGCGGGCTTGGGATCGGGCATGACGGTCTTGTAAACCTTGTTCATGTCAGGGAACTCGTGAATGTCAGCCAGGTACACGGTCACGGAAACAATGTCCTTCAGGTCGAAGCCAGCCTCCTTGACGACCTTTTCGATGTTGGCCAGAGCAGCCTGAGTTTCAGCGCTGATTCCGCCAGGCGTGAGCTTGCCCTGGTCGTCAATGCCTTCCTGTCCCGCAACGTAGAGCGTATTGCCGGCGATCACTCCGTCGCTGAAGGGAAGACCTGCCGTGCCCGGGAACTTGATCGCACGCCGCTCTTCGGCGAAGGCGGTCAGGGTTCCGGCTTGATTAAACAGAGCGAAGACAAGCAGGGCTAAGACAAAGAGTCCGAGCACAATATGCGCCAGCGACAAACTCGATTTTTTCGTGTTCATTTTGGGGCAGCTCCTTTTTGACAGCATGAGAATTGGCCTTCACAATCACTCGACAGGAATGCTAGAGTCCGCGTTCATATATACAACCAGGAGGCGGAGATGAACAAATTGCAATTTGGAATGTTTTCGCGGAGAAGTCTATTTGCGGTTGTGGGAATTGTGTTCATTTGCGCAATTTGGCAACGGAGTTCGAGCCTTCTGGCCCAATCCGCCGCCGTGCCTCAGGCCAATGAAAACGAGGCATTGCTCGAGAGCTACCGTCATGTGGAAGTGGCGTCGGTTTCGGACGCGCTGGAGCAACTTACCGGCCGGAAGATGTATTTGTCCCATAAAATGAAGCCCATTTTTCCCACCAAGTTTGCCGGGTTTGCGCTGACCGTGAAGTTGAGCAAGGACGAAGGCAACAAGGACCCTGGAGCCCTGAGTGGCATGCTGGCGGCTATCGATCAGGGATCGCAGAGTTCGGTGTGGGTCATGGTGGTCGAAGACGGGGCTGATATCGCCGGCATGGGTGGCCTGATGGGTACGGCGATGTTTGCGCGCGGGTATGCCGGCGCGGTCATCGATGGCGGGGTGCGCGACGTGGGCCAGCTGCGCAAAATTGGTTTCCCGGTTTACGCCACCGGCATCGTTCCGTCAACCTCGGTGAGTCATTACCGCTTCGCGGGGGCGAATATCCCGGTGGCTTGTGATGGAGTGGAGGTGCGGGCCGGTGACATTGTCGCCGCTGACGGCGACGGTGTGGTGATCGTACCGCGGGCGAATGCGGAAAAAGTTCTGGCCCTCGCCCAGGACATGGACTTCAAAGAGCACTCCATGTACTCGATTATCGAGAAATACAAGTCCATCCAGGAGGCGGTCAAACGGTTTGGGCGGCTGTGATGGGTGAGTGTTTTGATTCATCATGCTTGGCGTCCTTTGCGACCTTTGCGTTCTTTGCGGTTCGAGGTTTTCGCGTGCTGGGGGCAAGGTCAACCCCTTTACCGCGAAGGGCGCAAAGAAAGGCCGCAAAGGACGCAAAGAAAAGCCGGATCGACTGGAATCCGGACGTTCGTGATTGCATTCCCCCTATATTCGTTGGATAATGCCCGGTTCCATTAAATCGATTCAATGGCCCAGCTGACCCTGTAGCATGTCGGCGTCAACCCGTGAACTGTGAATCCCTTTTTCAAGGCGGCCTGATTCGGATGGCAGAGAGAACGCGACTGCTCGCAAGAGTGACCCTGGTGCTCGCTGCGTTTCTGGGCTGTCTGATGATAGCGGCGGCGGACGATGTGTCCAAGGAATCGACCGCGGCGGTAATCGATGTGCTTCCTGCCCAACTGATAGCCCAGCCCCCGGGGGCAAACTGGCTCTCCTATAACGGGGATTTTACGGGGCGCCGCTTCAGTAGCCTATCCGAAATCAAGCCGACCAATGTCGGACAGTTGCGGGCGCAATGGGTTTTCCATTCCAGCAATTCCAACCGGCTGGAGGTGACGCCGGTGGTCGTGAGCGGCGTTATGTTCGTGACTTCGGCGAATGATACCTATGCCCTGGACGCGCGCACCGGGCGGGTCATCTGGCACCACGTGTGGCCGATTTCGGAGGGATTGATCGACGATGCGTCGGGACACCTCAGCCGCGGCGTTGCGGTGTGGCATTCGCGGGTGTATCGCCAGACGGACAACGCGCATTTACTTTGTCTGGATGCGCGTTCGGGAAACTTGCTGTGGGATGTAGCCTACGCGGACTGGAACCGAAATTACGGCGCGACGGGCGCGCCCCTGGTGGTGAAAGACAAAGTGATTGTGGGCACGTCCGGCGGAGACGATGGGGTGCGCGGTTTTGTGGCGGCGTTTGATGCGACCACGGGAAAACTGGCATGGCGATTCTGGACTCTTCCCGGGCCCGGAGAATTCGGCTCCGAGAGCTGGCCCGGAGATATGTACCTGCACGGCGGCGGCACTGCCTGGATGCCCGGCACCTATGATTCCGAAACCAGCACGCTGTTCTGGACGACCAGCAACCCAAGCCCTGACTTTGATGGCAGCGTGCGCCCGGGCGATGATCTGTACACCAGTTGCGTGCTGGCGCTCGATGCCGATACCGGGAAATTGAAGTGGTACTTCCAATTCACGCCGCATGACCTTTTTGATTTCGATGCCACGGAGACCCCGATTCTGATTGATACGGCTTACCGGGGCGAACCGCGAAAGCTGCTGGTGCAGGCCAATCGGAATGGCTTCATCTATGTGCTCGATCGGACTAACGGAAGATTTCTTTCTGCCACACCCTTCGTGAAGAACCTGACCTGGGCGAAGGGTATTGATGCGCAAGGCCGTCCCATTCTGTCCGGCCTCAAGCCCACGCCCGAGGGGACGCGGATATGTCCGGGCTTCAACGGCGCCACCAACTGGCATGCGCCGTCTTATAACGAGTCAACCCATTTTGTTTACTTCATGGCGCTGGAAAACTGCGAAATATTCTTTTCCAAGCCGCAAAAATTCGAGGAAGGGAAGACTTTCTATTCCACGGGTACGAAGCGGATTCCCGGGGAAATGTCGCAGAAGATTCTTCTGGCCTACGATCTGGACAAGCAGGCATTAGCGTGGCGCTATCCTCAGGTTGGCCACGCGCACTCTGCGGGCGGGACGATGACGACTGCCACTGGCCTGCTTTTCTTCGGCGATGACGCGCAATCCTTCGAGGCCGTGGATGCCCGCACGGGAAAGCCCTTCTGGCACTTCAATACCGGCCAGGACTTCGGCGCGTCACCCATGAGCTATGCGGTCCTGGACAAGCAGTACGTGGCCATCGCCGCGGGAAGTGATATTTTCAGTTTTGCATTGCCGTGAAACTGTTGCTTTTTAAAGAACTAATCAAACTTCAAGGAGACTGATCATGACCTCGACGTTCTTCAATCGTAGAAAGCTGATGACTTCACTCGCAGCGGTAATGTCCGCGGTCGGTGCCGGAACATTGATGTCAACAAGTGCCCAGGCCAAGAACAAGGATGGCGGCGTGCGCAAGCTCAACCGTGATGGCAAGCCCGCTGACGGAAAGCAGATGATCACCGCTCTGATTACGCATAACGGCCTGCTCTACATCGCCGGCCAGGGCGCCAACTCGAATGGGCCCGTGGGCAAAGATGACATCGACAGCCACACCACCAAAGTGATGGAGAACGTGAAAGAGCTGGTCGAGACCGGCGGTGGCACCATGGACAGTGTGCTGCAGCTCACGGTTTATCTGGCGAACCTGGACTACTACGAGCCCATGAACAAGATATTCAAGACCTATTTCCCCAATGGCGGACCGGCGCGAACCACGGTGGCCGTGGCCGCACTCCCGGGCAACTCCATGCTGGAGATCAACTGCATCGCCGCCATCGTTCGGAAGTAGAGCCGGAGATCGGCGCCGGGGACAACACACGTAAAAGGAGCAAATCATGCGACTGGGCACGGAATGGAACCGCCGGAGCTTTCTGGGAACATTGGGAATGATTGCCGGTTCGATGATGGCGCCGGCGAAACTGTTTGCAGCGAAAGCTGGCGCCAAAGTCAGCGGCTTCGGCCAATCGGGAAATCCTTACGAAGAGCTGGGAGTCACCACTGTCATCAATTGTGAAGGCACAATGACCATGCTGGGCGGCTCCATCCTCCGTCCGGAACTGGAAGCGGTGATGGCCCAGGCGGGACGCCACTTTGTCAGCATTCCTGAACTGGAAGTGGCAGCGGGCAAGCGCATCAGGGAGATGCTCAAACTGCCGGAGGGGTACACTGCGCTGGTGACCGCGGGAGCGGCGGCGGCGATCCAGTCCGGACTCGCCGGAATCCTCACCGGCGACAATGAAACATTCATCAAGCAGCTGCCGGACCTCACCGGACTGAAGTCCGAAGTCATTATCCAGAAGTCGCATCGCAATCCGTTTGACCACCAGCTCCGGACCACGGGCATAAAGCTGATCGAGATCGAAACCCGCGACGAGTTGCGCCAGGCGATCAGTCCACGCACCGCCATGATGCACTTCTCCAACTTTGCCAACGCCTCCGGGCAGATCAAAGTGGATGAGTGGGTGAAGCTGGCGAAGGAATACCAGATTCCCTGCATGAACGATGCGGCAGCCGACACGCCGCCGGTCTCCCATCTTTGGGACTACGCCAACATGGGTTACGACCTCATCACCTTCAGCGGCGGCAAAGCCATGCGCGGGCCGCAGTGCGCTGGATTGCTGATCGGCCGCAAAGATCTGGTGGCTTACGCGCTGCTTAACAACAGCCCGCATGAAGACACCCTGGGCCGCAGTTCGAAGGTGGGCAAAGAAGAAGTTATCGGGATGGTGAAGGCACTCGATCTCTATCTCAAGGAAGACCATGAGGCCCTGAACAATGAATGGCAGGGCCGGTTGGATTTAATCTCCCGACAGATCACTCGGGTGCCGGGCGTCAGCACGTCGTTCTTCGTTCCCGACATCGCGAATCATGTGCCTCACATGCAGATTACCTGGGACGAAGCGAAAATCTCCCTGACTCCGAAGCAGGTCTCCCAAATGTTGAGAGAGTCCAAGCCGGCCATCGTAATGGGAGGAGGGGAAGGGAAACCGGGCATGGCCATGAACTCATTCATGCTGCAACCCGGGGAAGACAGGATTGTCGCTGCTCAACTGGTCCGGATCTTCCGCGAGCATTCCGCGTGAGCGATGAACGTTCTGGAACGCGCATGGGGCGCTTTTCCGGCCAGGTAACGCTGAGGGTGGCGGTATCAGTTCTCCGGCATGCGCCTGGTCGATCCTTTTTTGGCCAGCCACTGATTGAACTGCTCGACCATTTCCCGGGTCCATTTCGCGTCAATTTGTCCCGGCGTGTATTTGCCCTGGCGCAACATCATGTGACCCCATTCGTCCACCAGGCGGTCCATTTCCGTGTCGTCTGCCACCTTCTGCGCCAACTGGGGCGGAATAAAGGTGATGCCCTCCGGGTCGCCGAGTGCGATGTCTCCCGGCATGATGGTAGTGTCGCCGATGCGGATGGGAACGTTGATTCCGGTCAGCATGACATTCTCCAGCGCGGAGGGATCGACGCCGCGGACATAAACCTGGAAGCCCGGAATCTGCTGAATTCCAGTGACGTCACGCACGGCGCCATTGACGATCAGGCCGTTGTGACTCCTGGTGAAGATGGCGGTAGAGAGATTGTCGCCGGCAAATGTGCCGTACCTGACTTTGCCGAAGAGATCGACTACGAGAACATCTCCGGCTTGAAGGATGTCGATGACCCAGGAGTTTTCCTCTCCGATGCGGTGTTCCTTCTTTCCGTTGGCGCTGATCACGGAGTCAATATCCGGGCGGCGCGGCATGAACACGGCCGTAACGACGCGGCCGACCAGGCGCTCTCCGGGATTGAGGACCTTCCATCCTCCCTCGAACTGGTTGTGAAAGCCCGCCTCCTGCAGCACGTCCCAGGCTTCGTCGGCAGTGACGCTGTGCAGGCGCTGCAACACCGCGTCGGGCACCTGAGGCCGGCCATCAGGAAAGCGGTCGCCGTGCCAGTCTGGAGTGAACGCAATCCGTTGTTCGGGGGAAAACAGGCCGAGCTGTCCGTGTCCGGAAACTGTAAGGAACGTGAATACCGTGGCTGCCGTGAAGCAGATCGAGCGAAGAATACTTGTGCGCAAGGGTCACCCGCGTCGAGATCAGAGTTCGAACCGTTGGGGAAAATATCACAACGCCCTCGCCGCAACAACATTTCCAACCCTGAGGTACGGCGGTGAACGGCGCCCGGACAAGCTACGTGCGCTGGTTCCTGGTGGGCTGGATGTTCATCCTGAGTGCGGTGTCTTACCTCGACCGGGTGAACATCTCGGTTGCCGGACACTCCATCGCCGAGGAATACCGGCTGAGCAACGTACAGTTAGGTTACGTGTTCAGCGCGATGCTGATCGGCTATGCACTCTTCCAGACCGTCGGAGGAAGACTCGCCGACCGCTTCGGGGCTCGCCGCGTGCTGACCGCGGGAGTTGTGTGGTGGGGAATCTTCACTGGGCTGACGGCTCTGGTGCCTTCGAGCATCCGCGGGGCGCTGTTTCTGTTCATCGCCATCCGCTTTCTGCTGGGCGCCGGCGAGGCGGTGGTCTATCCCGCATCGAACCAGTTTGTGGCGCGATGGATTCCCGCGCCCGAGCGCGGCATCGCCAACGGCTGGATTTTCGCCGGCGTCGGCGCGGGTGCGGGCCTTTCACCGCCGTTGATTACGTTCTTCATGCTGCGCTACGGCTGGCGATCGTCATTTTGGGCTTGCGCCATCATTGGCTTGGTCGCGGGTGCGGTCTGGTATCTCACCGCTCGCGACGAACCCGCGGAGCATCCTCGCGTGTCCGCCTCTGAGCTGGCGACTATTCGAGCGGGGCTGCCGGCGAAGACTGAGTCGAAGGGCAGCGGACTCGTCCCCTGGGGAACGGTTTTGCGCAGCAGGGAGGTGTGGGCGGTCACAATCAGTTATTTTTGCTTCGGATATGTGGCCTGGATTTTCTTCAGCTGGTTCTTCATCTACCTGGCCCAGGTGCGCGGACTGAATCTGAAAGCCAGCGCGTTCTACGCCATGCTTCCGCCGATAGCAATGTCGGTCTGCAGTCTGCTGGGCGGCGGCATCAACGACCGGCTCACCAGGTGGCATAGCCTCCGTTTGGGACGGTGCGGCCTGGCGGTATTCGGTCTTGCCGTGGCTGGAATATTCATCGCCTTCGGCTCCCAGGTTGACAGCGCTCGCTTGGCGAGCGTGGTGCTGGCGGGCGGAGCGGGAGCGTTGTATTTATCGCAGAGCTCGTTCTGGTCTGTAACTGCCGACATTGCCGGCAAGTCGTCCGGCTCGGTTTCTGGTTTCATGAACATGGGGGCGCAGATTGGCGGTGCAGTCACAGCTTCGCTCACGCCCGCGATCGCCGCGCGCTTTGGCTGGACTGCGTCCTTTCTGGTGGCGGCGACGTTGTGTCTGCTGGGAGCGGCGGCGTGGCTGATCGTTGATCCCACCAAATGCCTCACGCCGAAGCTTACGGGCGGCTCGGATACGGATGCCGTTGCGGCTCGCTAGTGCTGTCCTGATTCAGCCTCTTGGCGTCCTTTGCGGCTTTTCTTTGCGAACTTTGCGGTAAGGGGTTTGACCTCGCCTAATCGTCCAAAAATCTCAACCGCAAAGGGCGCAAAGGACGCAAAGTAAGGTCACTTTCCTTCCAGCGCATGCGCCCGGAGAAGAAATGAGATGCCATCAGAGCGATAGATGGCCTTGCCGGCTTCCTGCGGTTCGGGGACTACTTTGCCGGCGCGAACGGTTTCAATCGCGGTAACCAGTCGCGGCAACACCGATGCCTGCGCGAAGGGCACGTTGTGTTCGCCCAGGACGAGCTTAAGTTGCGGAGCCAGAGCGGCGAGGCGCTTTACGGAAGCGACGTAATCATCGAGATTGGTCTCCGGACGATAAAGCCAGATTGGTACGGGATAGTAGGTGTCGCCGGTGAAGAGCAGCCCGTGGGCGCGGTCGAGCAGACAGATGGCATCCGGAGTGTGACCCGGGGTGGAGAGAACTTCCAGAGTGCGGCCGCCGAGATCGATTCGGTCATGGTCGTGAAGAAAGCGGGAGATTTTCCAGGGTCGCGTCGTGTAGGACCTGGAGTCAAAGCCCTTCGGTAAGTCGCCGCAGATCATTCCCGGGCCAAGCTCGTCCTGAGCGTCCTGGCGCGAGCCCTTTGCGTTGGCTCGAGTGAAATCGGTATCCATTCCATAGACAGTTTCGAACTGCCAGTTGTCACCGACGTGGTCGTTGTGAGTGTGCGAATTGAGGACGATGATAGGCAGGTGAGTGAGCCGGGCGGTGACTTTGCGGATGTCGCTGATACCCATGCCGGTGTCGAAAAGCAGAGCTTGTTTTTGGCCAACGATCAGGTAGGAGATGGTTTCTTCCGCCTGATGCGGTTCGTAGACAGCAAAGACGCGCGGGACCACTTGGTACACTTCGAACCATGGGTCACTGACTGGGACGCGTTCCAGAGTCTTATATTCGGGACGGGGGAGGGCGCGGCACCACTCAGGTTTGACGGGCGGGGCTGACTGCGCAGCCGCAAGGGTCGGGAGGCAAGCGACAAGAGCTGCGGCGAGTGGCGCGATCCACTTCACCGGGTTATGAAAGCTCCAGTTCAATTTTCTTGGCAGCCGGGTCCAGCTTGGTAATCCGAAACTTGCGAATCTGTCCCGCGCGGACGGCCTCGGGCTTGGACTCGCTGACTGCGACGCCACCCTTCCAGTGTGCCTTGAGCTTCGAACTCAGCGCTGACAAGTCTGGCTTCGCCGCCAAAACCGCCGTCTCAACCACTTCCTTCGCCGGACTGCCGGCGCCCATTCTGCAGATCGCGTTGATGCCGTCGCCCAGTTCAACCCGGGCCTGCCCGTCCGATACTTCGCCCATGCGTCCGGTGACCACATCGCCTTCTTTGTGTTCCGCAATGTATTCATCCAAGCCGGTGGGGACGAGTTGCTTCATGCCCAGCCTGAGCAGCCGCTTTGCCGTGTCCACGGTGAGCACCTGTGCCTTTGCCAGTTGCCCAACCTTCAGCACGTCCTGGGGATATTCGATACGCTTTTCGGCGCTGATATCGCTGACATGAATCATGCCTTCGATGCCTTCGGCAAGCTGCACGAATGCGCCGAACTTGGTGAGGCTGGTGACCGGGCCTTCAATCACGGTGCCCACGGCAAAACTCTGCGCCACGTTCGCCCATGGATCTCCCAGGGCCTGCTTGAGGCCGAGAGAAATGCGGTGTTCCGCCTGGTTTACTCCGAGAACCACGACTTCGACAGTCTCGCCCGGTTTTACCACGTCGCTGGCAATTCGGACCTTCTTGGCCCACGACATTTCCGAAACGTGAATCAAGCCTTCAATTCCGGGCTCCAGTTCTACGAAGGCCCCGAACTCGAGCACGCGCGTAACCGTGCCCCGCACGCGCTCGCCGAGTTTGTACTTTTGCGCGACCGAGTCCCAGGGGTCGCGCTGAAGCTGTTTCATGCCCAGTGAAATGCGCCGCTTTTCGGGATCGACTTTGAGCACCCGGGCTTCGATCTGCTGGCCCAGCGAGAGCACGTCTGCGGGTTTGTTGATGCGGCTCCAGGCAATCTCGCCAACGTGCAGCAAGCCGTCCACGCCGCCCAGATCGATGAAAGCGCCGTAGTCGGTGAGGCTGCGGACTGTGCCGCGTACGGTTTCTCCTTCACGGATCTCGGAGTAGCGACGCTCCTTCCCAATGCGCTCTTCTTCTTCGGCGAGGGCGCGCCGGTCAACCACCACATCTTCCTCGGTCGCATCGAGCTTGATAATGCGGCAGCGAATCTCCTGGCCAACCAGCTTCTCCATTTCGGCAGCGTCGCGGACTCCGCTACGTGACGCCGGCATGAAAGCCCGCACCCCTACATCCACGCTGAAGCCGCCCTTGATGACGGCTGTGACCGTGCCCACAATCGTCGCCTTGTCGGCGAAGGCCTGTTCCAGCGACGACCAGTCCGTGGGCTGCGCAATCTTCTGGCGGGAGAGTTCGTAGTATCCTTCCGGGTCGCGACCCTTCACCGACACTGGCAGCTTATCGCCAGGTTTGACGCTCTCGCCCGCGCTTTGGAACACCGCCAGCGGCATGATGCCTTCAGTCTTGAAACCAATATCAAAGAAGACGGATTCGCTGGAAACGGCAATCACCGTGGCTTCCAGCTGCTTGCCGCCGTCTTCCTTCTTGCGGGAATGGCTCTTCTCGTACTGGGAGAGGATGTCTTCGAAAGACTCTCTGGATTCGGCGACGGGATTGGACTCTGAAGGGTTTGGATTCGACATGAGAGATCACGGACTCGCTATGAATACTGATTAGGATAGCATTCTGCGTCGGTAAACGCTGGGTGGCGGAAACCGGAGAGCAGGCAGTGAATGGCCTAGCCAGCGGAAAAATGGCTTCGCCCCAGCTCTTCAATCTTGGGAAAGGACCAGGCGGCGATGGGCGTGCACTCCGGCGGGTCCAGACCGGTCTGGATCGCCTTCAGCAATATTTCGAGAGCTACGCCCGCTGTCGGTGGCGAAACCACAGTCGCAGTCAGCAGGCCCCGTCGGACCCACTCCTGTCCCGTCTTGGCTACACCGTCGCAACCGGTGAACGGTACCTTCAGCCACTGCTCGCGTTCCCGGGCGCCTGGTACTTCCTCAAAGGCCTTCCTTGCGCCCATGGCCATGGCATCGTTCTGGCACCCGACCAGGCGAATATCCAGCTTCCGGGATGTACTCAGCGACAGCCAGGACTTGATGGCATGATGTCCGCTGCGCTCCGTCCAGTCCCCTTTGAGCACCTTTATTTCCAGGCCGGCGGGTTTGGTGGAAAGCATGCCTTTGGTGCGGAGCGCGGCAGCACCACCGCCGCTGGAAGGCCCTTCGATATACAAGATGTTGCCCTGCTTTACCAGGGCTGCAAACTGTCTGGCCTGAATTCTGCCCACTTCCACCTGATCGGCGGCGACGCAGAAGACTGGAGCGTGTCGAGCCCGGCGCAGCTCGGAAATATATTCAGGTTGACGATTCAGAATCCCCCAGCCTATGCCAGCCGCGACGGCCGCTTTTGCCACCTGGATCATTTCGGTGCCGACCGGCTCCACGATGATCGCATCAGGACGCTGTGCCGTGTTCTGGATAATCTTGACCAACAGCTGGGTTTGGTTGACGGCGTCATTGTCGGCGTAAACAATCTGGATTTTTGCGCCGAGCCGGGCAGCAGTCTGCGTAGCCGAGGCCGCTTGCTCGGCCTGGTAATCATTGTCACTCGTGATGAGCGCAACAACTACGTTAAGGTCGGTCATCGAAGTGGAGGCATGGGTGAACCATCCAATGCTTGTAATTTAGCCATCGCGGTACTGGTTGTCGATTGCACAATCAGATTCACCTTCCGAGCTGTCCCGGAATTGCCCGAGAGCACCCAGTGTGGGTCGGACACTCCTGTCCGACCCCGTTTGACTTTGCTTTTCGGTGTCGGATCCCAACTGAGCAAATCCAAGTCAAAAGCGTCGGACAGGAGTGTTCGACCCACACCGGCGAAGCGCCCCGCACGGTATAGTATTTGCGCCATGTGGAAACGTGCTCTGCTATTGCTTTGCTTTATTGCTCCCGCTATCGCGGCGGAAAAGATGACCGCGCCTCAACTGATCGATCTGGCGAAGTCCCACAATGCGAGCCTGCGAGACACGATCACAGCCAGCTTCGATGCCAAAGACCTGAAGGAAGGGACCGCCTGGGCTGGCCATGGCCCGGACTTCTTCTTTGCCACGCAGGCGCCCTCACAGCCGTCCCTCGTCATTGACGATTTTCCCGGGCCCCAAATGCAGCATCTTGCCGGCTCGGATATTTGGTATGCCGCGGCGCAAATCGAGCCTGTGGGCAGGTTGCACTCGTTCCACTACATGATCGACGGGACGGCGTTTGGAGGGAAACTGGATTTGCCGGCGTTCGGTCCTCTTTCCTATCCGCAGCCCGGGGTTCCACCGGGCACGCTGTCCGAAAAGATCGAACACACCAGCAAGATATATGACGGCATGAAGAGTGAATATTGGATTTACGTGCCCGCACAATATGATCCGAAGACCCCGGCGGCGCTGATGGTTTTTCAGGACGGCGGCGGATACATCCACCGGGACGGCAACAATCCAGCTCTCAATGTCCTCGATAATCTGATTGCTCAAAAAAAGATCCCGGTGATGATTGCCGTGTTCATTAATCCCGGAGACGTCACTGACTCACCCGGCACCCCAACCTACAATTTCGTGAAGGCATACTCGGACAAGTGGCACCGCACCCTAAAGGATTCGATGCGCAGTGCGCTGTACGACACGGTGAGCGACCGCTATCCGCGTTTTTTGCGGGATGAGGTTCTGGCCGATGTCCAGGCGCGCTACAACGTCCGCAAAGACGCTTACAGCTGGGCGATCACCGGCCTGTCGTCGGGCGGTATCTGCTCCTTCAATGCGGCTTGGCAGATGCCGGACCGCTTCAGTCGCGTGATCTCCTGGATTGGCAGCTTCACCAGCATCCAGTGGAAGGAAGACCCCGGCGTGCCGGACGGGGGGCAAGACTATCCTGAAAAAGTTTTGCGAGAATCCCGGCGCAATCTTCGGGTATGGCTGCAGGACGGGTCCGAGGACCAGGAGAATGACCGATACGGAAGCTGGCCGTTGGCCAATATCCGCCTGGCCAACGCCCTGAAGCTGAAGAGCTATGACTTTCACCTCAGTTTTGGCAAGGGCACGCACAACTCCGGCCAGGGTGCGGCTGAGTTTCCGGAAGAGATGATCTGGCTGTGGCGGGACTATGACCCTGCCAGGACAGAACAGACATACGAGATGGAACCGTCGGAGAAGACCAAGCCGCTGTTCCGAGTGTCGATTACAAACCGCAATCATGACTAGCGGACGATGTCCCGTCCTGCCTTACGGGAGCCCACCCGGGCTGGTGAGGCGGTCGGCTTTCTGCTTTTCCTCTGCCGCCTGCGCCGGACGGCTGGTCAGGGTGTAGATTTCCGCCATCCAGCGATGCGGTTCGGCCTCCTGAGGCCGCAGCGACGACGCTTCTTCCAGATAGTGCAACGAATCAGCATACTGCCCCGCGCTCTTGCTCTTTTGCGCGAGTCCGAAGGTTGTGACATAGAGCAGGTTCGCAGTTTCGGGGTCCTGTGGATTGAGTTGATGCGCATGATGCAAGGCTTGATATGCCGGAAGATCCTGACCCAGTTTTGCCAGGATGGCCCCATAGAGCGAGGTCAACTGAAATAGATCGGGCCAGCGCTTGACGGAATTTGCCAGGACTTCCCGGGCGGGTTCAAACTGATTCAACCGATAGTAGGTCAGGGCGAGGTTGTATTGCATCTGCGGCGACTGCGGAGCCAGTTCCGCGGCCCTCCGCAAGGGCTTTAGCGCTGCTTGCAGGTCTCCGTACTGGCCGTAGATTGTGCCCAACTCGGTGAGTTTGTCCGCGTCGTCGGGATCATAAAGTTTTTCGCAGACGGTACGGGCCTCCTCGCGGAGACCCTGATCGAACTTCTGTCTGCATTCCATCCTCAACCGGCTCTGGTTGGCATCGCGTCGGCGCAACTCTTCCGACAGCGCCAGGGTTTTCGTCGCTTCCTGCTCGCGTCCTTGTTTGCGATAGACCAATCCGAGCTGATAGGGGACCCGGGCATCTCGCGGAGTCAGGCGCGAAGCTGCCTTTAGCCACTTTTCGGCGGCCGCTAGATTGCCTTGCTTGAAGTAGGCGTAGCCAAGATAGTAGGCCGTGTCGGGGAAGGGCGGTTTGGCTACGGCCTGGGTCAGGTTCCGGATCGCGCCGGGATACTGGTGATCGTCCAGGTCGAGTCGTCCCAGGTAGTAGAAGACGTTGGGATGATCTCCGACCTCGCGGCGCACGAGTTCAAACTCGTGACGGGCTTCATCGGATTTATGCAGCTCGAAGAGCGCTACCGCCAGGGGAAATCGCGCCCTGAGGCTCACCCCTGGATCGGCTGCGAGGGCGGCGCGGAACTCGGCGACGGCGGCATCGTAGCGGTCTTGCTTAAGATCGTCGTAGCCCTTGCCCAGATGGGCTTCCGGAGTATCGGGCGCGGCGGGCGCGTTTTCCTGGGACACTGCCTTGACCACCCCCAGAGAGAACAGGGTCAGAGCGGCCAAGAGCAGGGTCCGTGAATGGAGGGTTGGAGCACTCATGGCAAGAGCAGGATCATTATATGTGCGGGCGTCCCGCGCGTGTGCCGGTCTGACGGAGCGCTGGTAGGGAGATTCTCGGCCTAGACCATTGTCGAGCTTCGCTCGACCGCACGAGCGAGGACGCTCGCGCCTACATTGTTTGGCGTGCTTTCGCCATCAGGGCGCTTGCGACTCTCTTGATGCCCGCTACTTCATCCGGCGTGGCCGTGCTCACGTAATCGCCGACCAGCTTCTCACAACGTTCTCGTACCTGATCGTAGGCTGCGGGGTCCTGGCCGCGGACCGCGAGCAGTTCTTTGAGCCAGTGTTTGCCGTAGCCGGCGTGCATGGTTTCGTCCGCCCAGTCGAAATCCATGTCGTGCTCGCTCAGCGCGTCGCCATAGGCGTGAAAGAGTTGCGCGCGGGCCGGCTTGTGGCGGATGTTTTTGGTTTCGAAAAAATAGAGCATGCCCAGGCGGTAGATCGGATCCTGGCCGGAGCCGCTCTCGTAAATGTAGGTCCCCAGTGGAATTTCTGCGGGATTGAGACTCCACGCTATCAGTCGCTCGTAGCCCATACGGCAGTGGCGCGATTCGTCATAGGTCCAGCGCGCGGCATTGTGGATCCACTCCCAGGGCAGGATGTCGGCGAAGGCGCTCAACATCACGCCGCCGTTTTCGATGGCCCAAACTTCATTCAGGTGACTGATGGCCGAGCGCAGCTGCAGTTGCATCCCTTCGCCGTAGGGATAAGAGGGATCGACCACGTCCGGCCAGTAGAAGCGGCACGGCCAAAAGCGCATGTCGCGCGCGGGCCGGTCGGGAATGTTATAGGCCTTGGCTCCCGGCAAAGGACCTGCAATAGCCGAGGATGAGGACGGCCCAACGCCAACCCCGCCCACGTCAGAAAGCCGTTTCGCGATCGTCTGCGCCCAGGCCAGCGCACCCTCGCGTAACTCGGGATTGCTGGCGAGCGCGGACTCTCCCCATTGCTCGAAGGCGGTGATCTGCTCCGACTTTTCAGCCAGCGCCACTGACAGAAAGCGATGAGTGGGTCCGTCGGCGATGGCATCAGACGCTGCAAGATACGCTTGAAAGGAATCGCGCAGCGCCGGCAGGAGTATTCTGCCAATGCTCAACAGGAAAGCCGGAACCGACGGGGAATCTTTGACGGCGCTGAAAAGCTCGATCAGGGCGTGGTCAGCCCCTTGCTCTTCCAGCAGGCGGCTGGGGAAGCGCAGCTCAAAGACGCGGTTCCGCAGGGCGTCTGCGGTTTCCGAGCTCTGCCAGATGAAGCGAGCGAGGGCGGTCTTGATGTCAAGAGGAGCGATTGCAGGAATCCACGACGCTTCGCTTACCAGAAGCGAGCGTTCGCAAAAGAAAAAGCGCTTGAGGATCTGCGCAGTGTCGAAGCGCATCCATCGCGCCCTGGGCTGAGGGCTTGACAGGAACTCGGAAGTCTGTGACATGGCTCCCTTCTTTTTCTAGCCGATCACTGGCCTCGTCATAACTTCACACCGACAGCGCTAACCGCGGAGGACACAGACGACGCGGAGGCGGCACGGATTCGTCTGATTTCGAAATGCTCCCCGCGGCTGTCCCATTCTAAGGCTTGATTCCTGTCAACGCGAGGTCAGAACGAATTGCTCAGCGCTACCGTGATCACCGCCACGATCAGGACCAGCAACCCCTGGTTCAGCCGCCGGCGAGCCAAGGCGGGTGCGCCCTGCCACTCGCCTCGCCACAAGCCCCAGAGGTTCCCCATGACGATGGAGAGAGAAATAAACAGAGGCCAGCCTGCGACCGCACCCCAGCGTCCGAGCCGCGCGGCGCCAGCACCGTACAGATAAAAACTTCCAATCCACATCAAGGCCATGCCTGCGCTCAGGCCCAGGTTGCGCGGGGTTTCGCGGTTCCAATACTGGCCCAGCGTGCGCTTACTGATCATCAGGTATAGGCAATATGCCAGGTTCGCGACAAATCCCAGGGTAAAGAGCAGCGCCCAGACGGTATTGCCTGAAGAACCCGGTGCGATTCCCAGGGCCTCAGCGGCATTGATCACGTTTCCACCGAATGCCATCCCGACATTGGGCAGGCACGACAGGATGCCGGCGAGAACTGCGATCGTCAGGCCAATCTTGAAAGCATTCGAAGGCGTCGCCAGGGACTTGCCTTCGGAAGGCGCTCTGCGCGAGCCTGCGATCGAGCACAACACGATGCCGAAGATCACCAGTGCAGTACCAGCGAGCAGCACCAGGCCTTTGGCTGTCAGAAGCGTTTGCGGGAAGAACAGCAGCAGCGGAATCAGCGCGCCCAGGCTGGCGATGAGTCCCATGATGATGGGATAGCCCAGGGCCATGCCCAGCCGTTGCATCCCCAAGCCAAACAGGACGGCGCCCACTCCCCAGCCCAGCCCGAAAAGCGCCAGAACTGCGAGGTCTTTCGCAGGCGATGCAGAATACACCGCAAAAATATTGGGAACCAGCAGAAGTGTGATGATCCAGTTAAAGACAAACATGCCTAACAGCGAAAACGTTGCCCAGGTGTGCTCCCACGACCACTGTCGGACGAAGGTCATGGGGAGAACGAAAGTCCCCTGCAGCAGGGCCGCCAGCAGCACCAGAAGCAAGCCCATCAGCAGGGGCATAGGGGACCCTCGATCTTGCAGACTCCATACAGAGCTCGCAGCCAGCGTGAGCGCAAGCTGACCGGCCGCTGCCGAAATTCTTCAATGCAGAACAGGAGTTGCATTGGTGGCGACGCACACCCATTTGCCGTTCTTGAAGATCCAGGTATCGACAAAGCGCTCCCGCCGGACGTAACTTTTCCCCTTCTCCACGCCCTTGGCGCGAAAGACCCCGGTTGAGATCGCAGTATTGCCAAAGACGTGCACAGTCATGGATTCTGGCGAGACCTGCTGCTCCTGAGAATTGTTGCTGGTGGCCTTCACGCTTCCCAGGAAATCGGCCTTGCTCTGGATGGAGCCATCGTCGTTGATCAACACGATTTCATTGTCGAGGATGGAGTCGAGCGCCCGGGTGTCGCCAGCCTTGTAGGCCTGGTTCCATGCCTTCTCCAGAGCGATGATCCTGGTCCGCACCGCGGACTCGGAATCGTCTTGCGCCTGTGCGAACCAGGGTGTGGTGCAGACCACGATCATCAGGAACGCGCTCAGCTTCATGGTGCGGACTCCTTATTCTGTGTCTGGCTATCGCAGTATATGGCAAGCTGCGGTCTTTACCGGTGGGGAGGAACCGACTTGCCACCGCCATCCGAGCCCCTCAGGCAGCGGGATCGGCCGCCAGCCACGTCGGGGGCATCAGGTTTTGCAGGCCATAAGCTCGCCGAACTTCATCGCGGTTGGGCAGGGAAGGGATGACGCCTTCTTTGGTGACCGCCAGGCCTCCCGTGACCACGGCAAACTGCACTGCCGCCTCAACGTTGGCGCCGCAAGCCAGCGCCATCGCCAGCCCGGCGTTGAAGGCGTCGCCGGCGCCCGTCGTGTCCACCGCAACCATGCGGAGGGCTGGAACGCAGGTGGAGGAGTTTGCCGTCACGATCAGGGCGCCGCTTTCCCCCAGCGTCATCACCACCTGCTTTACGCCATTGCGAATCAATTCGCGCGCGACCGCTTCCGGCTCGACGTCTGTATCCGGAGTGAGGCCGGCAAGCACCCTGGCCTCACTCTGGTTGGGAGTAAGAATATCGATCAACTGCAAAAGGGATGGAGGCAAAGGCCGCACCGGGGCCGGATTCAGAATCGTGACTGCGCCGCGCTCGCGTCCGTATCTCAGGGCCGACTCGGCGGCGGCAACCGGAATCTCAAGCTGGGTGAGCACCACCGCAGGAGAACGGAATGCCGCCTCGCATTGACAAACATCGTCCGCAGTCAAGAATTCGTTGGCTCCCGGATCGATGGTGATGCAGTTATGTCCGCTGGCGGCTTCGACAATGATGAAGCCCACGCCGGTAGGTGCGTCGGCAGTTTGCATCACATGGGTGACATCAATACCTTCGTCACGATAAAGCCCTAATGCCATCTTGCCGAAGGGGTCGGTCCCGATCCTGGCAACGAAACTGACTGTGGCTCCCAGTCGGGCGCATCCCACCGCCTGGTTGGAACCCTTTCCACCATAGTCCACGCGATATCCAGTTCCCAAAAGCGTCTCGCCGGTACTCGGCATACGCTCGACCTTCATGGTCAGGCCTGTGGCGTAGCTGCCCACGACGGTAATTCGAGGAGAACCCAAGGGAAATCTCCAGAACAGGAGTTCGCACGACTTGAAACTCGTAAGCCTACCACAGGGCGGAAACGGTTCCGCCTGTTGGATGCGCCAATCTTGACCGGCGTGGACGAGGGTGTTAGCTTCGGTTTCACACGTGAATGTCCAAGGGGCATCAGTCTGAGTCGCGCACGGAAGGAGCGGCATCCGGGCGACCTATCCCGGTCGGTCGTGATCTATCGGACCGTGATCTGGCCGACCCCGGCCGTCGCGATTTTCTGGTCCGTTGCTGCCAGGGCGCTTCGGCGGCGCTGGTTCCCGGAGCATGGCGTGGTTTCGCTCTCCCCTTCGCCTACGCTCCTGATTCTCGGAACCTGAGTTTACCCGGCGATTTCCACCTGCATCCTCACTATCGTGGCCAATTGCCCATCGAAGCCACGCTGCTCAAGACGCAAGCGGGCCTGGACGACTTCATCACTGAGAAATATCAGAACCAGATTGCCGCCATGCTCGCGGATTGGAGTGCGGGACTCTTGGGACCTTCGCAGGAAATGCGGGCCGTAGAGAAGATTCTCGCCCCAGATTTTTCGGGCGCTTCATTCTTGCCGGTAGAATCCCGGCTGGTGCGGTCCGGGCCGGGCGTTGAAATTCATCAAAACCAATTTGCCCGTGAGCCTGTTCTCGGACGGGACGCGTTTCTCCGTGACTTGCGCAGCGCGATGGGATCTTTTTCGAAAGTCATCACTGCTGAATTTAAAGTGACAGGCATTGACGCTGGATCCATCGCTTCGTCTTCTGCGGTCCGGGTCCCCAGCCGCCTTCGGACCGGTGTGCGCTACGAACTGGTCGGCTCAGCCAAGGATTTCTATCGCGAACAGCGTGTGGGGCAGTGGGAGCTCGAATGGGAATCGTTGCCCACCGGTGAATTTCGCCTGCGCAGCTGGCGGCTGCTGGGCGAGAGCCAGAGTCGAGCTGCCGCTCCCGTCTTTGCCGACATCACGGCGCAGGCTTTCGCCGGCAATTCATCCTACGCGTCCCAGTTGCTCCGAGGGGCCGACTACTGGCGGACTGTGCTAGATGTCGCATGCGGCATCGATATTTACGGACACAACGGAGTCTCAATCGGGGACATTGACGACGATGGGTTTGACGATCTCTACGTTTGCCAGCCTGCAGGTCTTCCCAACCGGCTTTATCGCAACCGGGGCGACGGAACGTTTGAGGACATCACAGAAGGCTCTGGTGTGGGGATCCTCGAAAATACTGCCTGCGCACTCTTCGCCGACTTCGACAACGCCGGACGCCAGGACTTGATCGTGGTGCGCACCGATGGGCCATCGTTATTTGTGAATCAGGGTGGCGGCAAATTCCGCAAAAAGCCCGACGCGTTCCATTTTGCCCAGCCTCCGCAGGGGACATTCACGGGCGCAGCTGTAGCCGACTACGACCGCGATGGCTGGTTGGACGTTTATTTCTGCCTCTATCTTTATTATCAGGGCACCGACCAATACAAGTATCCCTCTCCTTATTACGACGCGGAGAACGGCCCGCCCAACTTCATGATGCGGAACCAGCGGGACGGGTCTTTCCGCGACGTCACCGCGGAGAGCCGCCTCGACAAGAACAACACGCGCTACAGTTTTTGTTGTGGCTGGAGCGATTACAACCGCGACGGGTGGCCCGATCTTTATGTAGTGAACGATTTTGGACGGAAGAACCTCTACCGCAACAACGGCGACGGAACTTTTACCGATATCGCGGCGCAGGCGGGGGTGGAAGACGTCGGGGCTGGCATGGGTGTGTGCTGGTTTGACTATGACAACGACGGTGCCCAGGACCTCTATGTGGCTGACATGTGGTCTGCGGCCGGCACGCGCATCTCGACCCAGGAAATCTTTCAGAAAGACGCTCCCGAGAAAGTTCGCGCTCTCTACCGCAAACATGCCCGAGGGAACTCCTTGTTTCATGCCTGTGGCGAAGCTTTTCAGGATTCCGGCGCAGCCGCCGGAGTTGAGATGGGACGCTGGGCATGGTCATGCGACGCCTGGGATTTTGACCACGACGGTTTTCCTGACCTTTACATCGCCAACGGAATGGTGTCAGGCCCCTTGCCCGACGAATTGAACAGCTTTTTCTGGCGGCAGGTGGTGGCAAATTCTCCGGTCGAAGCCAAGTCATCACACGACTACGAACAAGGATGGAACGCGCTCAACGAACTTATCCGTTCGGATGGCACATGGAGCGGGTACGAACGCAACGTCTTCTACGCGAACAACCGGGATGGAACTTTTTCCGACGTTTCCGGTGCCGTAGGCTTGGATTTTCTCGAAGACGGCAGGGCGTTTGCACACGCCGATTTCGACCATGATGGCCG
>JAIQFF010000226.1 GCA_020073395.1 Terriglobia bacterium
ACCTGGATCGAAACCATGCCCTGCAACTTCCACCTGCGCCGGCTTTCAGCCAAAGTGAAGGAAGGAATCCGCGCCGCGGGCGGCACGCCGATGGAGTTCAACACCATCGCCATCAGCGACGGCGAGACTATGGGCACAGAAGGCATGCGCGCTTCGCTGGTCAGCCGCGAGCTCATCGCGGATTCCATCGAACTGGTTTGCCGGGGACAGATGTTCGACGCGGTGGTCTGCGTGGTGGGCTGCGACAAGACCATTCCCGCCGGAGCCATGGCGCTGGCGCGGCTGAATATTCCCGGGCTTGTGCTTTATGGCGGCACCATCGCGGCCGGCAGCTATCGTGGCAAAGACGTGACCATTCAGGATGTGTTCGAAGCCGTGGGAGCCAACGCCGCCGGAAAGATGACGGACGCGGAACTGCACGAACTGGAAGATGTTGCCTGCCCCGCCGCCGGCGCCTGCGGCGGCCAGTACACCGCCAACACCATGTCCACGGTGATGGAGATGATCGGCCTTTCACCCATGGGCTTCAATAGCGTCCCCGCCATGGACCCGAAGAAAGACCAGGTCGCCTACGACTGCGGGGCGGTGGTGATGAATCTTTTGCGTCAGGGTGTCAGCCCCAGGGACATCCTCACTCGGCCCGCATTCGAGAACGCCATCGCGGGCGTCGCTGCAACCGGAGGCTCGACCAATGCAGTTCTGCACTTGCTCGCGATCGCGCGCGAGGCCGGCGTCCCCTTGCACATTGACGATTTCCAGAAAGTCAGTGAGCGCACTCCGCTCCTGGCCGACCTGAAACCTTCGGGGCGTTTTGTGGCCGCCGACATGCACCGCGCCGGCGGTATCGCTCTGCTGGTGAAACGGTTGCTACAAGGCAAACATCTTCACGAAAGTGCACTCACGGTCAGTGGCAAGTCCTTGGCTGCTGAAGGCGGGAGCGCCGTTGAAGCCCCAGGCCAGGAAGTGATCGCGCCGCTGGACAAGCCGCTAAAGAAGACGGGCGGCCTGGTCATTCTGCACGGCAACCTCGCGCCCGAGGGATGCGTTGCCAAAATCAGCGGCCACGAACGTCTGAGCCATCGCGGGCCGGCGCGCGTTTTCGAATCCGAAGAAGATGCCATGACCGCGGTCACCGAAAAGCGCATCAAGGCCGGTGATGTGGTGGTGATCCGCTACGAGGGGCCCAAAGGCGGCCCTGGAATGCGCGAGATGCTGAGCGTGACGGCGGCGATCGTCGGCGAAGGACTGGGCGGATCGGTTGCCCTGTTGACCGACGGACGCTTCAGCGGCGCCACCCGCGGCCTGATGGCCGGACACGTGTCTCCCGAAGCCGCGCTGGGCGGCCCTATCGCCGCAGTACAGGAAGGCGACACCATTCACTTTGATGTCAACCAGCGCGTTCTGGAAGTCGAAGTCAGCGACGCCGCTCTGCGCCAGCGCATGGCCCAGTGGAAGCCGCCGCAGCCCAGATATCCCGCCGGCGTATTTGCCAAGTACGCCGCGTTGGTGTCAACGGCATCGGAAGGCGCGATCACCAGGCCAAAATAGCCGGCCGTCGGTCGGGATATTTTCTCTACTTGAGCTCGTCATTCAAAAGGTTCGCCAGCCTCACGCCTGCCAGGGCCACGCGCTCTTTGGCTAATTTCCGGGCAGCGGCGCGATAGGCCGGGGTGGTGGTAAACGGCCCGTCTCCAGCCCCGATGGGCGCCACGTACACGGCGGTCTTCGCGTCGTCGAAGCTTTCCTTGATCCAGTGGGTAGCGTCCAGGTCGCTTCCGGCCGTGGTGTCCGCCGCCGGTAGCTTCTTGGCGTACGTCACTGCGGCGTTCGGATCTGAGCCCGTGCCCGGAAGCTGGTCCCAAAACCCATGCAATTCGTTACGGCAGGGGGACGCGCACAGGGCCACATTATTTCCGCCGCTGTCCCCATCCGGATCAGTCGCGCTGACTCGGGTCGAGGAGTGCAGCGGCTGGTGCACGTCGCCCACCAGGTGGAGCAACCAAACCAAGTCGTAAGATTTCACATCACCCGCCGGATTCGTCCCCAGCACTGCCCGAAAGGTTGCAATTTGCGTCTCCGCGTTGGGTGAGGGTATCGCGGGCAAAGCCGTGCCATCCTGAGAAAAAGGCGTGTCCACGAAATGCCAGTATTTGTGGTGGAGATGGTCGGAGTACCCGACGTTCAGGGATGACGAGGCCCCGTCGGGGCGATTGCCATGCGGGTCGGGACCATCGTCCGTATAACCCGTCTTGCTCTTGATCTGGTCGGGCCAGGTGGATGCGATCATGAAGATCATCATGTACCGGAACTTCTGAGGCGTGCCGGCGGGAATCTGCCCCAGCCATTTCTTGTAGTCCGGATTTTGCTTGAGCAGCGCCCTGACCCGGCTCTTGGTAGTTGGAGTCAGCCGGTTATACGCCACATATGCCACCGCCATGTGTCCGACTGATCCCCAACCGAACAGCTGCGTGTTGAACGCCAGAAGATACACCAGAAATAGCGCAAGGGCACGTTGAACTGTCTTCATAAATCACCTCGTTGACACGGGAGCGCTTCGCGACGCGGATAGATGCACGCGCGGCACCTATGGCGCCCAAGACTCCGGGGGGAATGTTTGAGGGAAGAGGAGGATAGTGCCACACGTCATTTCGCCAGGCAAGCGAATTAATGGTGGGCCGTTGGCAGCTCTCTTTGCGTCCTTTGCGGACTTTCTTCGCGGACTTTGCGGTTGAGATTTTGCAGTGACTCAAGCGAAGTCGAACCCTTTTACCGCAAGGTCGCGAAGAAGAGCCGCAAAGGACGCGAAGGAGGGGCACGCGACTGAACTGTCCCAACAAATCATGGACGGAGCGTGAGTTCGGAGGCGGCTTGGTATAAAATGCGCGTCGTTCCCGGACTCAATCGGAAAAATCTGCGAATCATTCGCCGGCCCAATCATCGAAAGGCGCACTCATGAGACTCACCGGTTCTGCCCGCCCGGCCATTGCCGTATTGCTGATGACCCTGTTCGCACTGGCCCAGGCTCCGTCCATTGCCCAGCCACCCGCAACCCCCAAGCGACCCGTCACCGACGAGTATCAGGGCATCAAGGTCACCGACGACTACCGCTGGCTGGAAAACTGGGACGATCCCGAAGTCAAGCAGTGGAATGCGGCCCAGAATGCGCGCAGCCGCGAGTATCTCGACCATTTGCCGGCGCGTCCTGTAATCCGGCAAATGCTTAAACAGGCGCTCAGCGCCAGTTCTGCCGCCTACTTCGATCTGGCATACCGCGGCGGCACTCTGTTTGCCATGAAATACCAGCCCCCGCAGCAACAACCTATGCTGGTGGCTCTATCTTCGGCCGATGATCCCGCCGGCGCCAAGGTTATTTTCGATCCCAACGCGTCGAGCGCTAAAGGTTCAATTGCGGTGGATTTTTACGTACCTTCGCTGGACGGCAAATTCGTCGCGGCCGCGCTTTCCGAGAATGGATCGGAGGACAGTTCCGCTCACGTCTTCGAAGTGGCCACCGGCAAGGAACTGCCCGACGTGGTGCCTCGTGTCAACTTTGCCACGGCTGGCGGAAGCCTGGAATGGAAGGCCGACAGTTCCGGTTTCTCCTACACGCGCTATCCGCAGGGCAACGAACGTCCGCCGGAGGATGCCAATTTCTACCAGCAGGTTTACTTTCACCGGCTCGGCACCGATAGCAAGCAGGACACGTATGTCATCGGCAAGGAGTTCCCACGCATCGCCGAAATCCAGTTGCACTCGAGCGACGACGGCCAGTGGCTGATCGCCGCCGTAGCCAACGGAGATGGCGGCGAGTTCGCGCACTACGTGATGGACGCGGCTGGCCACTGGACCCAAATTACCCATTTTGCGGACGGAATCGTAGCTGTCAAACCGGGACCGGACGCCGCGCTTTACCTGCTCTCCCGCAAAGAGGCGCCGCGCGGCCAGATTCTGCGCCTTCCGCTTTCACACCTGGATTTTGCCGACGCCAAAGTCATCGTGCCCCAGAGTTCAGGCTCGGCCGCAGACGAGAGCGCCCGGGCCTCGATTGATGATTTCGCGCCCGCCCCAGGACGCCTTTATGTCGCCGATGTCGTGGGCGGACCTTCCCGCATCCGCGTATTCGATCTCCAGGGTCACCCCTTGCCCGGTCCGACCCTGCCCCCGGTCCCGGCCGTGTACCAGATGGTGCCCACCCGCGGCGGCGACGTGATGTTCACTGTCTCTACCTATCTCGAGCCCTCCGCCTGGTATCGCTTTGAAGCGGCCACCGGCAAGTCGGTCCGCACTGCGCTGTTTCGCACCTCGCCCATCCACTTCGACGACACCGAAGTCGTTCGCGAATTTGCAGTTTCGAAAGATGGGACGCGCGTCCCAGTGAACATTATTCGCCGCCGCGGCACCCGGCTCGATGGCGGCAATCCCACGTTGCTCGAAGGCTACGGCGGATACGGCATCAGCATGAAGCCGTTCTTCCTGGGCGCGTTCACCCGCGCCTGGCTCGACCAGGGCGGCGTTTACGTCATCGCCAATCTTCGCGGGGGCGCGGAGTATGGCGAAGAATGGCACCAGGCGGGCAGGTTGACCCGCAAGCAAAACGTCTTCGACGATTTCATCGCCTGCGCCCAGCACCTCATTGAACGCAAGTACACTTCGCCCGCCCACCTGGCCATCATCGGCGGAAGCAACGGCGGACTGCTCATGGGCGCGGCCTTCACCCAGCGCCCCGAGCTCTTCCACGCCGTCGTCTCCTTCGTGGGTATTTATGACATGCTGCGGGTTGAACTCGACCCCAACGGGGCCTTCAACGTCACCGAATTCGGCACCGTGAAAGACCCTGATCAGTTCAAGGCCCTTTACGCCTACTCTCCGTACCATCACGTGAACGATGGAACAGCATATCCCGCCATTCTTTTTCCCACGGGGGAAAATGACCATCGCGTGAATCCCATGGAGTCACGGAAGATGACAGCCCGCTTGCAGGCTGCGATCAGTTCGGGTCGTCTTGTTCTGCTGCGTACCAGCTCCAGCTCCGGACACGGAATCGGGACTGCCGTGGACGAACAAATCGAGGAAAATGCGGACGTGCTGAGCTTTCTCTTCGACCAACTGGGAATAAAGTACGCCGCACCGCTAAATAGTAAGCCCTGAACAATTGCCGCTACAGGTGCGCAAATCTTTGCACAATTGCACTGACGCCAGTGTCTTATTCATGGTTAACTTATTCTATATCAGTCACTTACGTAGATCTGCTTTTGGCACTCAAACTGCGACTAGCGAGATCGGGCATACCGAGTGGTAGTGGTGCTTAAGACCCGCGAGACTCGCCGCCAACATTGTCTGGAGAACAGCTTTTCGGGGGAGAGGTTGTTCAACAAGCGCCCCAGGACTTAACCGAGTCCGGGGCGTTTTGTTTTGTATGCGGTTTTTCAGTCAGACCGCGACCTGTTCTGAATTAAGCCTTCTGAGAGCAAACTGAGATCGCAGGGGATAGCCGCGAAGCGGCACCAGAATGCAGCCCGGGGCGCCAGCCCTGGGTAAACCGGGAAGAAAATTGCGGAGCCCTGAAAGGGCGAAAGAGGACTACGGCCGACGGGCCGGTGCCGGACCTGGAGGCAGAATCTCAGGTTCTCCCGGATGAACCGGTCGGCGGGTCACAAAGAAGACCGCCGCCGTCCAGGTGGGAAACAGATCGAAGCCAGGAACCAGCTCCGCCGCCAGGGTGGGCAGAAAAGCCCAATGCCATCCCAGCAGTTGGATAAGAATCAAGGCTGCGACCGCATCGAGCACAGCATCCGCCGGCGACATCCCTCCGGCGACAAAGAGCGGCAAAGCGCCGATCTGGATGGCGTCAACGGCGATTGCCACCAACCATGCCAGGCGCTGCTCTGGAGACTTGATCGCCTTCACATATTCGAACAGCCGCATAAGAAACCTGAAACTAGGATACACCGGCGAGGCTGCTGGGGAAACAGATGCGCGCTGCTTAGCGGCAGGTTGGAGCAGGGCTTCAGCCCTGCATTGAGGCAAACGAAGCAAAGTGGCTTTAGCCACTGCGTTACTTCTTGAGGCTCCCCTCAGGGCTAGTGCCCTATAGGCAATGCGGCTCTTTATGCAGGCCTGAAGGCCTGCTCCACCCTAAGATCTGTTTGTGG
>JAIQFF010000227.1 GCA_020073395.1 Terriglobia bacterium
ACGTGCACCATCATGGGCTCTCTTCGCTTGGCGAAAAAATTCCGCAGCTCGCGCGTCAAGGGAGCAAACCGCCGGTTAAAGCCAACCATTACAAAAGGAGAGCCCCCTTGCTCCAGTTCAGACGCGAAGGCGCGTTGAACCTCCAACAGTTGCTCCGAGTTCGATGCCAGCGGCTTCTCAACAAAAACTGGCTTGTGATGGCTGAGCGCTTTAACGACGTAATCGGCGTGGCTGTCGTGACGGGAAAATACAAATACCGCGTCCGTTGCCGGGTCGTGAAGCACTTCTTCTGGCGTTAGCGTCCGACGAAAACCGAATCGGGCGCGTGCTGATTCAGCCGTGATTCCGGAAGAGGTGGCAACTGATTCCAGCCTGACCCCGTGGAGTCCTGACAAATAAGGAATGATCACGTCACAGGCGAAGCTGCCCGCGCCGATGCAGGAGAGCCTTAGACTTTCCGTCGCCGGGGTTCTGTGGACGGTCTCTGCAGCACTTCGCGAGGTGGAAGCGTCTACTCTGTCTTCGGTGGGATATTCTAGAATCGCTGTGTAACCACCCTTCTCGCGGAGCTGAGAGTATGCTTTTTCCGCGTCGCAGAGCGGATATCTCACCTGGAGGAGGGGAGTGACATCGATCGCCCCCGCTGCCAAGAAGTTAACAAACGCCTGCATATTTCTCTGCTCGGTCCAGCGCACATACCCGATCGGGTAGTCGATACCTTTCTCTTCATACTGAACGTCGTAGCGTCCAGGCCCATAAGAGCGCGAGAGGACGACGGACAGTTCCTTGGCATAAGCGGCACGCCGAGAAACGCCCAGCCCAACGTCACCGACCACCACGATGCGGCCACGATCTCGAACGATCTCAGCGGCCAACTCGATCGGTTCCGCAGAAGGAGTAGACGCCGTGATCACCGCTATATCGGCGCCATGGCCGGTGTATTCGTCGATTGACGCGGCATTGCGAGGGTCACCCACAACCAACGCCAGATGAGCGCCCATCCCTTTCGCAAATTCTGCCCGCCCGGCATCGATGTCCATTGCGATGACGCGGCAACCGGCAGCGCGGGCCAACTGAATCGTCAGCAGGCCGACGAGTCCTACACCGATGACTGCGACCGTTTCCCCAAATACCATCTGGCTTTGCCTGAGGCCTTGCATCGCAATGGCCCCAATGGTTGTGAGGCAGGCTGCCTGCAAGGGAACTTCAAGCGGTACGCGCACCGCCAGGTTTCGAGGGATATAGTTCACTTCGCAGTGATTGGCAAATCCCGCCCCGGCGCAGGCCACGCGATCTCCGGGTTGAAATTCGGTCACTTCTTCGCCCACGGCCAATACGATGCCTGAACAGCTGTATCCCAGGGTGGTCAGCGAATCCAGGCGGCTCTGGACCTTTCGGTAGGCGCTCGCGATGCCTTCTTCCCGAGCCACCGCGAGCACCCGGCGGACCAGGTCCGGCCGCGCCAAGGCCTTGCCCACAAGGCTCTTTTGGCCGGTTTGCAGTTTCGCCAATTCGGTCCCCGAGCTTACGGCGGAAAAATGGGTCTGCATTAATATTCCGCCGGGGCGAAGTTCTGGCGGCGGAACTTCTACCAGCTGCAGTTGGCCCGATCGACTATCTTCCAAAAGTGCTTTCATGAAGGGATTCGGTGGTAGTCGGAATTCATATGCCTTTGGCGGCGAAGACTACGGTGTGAAGCAGGATCGCCAGATCCATGAAGAAACATTGATTGCGGATGTAATACAGGTCATATTCAATATTTTCGTGAATCAGGCAAGCGCGATCGGCGCTCAATTGCCACAGACCTGTAATGCCAGGCGTGACCGTCAGGCGGAGCCGATGCAGCGCTTGATACTGACTCACGATAAACGGCATCTCCGGCCGAGGCCCGACCAGGGACATGTCCCCTTTAAGAACATTGAGTATCTGTGGGATCTCATCCAGACTGGTACGACGCAGATAACGCCCGATTCTGGTAATCCTGGGATCGCGAACGTCCTTGGGCGAATAGTCATAGCACTCAGCACCAGAATACATGGTGCGAAACTTGTAGAGCCTGAAAAGCTTGCCACGCAGTCCTACTCTTTCTTGCACGAAGATAGCCGGTCCGGGGGAACTGATCCGAATGATGACAGCAAGGACTAGAAACAGTGGAGCGGTCAGAATGAGCAGGAGCAGAGAGACCGTGAAGTCAAACGCCCGCTTGATGGGCGCGCGATGAATTTGCTGCGACGGAGGTTTGAAAGAGGCCACCAACAGGCCATCGATATCGGCATAGTCTACCCAAAACATCGAGGGATCGAGCTGGTAAGGCACGAAGGATACGGCCGCTCCAGCGGCGCTGGCCTCACTGGCAATTTCCAGAAATTTGTTCCGGTCAATGGATGAAATTCCGACGATGACCAAGCTCGCCTTACACTTCCGGATCAACTTCGCGCTAAGCGGACCCCGCAAAACCGGGGCATAACGACGACGACGATATGAGCTTTCGAAGATTCTCGAATCCTCAAGTTTTGGATCGTCGTCTACAAAGGCCACCGGATCCAGACCAAGTTTCGGTGATCTGACCAGGGCTGAGAAAAGTCTCTGGCCGATCATGCCAGCACCGTAGATGATCACCTTCCGGACCCCGTAGCCTCGGGAATGAAGCATGCGAACCAACCCGTAAATGAGCTGTTTCTCTATTACCAGTAACAGGGGCACGGCCACGAATGCGATGGCCAGGACGCCGCGGGAGAGCAGGTACTTTGTAAAGTAGGACAAGGCGAAAGCAAACAGTGAAGCCTGAATTGATGCTCTCAGAATGCGCTCGGTTTCTCGTACGCGCAAGAGGCTGTTACCACTCTGATAGGCACCCGCTCGATCCAGCAAGCCGATGACCAACAGCGCGAACAGGCAGGCCGCTCCCGTCACACGTCCAAGCGAATAAGTGATGCGCTGGCCAACAGCCAACCAACGATAGATGCCATAAGCGAACAGCAAAGTTACGACGATCGTCATCCCGTCCGCGAATATCTCGCCCACGGTGACAAGCGTTTCAAAGCGACCGGACCGGTATCCGTTCGCTTCAACATGAGTATGTATTCCGGGCAGTACGGCAGCCGACACGTCGAACTGGGACGCCTTGGGGTCGGGTGCGGGAACGGTGGAGGCCATGGGGTCTGTCTACTCCGTAATGAAAAATACTTCGGTCTTAGATTGCGGGGTTGCCGTTGCGCAGCAGGGAAACAATCACTCCGGCCAATTCCTGGGTACGAGTGTCCCACGTGCAGTTGCGTACAGAGTTCTGACGCACGTCACGCTGAGAAGGTGTGTCGTGACTGAGGGCATCTTCGACTGCTGCGATGAATTCTTGCGCTGATCGGTAGGTGCGGATCCCGGGGCTTTTCAGATACTCGTAGAGAGGGGACATTACGACAGGTTTGCCGCTGGCCAGGTATTCCCGGACTTTGATAGCGCTGCCGTAATTAGTGAACTCATGATCCTGTCGCCAGGGCAGAACACAGATATCGATATGACGCAGATAGCGCGGCAGCTCACTGTAGGGTTTGGGACCAAGAAAATGAACGTTGGCTGCGGAAATCTGAACCAGATTCGACTTGCGGCCAATGAAGACCCAGTGCCAATCGGGCCGGAGCCGGGCCACCTCTTCGATCAACGGAACGTCCATGATGTAATCGATCCAGCCGAAGTATCCCAATATTGGCCGCGGGATAATCGCAATATCGGGCGCTGTTTCATTGGCTTCGGTTGCAAAGTGGTCGAAATCAACCGCCTGCTCAAGAAAATAACGGTGCATGACTTCGGATTCTTCGTAGAGCTTTCGACCCGAATACATCACCAGGGCCGACTTGTCTTTTAACTTTCGGTCGAAGTCCTGAATCACCGTTCTGGCGATGGCGCCGTCCTCATTCGCTTCGTACTTGTCGGAGACGTGATAGAGCAACAGCTTCGCCCCTAGCCCATCCACCACATCCGCGGCAAATGGAATGCATACCCACAGCACCGGACGCCGGATGCGGCAGAACAGCATGGCCAGACGAACCTGCGCCAGCAGGAGAGTGCGATTGATACGACGAGCAAGTTTGGACCCGTAGAACGGAAGGGACACCGGGGTAAGAACGTAAGGCCCATTCGGAACCTTGCCGAACCAGCGAAAATAACTCTTCAGCTTGCGGCGGACCTTAAGGAAAAAATCGGGATTGGAGATGCTGGGCAGACCCATGCCTATCGAGTTCACGAAAAGCACCCGATTCTGGTGGGACAGCCGCTTCAGAATATGATTCTTGGAATGCGGATGGTGATACCACCAGTTTTCTCCCGCGAAACACACAATCGATTCGCCTTTGAGCGAGTACTCCATAAGTGGCCTTAGGACTCCCATCTGACAAGGGTATGAAGGGACAGAGGCAATGGACCGTCGCCTGCCACGGAAATTCTTGTACCGGGAAATGTGGCGCCGTAGCACGTGGAGAGGGGGAGTTCTTCCAGGGAAGCGGTCAGTTGAACTGGCCCTCGCATGGAGATGGAAACTGGGCACGGACCGGAAACCTGGAAACTGATCTCAGTCCCGCAGTTGCGGAGCGGCTGGATCTTCCAGACCGGAGGCAGATGAAGGAAGTGTTGAAAGCTATGCCTTCCCGTACCTTCAAGGCGATCGTCGATGCTTAAACCTTGCCCACACAACCGAAGCGAGCGCCAGTGTGTGATCCCGATGTTTCGGTATCCGAAATGGGCCGACCTTAGCATGAGGGTGCCTTCATGTTCGGAACCCTCGATGGGAGTGACCTCGGCTTCCTGACCCAGGCAGAACAAAGCGTTACGCTGGGTTGGCACAGTATTCTGTTCTCTTCCATCCACCATGAGAACGTTGTGAGCTGCGGTGCCCCGGAAGCGATTACGCGCCTCGGCATTGCGCGTATAGCAACAAGTACCGGAATCACACAACAATTCCGCAGCGGCAATTCGCAGGACGATGCTTAACTTGTCATTATGGGTATGGCTTCCCTTGCCTCCGATGCCGTTTGGAAGCGCAAAAAATAGCACCTCTGCGTTGTCCTTACGGGCTACCGCGACTCCAGACTGCGGGAGGACCTTGACCGAAGAGGATCTCAAACTGGCAGAACCTTCGCTCGCGGGTTGCTTCGCGCCGATTCCGTACCAGAGCGCATCTTCGCTGTGAGCTGACGGCGAATTTTCGAGAAGCGCCATTCCCAGGCCCAAAAAACTGGCGATCTTGAGCGAATTTCTCTGCTTGACCGGCACTCGGTCCATCTGATCCAGGTCGTCGAACAGCAGTTCCACTCGTCCATCGTCGCAGTCCCCCACTTGCGGAAGTCTTCCATCCGAATCAGCCAGGGTGGCCATCCATCGATACATGGCGCGAAGCCTGCCCAGGAAGGATGGATCAGGAGAGATCCCCTCGGACCGCATTAGTAGAAACGCGGAGGTAAACAATTGCGCGACCAAAACCTGATAGCCGGTAGATGCTTCGTAGTTGCCGCCGTCCTCGTAAACCTGAAGCAACATCTCGTGCTGAATCTTGCGAGCGTAGGCTGCCCGTCGCGCGTCCATGCCGGGTCCCTCCAGAAAGACGGAAAGACAAAGGAGACCAACGATATTGGCCAGGTAGTGGTTGCCGCGATAAAGATGTGAAAACTCAATGTGCGATTCCACATAGAGCAAGTGTTCCCGCAGGCTCGCTTCGACTTTCCGAAACCAGTCCTTCTCATTGACCCGAGCCGGGCCGAGCAGATTGACCAGGAAACAGATGCTCATTGCCCGCAGGGCCGCCTCCATCGGCCCCGTCCAGTTCACACCCATACCTACCGGATTCTGCTCGATCCAGTCGGCGACCAGATCGATGGCGGCGGCGCGGTATGGCTCGTGACCCGTAAGGAGGTGAGCCCGGCCAAGAATCGGGAGATGCTGAAGTCGGGAGAGTTCCCAGGGCACCTTGACGTCCGAACCGTCGTGCCGAACTATGGAAATTTTCTCCGCAGGGACCAGCGGCCAGTCCATTCCGGAAACGAAATCGAGATTCCAACGAGGCGGAAATCCGAGAGTTGGCGTCCCATAACC
>JAIQFF010000228.1 GCA_020073395.1 Terriglobia bacterium
TGCGTGACTGCGGGGATGAGAGGGCGCTTGTCCTCGCGAATCTGATAGACCTGCATCATGAACGGAACATCATCGTCCTGCTCGAACCATTCACTCACCGCCTCGCGCAGCACCGATGGCGCGAACGGGCGAAACGACTCGCGCCGTTTGATTTTGCGGTTGAGGATGTCCTTCATGTCGGCTCTTCGCGGGTCGCACACGATGGATCGGTTGCCGAGCGCGCGTGGACCCCATTCCATCCGACCCTGGAACCATCCGATCACATTGCCATCGGCGATCGCTTGGGCAGTTCGCGAACAAAGCTCGCCCTCGTCGAATACCCTTTCGACCAGGCATCCCTCAGCATCCAACTCGTGCCGATGATTGTCGACGAACGACTCAATCTGCTCGCTCGAGAATTCCGGCCCCCAATACGCATGGTCCATCATGAACCTCGGGCCATCGGCCTTAAGCCGGCTCCACACCACGTAGGCAGCGCCAATAGCCCCTCCGGCATCCCCAGCAGCAGACTGCACATACATACTTTTGAAAGGCGTGTTGCGATATATCCGTCCGTTCGCCACTGAGTTCATTCCGCAGCCGCCGGCGATGGCGAGCGCGTCCAGTTTGTATTTTGCGTGCAGTCGATTGAGCAAATGAAAGAAGGCCTCCTCGTACATTGCCTGCACAGAGCGGGCGATGTTCTTGTGGCGTTGGGTGAGAACTTCTTTCTCTTGTCGGCAAGGTCCCAACAGTTCTTCAAGAGCTGGGGTGAAGATGGGTTTTACGTGTGGCGCCGAACCTGTCCATTCCTGCACTTTTTCAAAATGGTGCCGGAAGAATCGCAGGTCGAGTTCAAAGGTCCCATCCTCCTTCAACCGGACGATACCCCGCATCTTTTCCAGATGCTCAGGTTTACCGTACGGCGCCAATCCCATCACCTTGTATTCGTCTCCCCAATGGGGGAAACCCAAGTACTGGGTCATGGACATGTAGAAGATGCCGAGTGAATGGGGAAACAATACCTTCCTCTCGATCTCCATCTTCGAGCCTCGCCCCACTCCCCAAGCAGTACTCGCGAAATCACCAAATCCATCCACTGATACGGCTACTGCTTCGTCGAACGGTGAGACGAGAAAAGCAGAGCCAAGGTGGGCCAAGTGGTGCTCGATCTTGTGCATCTCGCCGCGAAATCTACTGGCCGGAAAACATGTCCTCAACTCGTCGCCAAGAGACGACCGCACTCTCCGTTCGCCCAACCTCTCCATGAGTAACCGGAGGCTGGGTCGCCTCGCCGCCGCAAAGAATATTTTTTGCAGGAGATTTGCTTTGGGATCGCTGTTAATGGCGATGTGATCCACGTCGCCAAGTGCAAGCCCAGCCGCGCCGAGGCAATATGTGATTGCTTGCGATGGGAATCCTGCCCAATGCTTGATTCTGCGAAAACGTTCCTCTTCGGCGGCGCATGTCAATTTGCCGTCGATTACGAGACACGCCGAAGAGTCACCGTGATACGCGTTTATACCCAAGATCGATGTCAATTTTTCTTACTCGCAATAGAAAAGGACCAAATGCGCCGCGGCTGTCTGTCACCGCACCAGACGCTGGCTATCAAGGATGTTGTCGCAAATTTCGCCCGACCAAATGCTGCATCCACTCAGTCGTAATCTTCACACCTTGCTCAACATCGTAAGGAGTCCTGCCGCATGCCGCTTCCAATGGCGCAAGATCCATGATCGCCTCGGTCGTCAAATTGCGTAAGCGGAATGTCGTCAAAGGAACTTGTCTTAATCCCACAGCACGTAATATGTCACCGATTTTCGCTGCTGCACCGAGAAACCACAGTGGAACTTCCCTTATTTGCGGTGCGCCAAACGCCGAGCGGATCAATTCCGCCCACGCCCGAAGTTCTATCGGATTGTAGTCGGCAAGATAAAAGGTGCGCCCCAGCACATCATCTTCAGAAGTCTCGCTCAAGCGCTCCAACTGAATGACGCTATTAAGTACAAAACCATATGATCGCTGCACGGACACACCCCGCGGATGCATGTACCATCCAGCGCGAACGGCGTCGAAAAAATCGCGATACGGAATATCGAACCACGGTCCCCACAGCGAGGTGGGCCGCACGATAGTCCACGGAAGGGAGCCATCGCGAACACCTCGGACCAAACGTTCTCCTTCAACCTTGCTTTCGCCGTAGGCCGTCGTCGGGTTGTAGTCGCTGTCGCCGTGAGGTCGGTAGCCAAGTCGGCAGACCAACATTGAAGATGCGAATATCGCGCGCCTAAGGCTGCGCAAGCCGACAAGCGCGTTGATGATGTTGCTTACCCCTTCGGTATTGGCACGATAGTCATCGACTGTCTTGCCGTCCAAATCAGTGCGCGCGGCCATATGAAGCATCAGATCAGGAGAGAACTCCCTGATCACGCGCTGCACCTCATCACTGTTCAGAATATCGGCTTGTACCCAAAGAGAGGTATGCTAAGAATTACGCGGTGGGGCAATGTCCAGGTTTAAGACTTGATCTCCTAAGGAGAAGAAATGCTGGACCAGATTGGTACCTATGAACCCAGAACCACCCGTCACAAGAACTCGCCGCACCACACCCCACCCCACCTCGGTATCAATCCGAACGTATTGCTCGTTCTCCTAATCGATCTGTGAAAGTATCGATTCGCTCTTGCCACTTAGCAGCATGGCGCCAATACTCTACTTAAATCGGTGCGACCAAAGGGATTGGCTGGGAATGCGCGAACTATCGACTCTGTGATGGTATTTGCGAGCGATATACTCCAGCTCCCTCAGCAGACCCTCCTCCAACAAGGTGGGCTTTAGCCCCAATTGGACGAGGCCGTCACAGGAGGCATCTAGGGCATTTTCTTCGTCCTCAGTGCGGGGATTCGACACAGAATTCACCTCGACGCGGAACAATCGTGAAATCAGCCGCGCGAGATCCCTGATCCGATGTACCTCCGTCATCTGATTAAGAACCCGTACTTGGCTGCCCGAGGACGGCGGACTCATTAGTGCCAATTCAATGCATCGGACAGTATCCCGGATGTTGATGAAAGCGCGCCTTTGGCCGCCTGAACCGTGGACGGTTAGCGGGAATCCGACAGCCGCTTGAATCAGGAAACGATTGAGTACGGTGCCAAAGTCGCCATCGTAGTCAAAGCGGTTGATAAGATCCTCGGAAAGTTCCGTGTCCTTTGTAGAAGTACCCCATACGATTCCCTGGTGCAGGTCCGTTACGCGGATGCCGTCTTGCTTGTTGAAGTAATAGAAGAGCAAGGCATCCAGTGTTTTTGTGGTGTGATAGACGCTTCCAGGATCGAACGGATAAAGAATCCGGCGCTTCGAAAGCCGTCCCTTAGGATCTTCCAGGATGGCATCTACATATCCCTCCGGAAGCATCAGGCCAGCGGACTCATATCCATAGACACCCATAGTTCCGAGGTGGATGACGTGAGCATCGACTCCTGCATCTAGCAATGCACATAGCAGGTTGGTTGTTGCGCTCGTATTACGCGACACCGTATATCGCTTATGCCACGTAGACTTCATCGAATACGGTGCTGACTTCTGCTCGGCGAAATGAACGATGGCATCTGGGGAAAAACTTCCAATTACTTCAAGAACCCTATCGTAGTCCGCGCATATATCTAAGTGGGCAAACCCAATCCGCTTGCCACTCACACGTTGCCAAGCGTCAAGACGTACCGAAAGCGGCTGAATCGGTGTAAGCGAATCCACCTCGAGCTCTACATCGATCCTTCGTCTGGAAAAATCGTCAATGATGAAGACTTCATGCCCGAGCTGCGAAAGATGAAGCGAAGTGGGCCAGCCGCAAAAGCCATCACCTCCCAATACGAGGATCTTCACGGAAGAAGCGTCCTGGTTTGCGGACCACGAAGAGAGCTGAACAATTGCTTAAGGGCACGTGCCGTCATGTCGATCGAGAATTCGTTGTCAAAACACGAAAGTGCGTTGTCACGATAACGCAAATACTCTTGGGTATCGAGCTGCACGAAGCGACGAATGGCGTCTGCGCATTCATCTGCGTTTGCGGCGAAAAGCAGCCCTGCCTGAAATCGCTCAATTTCCCGCCACACTCCAACCTGACGCGTGGTAAGTACTGGACACCCAACCGATAAGGCCTCGACCAGAGCAATCCCAAAATTTTCGTGGTGTGATGGAGCCAGCAGAGCAAATGCCTCTCGAATCAACGCCCATTTCTTGGCTCCCTGCACGTGGCCCACAAATTGAACCCTATTATCCATGCCTAAGTCAGAGACCATTCTTCTGAGACGTTGCTCATACCACGATTCACCCTTGCCAGCGATAACCAAACGGAAGCGCGAAGCATTCACTGCTGCGAACGACCGAAGCACAATATCAACACCCTTTACAGGATCTAGCCGCCCTAGGCATAGAAGGTAAGGATCAAGGTGCGAGCCCTTAGGGGGTTGTTCAGAGGAATCTTGTGGCTCGACGGGTGGCGGCGGCAAGCCATTTTTTATTACAACGCCATGGAACTTGGTGGCCTTCGCCGCTTTTTCGGAATGAATTAGCTCCCATTCGCTTGTGAATACTACTGCTGCCGCATTCGCAAGCGTGTGCCGCTCAACGAATGTCCAGTAAAGCAGTTTCTTCGGGACCTTTGTCCTGGTTCGAAAGAGCGAATTGTTGGTAAGCATGCCGTGAGCATAGATTATGAATGGCACGCCAAATCGTGGGAGCGCAATCAACGCGGCCAGTGAAGGGAACTGCCAAATGCCGTGAACTATAACAACGTCGAACCGTTGAGCGTTACGCAGCAGCCAGGCGATCAGTTGAAAGGAAAATGAGTATTTGATGTTGAGCCATGGCGGATTAAGTGTGATGTGGGATATTGAGCTGGGAAGCTTCAATACCTCGCGATCCTTGTCTAGACTCACAATCGTTACCGTGCATCCTTGATGGACGAGTGCCGTAGAAAGCATTCGAACTAGCTCTACTGTCCCTCCGAGTTCTGGTGCGAGCGAGCTTATGAGGTGAAGCACCTTCATCGCGAATGGTCTTTTAACGTTCGAACAGATTGTGAATCTCTTCTCCTTACCAAGAGATTAGGATTCACTTGTAAAACGCAGCGAGGCTCAGCGAAGTAATTCGCGCCCGCAAAGAGTGCATCCAAAAAGCCGGACCTATTACGATAGTGCATATTACTAGGCTCAATCCCGTCTTCCCCAAAACGTTCTGGGGTACTTCCAAAAAACGGAACACGGCCCATGTCGACAATAAGCCAGTGCAGCAGGAAAAAAAGAGGCGCCTGCTTTCGCTTGGGAGCAACTCGGCAAGCGGAATTTGGTGATCGCGTTGGTACCCTAAGATCACGAGGCTGCTGCCGATGACCAGCGCCAATACGTACCCTAACGCGACCCCCTCGCCCCCAAGAACGACGCCGAGTGAATATCCTAGAATAACATTTAAGATGCCGATGGTAACGTGTGCCAAGGTGTTCCAACGTAGCAATCCGGTGCCAAGATTTACGAAATAGGCCGGGCCACTAAGAGTGTTTAGCCAAAGGCCCGCAATAAGAAGTATTGAATAGGTGACAAAGGTCTTCTCGTAATGCCCAATCCAGAGTTCACTCATCAAGGGTACGACGAGCGCCACTCCTACAAATAGAAGCAACGCAAGGAAGAACACAATTCGGTAAGAATCCGAATACACTTTTGAAATTTGTTCTGGTTCGTTTTCGTGAAGTTCTGCTACTTGTGGCACCATTGCTTGGTTTGCCGAAACCAGTAGCGCCCGGACCTGCGATACCATCCGGCTCGCCATCTCGTAATAGGCCGTCGACGTTAACCCGCCAAATTTTGCCATCAGCGCCTTGGTCGTCGGCTCAAACAGCATGGTGACAATCGAAACAACCTGGAAATTGACCCCATAC
>JAIQFF010000229.1 GCA_020073395.1 Terriglobia bacterium
GCGGCCAACCGGGACTACCGCCGTGATCCAGTTGTGTTTGAGACCTGGCGTGGCTGTGGTGTAGTTGACTTGTACGCTGCCCTTTTCGAGCTGTGAAAGGCCGCCCAGAGTGCCTGCCATCAATTCATCGCCCGACACGCCAAGCGCGTACACATGATTGTTGACCAGCCCCTCGAAGGCATACATGCTGCGCGCACCGGTGGCGTCGAGAAACGTCAGCCCAGCCGGCGTCGCCAGGGCCAGGCCGTCCTGATAGGAAACGATGTCGGTGACGTGGTCAGCAATGAGGCCATCGGCGCGAGTGAGGACCTGCTCCTGGCTGCCGGCGCTATCGAAGCGAACCAGACCGTTCGCGGTGGCCACGTCGATGGTTCCATCTTTTGGGTTGGACAGGATGCGGTTCACGCAGAACACGTGTTCGTTTTCGATATGCGCTGCGGACCCGTGGTCGGACTCCAAACGGTCGAGTCCGCGGTCGAAGTATCCCACCCAGAGACCGCCTCGGCTGTCGGTGGCCAGCGCGGAGACATTGCGGTCGCTCAGCGTCGCGGCACCCGGATGCAAGACCGGCTGCCAACCGAAGCCATGCGCGCCCATACGATAAAGACCGCTGCGAGTGAGGGCAAAAATCGCATCATCCATTCCGAACAATTGGTGGACTTCCGCCAATTGTGATGCGTCGGCCGGGGCAAAGTTCCGGTGGTGCCCTTCAAGCGGAATAGCAATTACGCCCTGATCCTCGGAGCCCACAAAGAGCTGTCCAGCGTCTGGCAGCAACGCAGTGGCCAGAACCCCTGCAGCCAGTGTGCGGGAGAAACGTCCCCCCTCGAAGACCCCAACGCCGAGCACCGTGCCGACGTAGGCCTTATCGCCAGCGACCGCGATCGACTGGACCTGGCGATCGGGCAGTCCCTGTTCTTCCCCGAAGGAGTCGGTCTCGCCGGCGTGCCAGTGGAGCACGCCCTGATTGAGCGTCCCCACCCACAGGTCCGATTCCGTTCCCGCGAGGGCTGTGACGTAAAGTTTGCTCAGCGTCGGATGGAGCACGGTTATTTTTTTTCCGTCATAGAGGAGCACGCCGCGCTTCCGCGTTCCGATCAAAAGATGCCCGGAGGCCGCGGGCAAGATAGAGGTAATGGTGCGCACGCTTGCGTCCCGGGGAAAAATCTGCCGGAAGGCGCGAGAGTTGAAGACCAGTAGCCCATCCTGGGCGGTGGCGATGACGAGTTCCGGTAACTGTGAGTCAGCCAATACCGCCGGCGCGATCGCGACCAAAGGAGAGGAGGGCAAATCTCGTCCCACGGCGAAGTGCTTCAGCAATTTTCCGCTGGCATCGTATTGCGAGAGCCCAGCCGGGCCCGCTATGTATAGGCCGTCGTGAAAGCGGGCTGCCTGGACGAAAACCACTGGTGTACTGATCGACTCGAAGATTTGCCCTTGTGGCTCCGGAAGCGACCGGACCGTGAAGCTTATCTCTGCCTCCGAACGAACTTCTTCGGTGGCGGTGCGCAAGGCGCGTGATGCCCTCCAGGCAACAACCCCAGCGAGCAAAATAAGAATTGCTGCTCCCGCTGCCACAACCATTCGCCACGACAGTTTGAAGCTCCAGCTCATAAGCTCCCGAATTGCCAGACCGAATTGCAGGATGATGAACTATAAACCCGAGGGACAACAACGCGGAACCAGGTTGCAGCACAGCGGCCAAACTCATGCTAATTGATAAGAAGCGACTTAGGAGATAGGCGGGATCGATCCTGTGTCAGCAGGCGCACAGTGTGTAAAGAATTAGAAAAGGACGCCGGCTACTTCGCGGTCCCATCGTTTGGCTTGGCCAATAGCCCTCGTTGGCGCAGCCAGTTTGCCAGCAAAGTTGGCCACTCGCCCAACGCAGGATCGCCGAGGTCAAGACCAACTCCGTGCGGCCCCTTCTCGAACACGTGCAATTCCGCCGGAACACCGGCTTTGTGCAGGGCCACATAGAAGTTCACACTATTTTCCGACGGCACAACGTTGTCATCGCTTGTGGTGAACAGGAATGTGGGCGGAGTTTGAGGGGTAACGTGAAGTTCGTTGGAAAGTTCCTCGACCAGCCTGGGATCGGGATTGTCGCCTAGCAGGTTCCTGGCCGACCCGGCGTGGACGTAAGGCGCTTCGAGAGTGATCACTGGGTAACCCAGGATGACGAAATCGGGTCGGCTGCTGGCGCGATCGATCGAGTCGGCCGCCGCAGGATTACCGCCGTCGAAGTGGGTTGCAGTGGTTGAGGCCAGATGCCCACCCGCCGAGAAGCCCATCATTCCGATTCGATCCGGCGAGATCTCGAATTCCCTGGCCCGGCTGCGCACCAGCCGGATTGCCCTCTGGGCATCTCCCAGCTCGATGGGGTGGTGGTAGCGCGGTCCCAGGCGGTACTTGAGAACGAAGGCCGTCACTCCCAAGGCATTGAACCAGTTCGCCGCTTGCCGGCCTTCGTGGTTGGAAGCAAGAAATCCGTAGCTGCCGCCGGGCGCAACAATGACCGACGTACCGGTGAGGTTGTGCCCCCAGGGGCGATATAGGGTGATGCTGGGCTGGTCGTCGTCGCTCTGCCCCAACGCTCCCGGGGCGCCGTTCTGCCACAACAGAATGGTCTGCGGCTCAGCGGTAGGATCGCGGGGCACTTGGCCAAATGCAATGGTCGCGGAAACAAGGCAACTAATAAGGATGGTACTGGTTCGTCTTATCATTAGAACCCTAGTGTGACAGACCCACATAGTTTCCATAGCCGACAATCACCGTGGATCCCACAAGCAGCAAGAGAGCTAAGGCCAGCAGCCGGCCCGCCTGCACGCCCGCGCCCTTCCATTCTTTTAACCCGATGCCCCACAGGCTGCTGAAGATGATGATGCTGGCCATGTGCAGCGTCCAGCTGGAAAATTTGTACTTACCCATCTGGGTCTCACCCATCGAGTAGAAGAAGAATTGGAAATACCAGGTAGTGCCTGCCAGCGCGCAGAATAAGTAGTTCGCCAGCATCGGAGCTCGCGCCGCATCTGCCTTTCGCGAAGCGGGCGCATCTTCCACCGCGACCGAGGACTGCGCCCGAAGATCTTTTCTGGCGGACGGTATGTGCTCAACTACTTCCCTGCTGGGCGCATCGACCGCAGTCTCGATGATGACCTCGTCGCGGCTTTGCTCGCTGGGCTCGCGCGAAATTGAGGTGAAGTACTGGTAGCCAGTCTTGTTTCGGATATTCAGAATCACGCACCAAATGAAATTCGTGGTGAAGCCCCCCAGCAACACCACCACCAGCACTGGCAACCCTTGCCACAAATCTGGGGTTCCATGCTTAATCGTGAGAGCCTTGATGGGATCTCCCGCGGCCAAGCCGTAGGCAAAGCAGGCGCTCATCACACCCGAGAGGACCGCCACGCCGACGCCCTTCTTCAAATCGAACTCCTTGATCGTCTCTTTCTGCTGCTCCGGCGACATGGCCCGCTCTTTATAAATACCCGCCAGCCCCGCCGCCGCAATGCCAAGCAGGCAAACAAAAATTCCCAGCAGAATGATTCTCCCCGAAGAAGTTCCCACCACCTGGCTCATGAATTCACCGCGGAAAATGGGCGGGATCAGAGTCCCGAAGGCGGCGCACAGGCCCAACACGACGGCCATCCCGAGCGACAAGCCGAGATAGCGCATGGTCAAGCCAAAGGTGAGCCCGCCGATTCCCCATAAGAGCCCGAAGAAGAACGTCCAGAAAATAACTGTTCCTGAGGTCTCGTGGAGCACCGGCAACAAGTCTTTGGTCATGAGCAGAGCAAAGAACCAGGGAGCGATAATCCAGCTGAAAAATCCTCCCGCGAGCCAGAACGTCTCCCATGCCCATCGCTTCACACCGCGATAGGGCACGTAGAAGCTACCGGAAGCCAGACCGCCCAGCCAGTGGTACAACACGCCAATTACAGGATTTGGATTCATATCATCCTCGGGACCTGGACTTCACCTACTCTAAGTCTGCTCAGCACACTTGAATGCAGTCGATAGCGGTCAAGGCGCCGAGCTTTTTGAGCTTGCTCGCGATGTGCCCCACACCTACCGCGCAGTGATGGGCCGGACCGTGCATGTTCCATTCATTCATGAAATTTCTCACCCCAATGGAGAATCGATAGCGGCTGTTGGTGTTCCCGATTTCAAGAATCGGGCCGGCGACGGATTCGCCTTCGGCCATCAGCAGCTTCAACCGTCCATCGACGGTTTGAATCACCGATAGCAGCGTTACCGGGCCATGCCTCACCGACATTTCCACCGACAGTCCTCGGCCCACTTTGCCGTGATAGACCTGGAGCGGACGAACCTTGGTTTTGCCTTCAGCGATCGCGATGTGTCCCGGGCCGTCGTGGCCCATGAGCAGAACCTCATCCGCAAAATCCGCAGCGTAATATTCAGTGAACGACCCGCCCGCGCCGAAGCTGTCCATGATCTTCATGGCCTGCGCGTTCTTGATTTCATATTCGCCGGCTACCGGAATCCCCCGCGCCGTCAGCAGGCTGGTGCCGAGGATGATCGAGCTGACGGCGTCCTCATTCTCAGGATTGCCCGTCCCCTGGTAGTAGTACGCCAGAGAGCCCAGCTTGTGAACCTCAACCAGCCGATCGAGGGCCACCGAGGTGCGCGCCGCGCGCTCCAACTCTTCCTGCAGACAGTCCGGCTGGACGTCGAAGCTGGCGCGAAAGTCCGCGACCCGGGCCTTGATTTCAGAGTCTGACACCTGTCGTCGAAGCGCAGACAGTTCATCCACTTCGATGATCTCAATGTGTCCGCCGAAATGGGCGCATTGCTGGGTAAGGTCTGAGTAGATGTCGAGCATACCGCCGTAGTAGTGGCCCATCACGCCCAGACGATTGTGTTCCATGATATGGGCGACCCGGGCGGCGTCGACCCATTGCTTAATTTCATTCCAGGCGACCGGGTCGTCCTCAAGCGTACCCGTGACTTGAAAAAACGGAATGCGGCAGCGGTTGAACACATTCGCAATTTCCGGCACGGGACAAGCCTGACAGTAGGCCAGCCATTCTCCGGTCATCTTCGTGCGGTCGCCCACGCCATTGAACCAGTCATAGTCAATGGTTGCGGAAGGGCTCAGATTCAAAATGATGACGGGGAGCTTGGCCCGCCGGACTACCGGAAGCACGGTCGAAGAAAGCGCGTAGGTAGTGACGTGGAGAAAGATGAGATCCACATCGGCGCGTCGAAACTCGTGGCCCGCCGTGAGGGCCTTCTCGGGCGTGTCGATCAATCCTAGATTCACGACCTGGGCGCCGGCCCGCTCGAGCTTCTGGGCAACCTGCTGGGCGTATCCCTTTAAGCGCTCTTCCAGGCCGGGAAACTGCGGCCAATAGGCGTCCAAGCCAATCCCGAAGAGCCCAATCTTCGGCTCGGCGTATGCTCTGGGCTTGTCCATTGACGAATTTGTGCCGGCACAAATCCTACTCGCTTCAAACGGCTGAACTGTAGTATTCTGCGTCGGTCGTTGTCAATAGCAAGTTTATTTTCCTATTGAATTTAGCTCAAGATCTCCGCACAATGCTGCGTGCTTCCCAACGGAGGGTTTTCGCATGAATCGATATCGGCCACCCCTGTTGTTGGCCATGTTTTTCTGTGTGATCGCAGTGTCCCTGTCTTTGGCTCAGGATCAGCCCGCGACAGTGGCCGCTCATTGGGACAAAGTTACGGGCGTCTCGAAGACAACTGCGACTCTGCAAGTGGTGGTAAACCCGCCACTGCGCCGCGGGTCGGCGATTCACGACAACGCCTTCAAATCACTGCAAGATATTCAGGCCGACTACGTGCGCTACGTCCCCTGGTTGCCCTATCCGAAACTGGCCATGGCGGAACTCGAGCCTCCGGCGAATGGAAAGACTTCGTGGGA
>JAIQFF010000040.1 GCA_020073395.1 Terriglobia bacterium
AGCAGGAAATGAGCGTATCTGAGCTGCGGTTATGCCCTCGGAGCACCGTTCAGGCCTCAAGCGTGTAGTAGCCGCGCCCCTCGAAGTTGATCAACCCTATATCTCGAAGAACCTGAAGTTGCTGACGAATCTTCGGTCGGGTATTCCGGTTGTTAGGATGCAGTAGTTGGAGTTCTGTTTCCATCTGGTAGAGTTCACGAAGCGAGAATCGTCTCTTTCCTAGCCGCCGGATCACATTGAGGACATCAACCGTCCACCCTCTTAACGTGGGTGGCAGTTCGGCCAAGCCATTCACGCGCTCAAATTCGCTCCTCACACGCCCCGTTGGCTCGGAGACACCGCAGGAGACGATCCCGATTTTTCCGTCCGCTGGAATGCCGCTCAATAGTATGTTGCATCCGATCCATCCCGCTCGCCGGGCCGTTGAGTTGAGGGGTTTACGCTTCTCAATCGTGCTCTCCGTGAAAAACACCCTTGGAATTAGCAGCACGTTCTCAACGCACCATTCACTGGTGTACTGCAACAAGAGTAGATTTGGAGCCGTGTCTGACCGAATTGCACGGATCATCGCGCTATATCCGGCATCCACGACCTTATTCGGATTCCAATTTCGCAGACTCTTCAGCTGGAAGGATTCTTCACACTTCGGGCATGTGAAATCGATGGCTGGAGTGTTCGTTCTTGATCGCGATATGCGATTGGAATCGCACGCAGGACAGTAGAGTTCGCGACTACACCAATCCTCACTCAGGACGCGTGCGATCTGAGAACCGGCCTTGTAGCGGGCGGCAAGCTCAATGCTGCATCGTAAGTTCATGAGCTAGCGGGGCATCGATTGGATCGCTTCGGAATGGTTCGACCTCGGCATTGCAGATCGGACATTTGTCGTTGCATGTGCAAGACCACGCATCGGCCCATTCGGTTGAGTCTTTGGAACATCGGTAGTAATTCACATAGGCGGACATCTTCGGAGTAAGGCTCCTGTCGCCTTATTAAACAGCCATCGGCCAACGACCAGCCTCTTACGCGCTGGCCGCTTCCTGGCTCCCCAACGGCAAAAAATACTGTGTTCCCTTGATCGGCGCCGAAACCTTCCGCAGCAACTCCTGCAAGTCCTGATTGCGCTCGACAAAGTCGATTTCGGACGTATTCACGATCAGCAGGTCTGACGATGTGTAGTGGAAGAAAAAGTGCTCGTAGGCCTTGATCACTTCTTCCAGATAGTCCTCGTTGATGGCTTTTTCTCCCGGCGCGTTCTTCTTTTTCAGGCGCTTCTTCAGCACTTCGGGCGTCGCTTGCAGGTAGATGACGAGGTCGGGCGTGGGCAGTTGCTCGCGAAAATAGTTGTAGTAGCGGTTATAGGTTTCCAGTTCCTGGTCGTTCAGGTTGAGACAGGCGAAAACCTTGTCCTTTTCGAAGACGAAATCGGTGACTACGGTTTTCTGCGAGCGCGGACCCAGGTCGAGGGCGCGAAGCTGCTCGAAGCGACGAATCATGAAAGCGAATTGCGCCTGGAAGCCGGCCCCGGGCTCGCCTTTGTAGAAGGCGCCGAGAAAGGGATTGTCCTCCGATTCCATGACCTGCTGCGCGTTGAGCCGCTCGGCCAGGATTCGCGCCAGCGTGCTTTTGCCGACTCGTATAGGACCTTCAACTGCAATATAGCGGGGCAGCTCAAAAAGATTAGCCATGGGTTAGAGAGAATCGGGATTCGTTTGCAGCATATCTTGCTTCTGGTCACGAGGCAATTGTGGAAAGAGTTAACAGGAAGAAATTTAAGATTGATGATTGCACCAGCGGCCGTTAACAAACCTGCAATCTTAAATCTCCAATCTGCAGTCTCTTCCCATTTACAATCGCGGGCAGAGTGTACCGCTATCTTGTCACCGCCGCTGCGGCCGCCGCTGCTTCGGCCGTGGGCTACCAGTCCATGGCGCCGACTGGGCAATGGTTCGGCCGTACTTTCACCGGGCTGGGCCGCGGGTCGAAACAACTGGCCTTAACCTACGATGACGGCCCTAACGATCCGCATACTTTGCGCCTCCTGGAAGTCCTCGCCCGGCACAATGTTCATGCCACATTTTTCCTCATTGGTCGCTACGTCGATCAGCGCCCGGACATCGTTCGTGAACTGGTGAAAGCCGGGCATGTTATCGGGAACCATACTTTCACCCATCCTCTGCTTACCTTCAAGAGCGCGCGTGAACTTCGCGAACAGTTCACCAGGTGTGAGCGTGCCTTGACTGAGGCAGTTGGAGAGCACTCCAACCTGTTCCGTCCGCCGTTTGGAGGCCGTCGTCCCGCGGTCTTGCGCATGGCGCGGCAAATGGGACTGGAACCCATCATGTGGAACGTGACTGGCTACGACTGGAACGCTCAGTCGGTTGAGCACATCGAGGGTAAAGTGACGCGCCAGGTCCGCGGCGGGGACGTGATCTTACTTCATGATGGTGGACATCGCGACTTCGGGGCCGATCGTTCATACACCGTCATTGCGACAGACCGATTGATTTCTCGCTACCTGGCGGAAGGTTATGAGTTTGTGACGGTTCCGGAGATGATGCGAAAGGCAGCTGTCAGATCTCAGTTCTCAGCTGTCAGCTAGCCACATGCGACGTCGCGAATGTTTGTTTCGCGGCGGCGATGGTGTGGTGGACATCTTTTTCGGTGTGCGCCGCACTCAAGAATGCGGCCTCGAACTGCGATGGCGGCAAGTACACGCCTCTGTCCAGCATGGCGCGGAAGAAGCGGGCGAAGGCTTCGGTGTCGCATTTGGCAGCTGAGGTCCAATTGGTAACCGGCCCGTCAGTAAAGTACCAGGTGAACATCGACCCCACGCGGTTGCAGCACAGCGGCACGCCCGCGTCCTTAGCGGCCGCGGTAACTCCTTCGGTCAATTGTGCACTCAGCATTTCCAGGCCGGTGTAGATAGTGCTCTTGTGGCTCCGCAGGTAGCGCAAAGTGGCGAGGCCTGCCGCCATAGCCAGAGGATTCCCCGAAAGCGTCCCGGCCTGATATACCGGCCCGAGGGGCGCCACCATGTCCATGATGTGGGCCGGCCCGCCATAGGCCCCAACCGGCAGCCCGCCGCCGATGATCTTTCCAAACGTGGTCAGGTCGGGAAGAATTCCATAGCGCTCCTGGGCTCCGCCGAAAGCCAGGCGGAAGCCGGTCATCACTTCGTCAAAAATGAGCAGGGAATTGTTGCGCAGGGTGATCTCACGCAATGCGTCGAGATACAAGGGGGCAGGTGGGACGCATCCCATATTCCCTACGACCGGTTCCACGATCACGCAGGCAATCTGGTTGCTGAATTTTTTGAAAGCCAGTTCCAGCGCGCCGGCGTCGTTGAATGGAAGAGCGAGCGTCAATTGGGTGAATTCTTCCGGCACGCCCGCCGAACCGGGGATGCCCAACGTGGCCACGCCCGAACCTGCTTTCACCAGTAACGCATCCGCATGGCCGTGATAGCAGCCCTCGAACTTCACAATGTATTTGCGTTGAGTGTAGGCGCGAGCGAGGCGGATGGCCGACATGGTGGCTTCCGTGCCCGAGTTGACGAAGCGAATTTTCTCCACGTGGGGGAAGGCTGAAATCACAATCTCAGCCAGGTCAGCCTCGGCGGCGGTCGAGGCCCCGAAGCTGGTCCCATTTTTCGCCGCGGCGCCAATCGCTTCCGGCACGCCGGGAGGGGCGTGACCCAGGATCAGCGGCCCCCAGGAACCCACATAGTCGATGTACCTGTTTTCGTCGGCATCCCAAAGGTGCGAGCCCTGCCCGCGAACGATGAATAGTGGGTCGCCTCCGACCGAACGGAAGGCGCGGACGGGAGAATTGACCCCGCCGGGAATCATCTGCTCGGCGCGCTTCTGCAACTTGCGTGACGCTTCGACGTGGCGGGCCATGGTGGTCGCTGTAAGACCCATAAATATAGCAGTGAAATCGCTGGCGTGGCGCGGACCTCCTGAGCGAAGTCGAAGGAGCCCCGCCCGCCCATGCAGCGGTACAGACCGCAGCCTTGCCGAGGCCCAAACAGCGCCAGATCTAAATTTACCGGATATTCATTTGTCCGCAACGTTCCTGCAACATGCTTGCACTACATTTGCGGCAGTGACATCCCTTCTAACCGGGAGGGCTCAGGACAGTCTCGGGGGGCTCCGGACTGTCCCTTTTTATTGCTTTCCAGGGTATTTTAGAAGTCCATCGCCTTTCCCAGCCCCCAATAATTACCTAATGGTTAATGATCTTTGTATGCTGGGCCGGCTACGTAATCTCGCGCGAAACGAACCGAAATCACGGTGAGCAAATTACACCGAGGGCAGAATAGAAGTAACCGACAGAAATGCAGAGACTCCTCCGAAACCTCATTGGCTGGGCCAGATTTTGGTCGTTGGTGGCGCTCGGGCTGACCACGATCGCGCCTGGGCAAGCCCAGATCGCGCCCCCGGCTGGCGATCCCGCCGTAACTCTATTCCCACACTCCCAAACTTCGCGGTTCTGGGTCTCGGGCCAGGACAATATTATCTTCCAGTGGCATCCCTCATTCGAGGCTCTCTACAGCGCGCGAAACAGTCTCCGTGCGCAGGCCGAACACGCTACCTCGAACGTCGCCACAATTTTTCTGGGCTACCAACTCAGCCACACCACGGAAGTTTTTGCGGACGTGGAGAGCGCCGCTGGTGGCGGCCTGAGCGACGCGCTCGGCCTGGCTGGATTTGTGAACATCGATGTCGTACGCAACCCCGAACTCGGCCCCAGCCCTTACCTGGCGCGGGCCATGATTCGTCAGATCATACCTCTCAGTTCGGAAACGATGGAGGCTGAGCGCGGGCCCTTTGCTCTGGCTACCAGCCTCCCGGTGCGCCGTCTGGAACTGCGCGCCGGCAAGTTCGGGACGGCCGACTTCTTTGACCTCAACGACAGTGGCAGCGACAGTCATTCCCAGTTCATGAACTGGACAGTCGACAACAACGGCGCCTACGACTATGCCGCCGACACCCGGGGTTACACCGCCGGCGTCATTGTCGAGTACCACGATCGCAACTGGGCATTTCGGTTCGGTGAGGCCTTGATGCCGAAGGTCGCGAACGGCCCCGATTTGGATTGGAATCTTCGCCGCGCCCGGGCGGAGAACTACGAACTGGAAATTCATCCTCGCCTGGTTAAGGATCGCGTGACTACGCTGCGTTTGCTGTCCTTTGTGAATCACGCCAACATGGGCATGTACCGGCAGTCCATCAACGACTTTCTGGCGGGCAAGACGCCTCGGCCTGAAATCCGCGCTCATCCCCTGCAGACCACCGTAAAGTACGGCTTCGGAGTCAACCTGGAGCAGGAGTTTCCCCATCATGTGCGCGGCTTTGCGCGTTGGGGATGGAACGAAGGACAGCACGAATCCTACGCTTACACGGAGGTCGATCAGACCATTTAGATCGGCGCCGACCTGGCGGGAAATTCGTGGCATCGCCGACAGGACAAGCTGGGCGGCGTATTCGTGTCAAACGGTATTTCCGCAGATCACCAGAGATATCTGGCCCTGGGAGGCCTGGGCTTTTTACTCGGCGACGGCGCGCTGAATTACGGCCGGGAAAATATTGTCGAGAGTTATTACAACGCACATTTGTGGCGCGGTATCTTCGCCGGCGTGGACCTGCAACACCTCAACAATCCCGGCTACAATCGCGACCGCGGCCCGGTACTGGCGCCGGGCTTCCGCTTTCACTTGGATTTCTGATGAGTGAGAAGAAGAGCCAGCCGCTTCGGGCTGTCCGGTCGAGCCAAGCTCAAGCAGACCTACTTCTCGACCCTCACGCATTTCCAGAACGCCACGTAACCTTATGATCTGCTTCGCCGCCGGTTTGGGTTCGGGATAGAACCAGGCAGCATCATGGTTACGTTTACCAGCGACCTCAACATCGTAATAACTCGCCGTGCCCTTCCACGGACAAACCGTGTGGCTCGCACTAGGTTTGAAACGATCGGTCTTGATGGCGTCGGGCGGGAAGTACTGCTTGCCTTCCGCCTCCACGCACTGATTCGATTCCGCGAGCAATGCGCCTTCCCAGATTGCTTTTGCCATGAGACCTGTTTTAGATTGCAGGGCGAGAAGGCGGTCGCAATCATTTTGAACCCATCGGGCGAATTGCAGAGTGTCGCGATCAACGGCAGGGCGTTCAACGGTCATTCCATGGTGGGACGCTTACAGCGAGTACTGGTGTGCTCACCGCGTGCTTCGGGATGGAACCAGCCGGCCGTCGCAGAACGCTGGCAGGAGCTGGGCTTCTTCCACACGCCGGATTTCGCAACCTCGCAAGCCCAGCATGACGAACTTTGCCGCCAGCTCGAATCCGCCGGGGCGGAGGTGTTTCAACTCCCTCCTGCCTCGGATCTTTCGCTCGATGCCGTCTACACTCACGATCCCTCTCTGGCCTGCGACCACGGCCTGATCGGCCTGCATCCTGGCAAGCCCAACCGCATTCCGGAGGCGCAGCGTCACCTTGAGTTCTGCCGCAGCCTGGGCATTCCGGCGCTGGGTCAAATTCAACCGCCGGGGAAAGCTGAAGCCGGAGACATGGTCTGGCTCGATTCAACTACTCTGCTGATCGGCCAGGGCTATCGCACCAACCGTGCGGGAATCGCGCAGATGCGGGCGCTGCTTCAGCCCCACGGTGTGGAAGTGATCTCGGCGCCGCTGCCCTACGGTCCGGGGCCGTCGGCCTGCCTGCATCTCATGTCCCTGATGAGCCAGCTCGACGAACGCACGGCGCTGGTGGATTTGCCCTGGCTGGCGGTAGAGACGGTCGATCTGCTGCAATCCCGCAGCTACCGGCTGGTTGAGATCGAATACGCCGAGCGCGAGACGCTCGCCTGCAACGTGCTTTCACTGGGCGACAAACATCTGATCGCCCTGGAAGAGAATCAGAGAACCAATCAGAAACTCCGTCAGGCAGGATTTGACGTCCGAACCTTCCCCGGCTCGGAACTATGCATCAACGGAGGCGGCGGCCCCACCTGCCTGACCCGTCCCCTACTACGAACGTAGGGGCAGGTGTCCTCACCCGCCCGGCGGAGCGCAGCTCCGCTATTTTTGATGTAGGCGCGAGCGTCCGCGCTCGTGCTGGGCTCTGCACGAGCGGGAGGCTCGCGCCTACATTGCTCTAACGCCTTCCTTCCCGCCCTGTTAAAATCGAGATGCATGGTTCTCCCCTTCGTCCGCGATCTTTTCACGGACGTGGAAAAGTTGCCGGCCTTTTCGCGTGTGGCCTCCCATCTGAAAGAGGGCACGGGGCGGATTCGTGTCTCTGGACTGATTCCTACCGCAAAAGCTTTGCTTTTAGTCCTGCTGCAGAAGGCAGCAGGGCGCCCTCTGATCGTCGTGGTCCCGGACAATCGGGCGGCTGAAGACCTGGTTCCGGTGCTGCAAGCTTTTTGCGAGCTGACGGGTGCCGCCGATCCTGAGTCCGTAGTCTCGCTGCCCAACCGCGACGTGCTCCCCTTCCAGAATCTTTCCCCCCACCCGGAGATCCAAGAGGAGCGGGCGGTGGCGCTGTGGAAGATGGCCACGGGCGCGGCGTCCCTTGTGGTTTCGCCGATTGCCGCGACTGCTCTTCGCCTGCGCTCGGCGGAGTATTATGCCGACCTGGCGCGGACGGTGCGCCGTGGCGAGATGCTTAATGTTGACGCGCTGCTCCCGCACCTCAACACAGTTGGCTACCACTCCACCGACGTCGTGGAAATGCCCGGAGAATACGCCCTGCGGGGCGGCATTCTTGACGTATATTCGCCCGAAGCCGAGCGCCCAGTGCGCATCGAATTTTTCGGCGACGAGGTCGAATCCATAAGGAAGTTCGATCCCGCCACCCAGCGCTCCTCGAGCCCCGTGGATGAAGCGCTGCTCCTTCCGCTCACAGAAACTCCCGTTAGCGAGGAACTTCTGGGCGCAGTGCACGCCCGCCTTTCCGGAAAGCGCATTACCGGTAACGAGGAAATTATTGAGCAGGCCGTGCGCTCCGGCGGCGTTACCGTCTTTCCCGGATGGGAGTTTTATGCACCCGTGGCCGGTGCCACGCACACCGTTTTCGACTTGCTGCCGCGCGCCCTGGTTCTTACCGACGAACTGGAAGTACTGAGGACCGAGTTCGATCACGTATGGTCGCGCATCGAGCAGGCACACGAGAGCAGCGGCGTGGGCAACCTGGTGCGGCCGACAGACTTGTATCTCGCGCCGGAAGACTGGTGGCGGCAGCTTTCCAGCCTGCCTGGGGCCGAGGTCGAGCATCTTGACATCGAGCGCAGCGACGATTCCGCGGCGGCGATTTCATTTCATACCCAACCCGCACCCCGCTTCCACGGCTCGGTTCCTGCCATGCTCGAGGAAGTGAAGAAGCAGATTGCGGAGAGCAAGCGCGTCCTGATTGCCGTTCCCAACACTGGCGAAGTCGAACGACTGGCCGACGTTTTCAGCGAGTACGCCGTGTCCTTCCGTCTGGGCAGCCGCACGCGCAGCGGGGAAAGTTACGCTGACGAGACTTCCTATTTCTCCGGCGAAGTGCTCACTGCCACGCTGGCCAAGGCCTACGTTCCTGATGGCGTAACCTTCCCCGACGCAAACCTCTCCATTCTGGGCGCGCGTGATTTGTTCGATGAATCCGATGCGGTCGTGTCTCGTCCCCAGCGTCAGAAGTCGAAGACCTCCGCGTTTCTCTCCGATTTCCGCGACTTGCAGGTGGGCGACTATGTGGTCCACGTCGAGCACGGCATTGGACAGTACCAGGGCCTGAAAGAGATCAACCAGGGCAACGGCAATGCGGAGTTCATGTTGCTCGAATACGCCGAGGGCGCGCGCCTGTATGTGCCGCTCACCCGTCTCGACCTGGTGCAGAAATACCGGTCTTCTGAAGGGGCCAAGCCCGTACTGAACCATCTGGGGACGGCGGCGTGGGCGAAGACCAAAGCTCGTGTACGCAAGGCCATGAAGGACATGACCGACGAACTGCTTAAGCTCTACGCCGAGCGCAAGACCGCCCAGGGCCATGCCTTCTCAGCCGACAACGAATGGATGCGGGAGTTCGAAGACACGTTCGAATTCAGCGAAACCGAAGACCAGGAAACCGCGATCAACGACGTCAAGCGTGACATGGAATCGAGCCAGCCCATGGACCGCCTGCTCTGCGGCGACGTAGGCTACGGCAAGACGGAAATCGCCATGCGCGCCGCTTTCAAGGCGATCAGCGACAACAAACAAGTTGCCGTGCTCGCGCCCACCACCGTCCTCGCCTTCCAGCACTACGAAACTTTCAAGCAGCGCTTTGCGGCCTTCCCTGTCACCATCGAGATGATCAGTCGTTTCCGCTCGCCCAAGCAACAGAAAGAAATTCTGCAGAAGGTGGATGCGGGCAAAGTCGATATCCTGATCGGCACCCATCGCTTGATTTCGAAAGATGTGAAGTTCGCCGACCTTGGCTTGCTGGTGGTGGATGAAGAACAGCGTTTCGGAGTCCGTCATAAAGAGCGGCTCAAGCAGATGCGCAAGCAAGTGGACGTACTGACCATGTCAGCCACGCCGATTCCCCGCACCTTGCACATGTCGCTGGTGGGATTGCGGGACATGAGCGTGATCGAGACGCCACCCAAGGACCGCATCGCAATACAAACCGTGGTCGCCAGCTGGGACGAGAAGCTGATCCAGTCCGCCATCGAGCAGGAACTCGAACGCGGCGGCCAGGTCTTCTTCGTGCACAACCGCGTGGACAGCATCTGGGAGATCGCCGCCAAACTTCAGGCCCTGGTGCCGCCGGCGCGGGTCATCGTGGGACACGGGCAGATGTCGGAAGGCGAGTTGGAGAAAGTGATGCTCAAATTCATGCATCACGAAGCCGACATATTGGTTTCCACCACCATCATTGAAAACGGGCTCGATATCCCGCGGTGCAACACCATCCTCATCAACCGCTCGGACCGACTGGGACTCTCCGAGCTTTACCAGTTGCGCGGCCGCGTTGGCCGTTCGAATCGCAGGGCATACGCGTATCTCCTGCTGCCGGCCGAGATCGAGCTGACTCCCATCGCGCGCCGGCGACTGGCGGCCCTAAAAGAATTTTCCGATCTGGGCGCGGGTTTCAAGATTGCCGCCCTCGATCTCGAGCTGCGGGGCGCGGGCAACCTGCTGGGAGGCCAGCAGAGCGGACACATCGAAGCCGTCGGCTTCGAGCTATACACCCAGATGCTCGATCGCGCCGTCCGTGAGATGAAGGGCGAAGCAGCCGCGGACGAACCCGAAACCCAGCTAAACCTGGGCCTCAATATCCGCATTCCAGTGGAATATATTCCGGAAGAGAACCAGCGCCTGCGCATGTATAAGCGGGTGGCCGGGGTGGAAAATGAATCTCGCCTGAATGATGTCCGCGCCGAACTGGAAGACCGCTATGGCGAGCCTCCGGCTGCGGTGCGGAACCTTATGGAATACGCCGCGCTCAAGCTGCTGGCCATGCGGGTAGGTGCGACTACCATCGAGCGCAAGCGTGATCTGGTGACCATCAAGTTCAAGCAAAATGCGGAAATCGATCCGGGAAAACTGGCAAAGTTCGTTTCGTCCCAGCGCGGCGCCCAGTTTACCCCGGATGGTAGTCTGAAGTACGTGTCAAAGGCGGTTTTTCCGGCAGAGGTCCTGACACAACTGCGCGTGCTGCTGGAAGAATTGTCGCCAGCTGCGCAAGCCTTGCCGTCGGTACCGTCGTGAGATAGAAATCGAGGCCTGTCACTTTCCAATTCCAATGATCAAACGAATCTTCTTATCCACAATTTGTCTTTTGATTCAGCTCTGTCTCCTTTCTTCTATCGTATTTGCCCAGGAGAAGCCGGCCTCGTCCACACCGCCACAGGCTGCCTTCGACAAGCTGGTGGATGAATATTTTGATTTCTATTTTCAATTTCATCCCACCGCCGGCACGCAGGCTGGCTTCCACCAGTACGACGGAAAGTTGGAAGACTTCTCGCATTCGGGAATGGACGCAGAAATCGCCGGACTGTTGAAATTCCAGAAACAGTTCGATTCGATTCTTAGCAGCCAACTGTCCCAGGAATCAGCCGGCGACCTGGAAGTCCTGACCTCTTCCATTCAGGGGCGACTGCTGGAGTTGCAGAACATCAAGACGTGGAGAACAGATCCTGACGTCTATATTTCGGACCTGAGTTACGGAATCTTCCTGATTATGAGGCGGAATTTCGCGCCACCTGCCGATCGTCTCCGCTCCGTAATCTCTCGCGAGCGCGAGATTCCACGGGTCCTGGAAGCGGCGCGGCAAAACATCAGCAATCCTCCAAAGGTGTACACGCAAGTCGCCCTGCAGCAGATGCCGGACAACATCAAGTTCTTCCAAAATGATGTTCCGGAGGCCTTCCGGCAAGTACAGGACCCCAGGTTGCTGGCCGAGCTCAAAGCCAGCAACGATGCGGCAATCGAAGCCTTGAGCAAATATCAGGACTTCATGCAGAAAGACTTGCTGCCGGCATCCAACGGCGATTTCCGCCTGGGAGCGGAGAATTTCCGCAAGAAGCTGCTCTATGACGAGATGGTGGATATCCCCCTGGATCGCCTGCTCGAGATCGGCTACGCCGACCTAAGGCGCAACCAGCAGCAGTTCAAGAAGGTTGCCGCCCAGATTGATCCCCACCGCAGCCCGGAGGCAGTGCTGGCCGATCTGCGCCAGGACCACCCGCCCGCCGATCATCTGCTGCAAAGCATCCGCGATACCCTCGGCGGATTGCGGCAGTTCATAGAGCAACACAAAATCATCACCATCCCATCAGAGGTCCCGCCCATCGTCGAGGAGACGCCGCCTTTCGCGCGCGCCCTGACCACTGCTTCCATGGACACGCCCGGCGCTTATGAAACCAAGGCCACCGAAGCCATGTTCAACGTCACCTTGCCCGCTCCGGACTGGAAGCCGGAGAAAGTCGAGCAGTGGATGCAGGGCTTCAACCGGGGGACGATCATCAGCACCGCCATTCACGAGGTCTATCCCGGACACTACACTCAGTTTCTCTGGCTCCAGTCGGCCCCGTCCAAGACCCGCAAGCTGCTTTACAACACCAGCAATGCTGAAGGCTGGGCGCATTACACGGAACAGATGATGCTCGACGAAGGTTATGGCGACCACGACCCCAGGCTAAGACTGGGACAATTACTGGACGCGTTGCTGCGCAACGCGCGCTTCATTGTCGGCATCGAAATGCACACCGGCAGGATGACGCTGGAACAAGGGCAGGAATTCTTTGTGAAGGAAGGCTTCCAGGTCCCGCCCGTTGCCGAGGTCGAAGCCAGGCGCGGTACGTCCGACCCGACGTATCTCTACTACAATCTGGGCAAACTCCAGATCCTGAAGCTGCGCGAAGACTACCGGAAACAGCAGGGCAGCAAATTCACGCTGCAGGAATTCCACGATCGCTTCATGCGGCAGGGTTCGGTGCCCATGAAGATCATCCGCAAGAACATGCTGGGAAGTGACAGCCCGACTCTGTAGTCTTGCTCTGACCACGTACCGGCATACGTGGGGTTAGAATCATCAAGCTCATGTTGGATGCGGCAAAGAGGAAGTAGCATGACAAAAAAAGTTCGCAAAGCCGTTTTTCCCGCTGCCGGTCTGGGCACCAGGTTCCTGCCGGCCACCAAGGCGCAACCCAAAGAGATGTTGCCTCTGGTGGACAAACCCATCATTCAATATGGCGTCGAGGAGGCGGTCGCGTCCGGCTGCGATCAGATCATCATCGTCACCGGACGAGGCAAATCCGCCATCGAAGACCACTTCGACGTCAGCTACGAACTGGAGAAGATGCTGGAGGAGCGCGGCAAGACTGACTTGCTCAAGATCGTCCGCCAGATTTCTGACTTGATTCATATCGCGTATGTACGCCAGAAGGAGGCGCTGGGTCTGGGCCACGCCGTCCTCACCGCGCGCGAACTGGTCGGCGAGGAGCCCTTCGCGGTCCTCCTGGCCGACGACGTAATCGATGCCAAGGTGCCCTGCCTGAAACAAATGATGGATGTCTTCAACCAGATGCAGTGTTCCGTGCTCGCCACCCAGGTGGTCGAGGGGCCCGGCATTTCCGCCTATGGAGTGCTCGAAGGCAAGCCGGTGCCGGGGTCTAACGGCAAGTTGTACGAAGTGATCAGCCTGGTAGAAAAGCCGCGGCCGGAGGAAGCGCCATCCAATCTCGCCGTCATCGGCCGCTACATTCTCACTCCGACCGTTTTTGAAACCCTGGCAGACATCAAAGCCGGCGCCGGCGGCGAACTGCAGCTCACCGATGGGCTGCGTCAGCTGCTGAAAAAAGAAAAGATCTACGGTTACGTGTTCGAAGGCAAACGTCACGACACCGGCGACAAACTGGGCTTTCTGAAAGCCACGGTAGAGTTCGCACTGAAGCGTGCCGACCTGGGTGGACCACTCAGGGAATATTTGAAGAGCCTGAAGTTATAAGTGTGGGTCGGACACTCCTGTCAGACGCTTGTGACGTTGATTTTGACTTTGGGAAATCTTTCGGCCGGCGACCCAGGTTGCGTACGTGGATGTTCAAGTCAAAATCAAAATCAAAGGCGTCGGACAGGAGTGTCCGACCCACACTAGTGTCCGTCCCACACTGTTCTCATCTTAAGACGCTCCCACTGTGATCTTCAGCTTTCGCGATTTTTCTTCCACGCTGTTCGCCAGCTTTTCTTTGTGGCCGGCCAGCTTTTTGGCCAGCGGATCGCTGGAGAGCGCCAGAATCTGGGCTGCCAGGATACCCGCATTGGTGGCCCCGGGCTTGCCGATGGCGACTGTCGCCACTGGAATGCCGGCGGGCATCTGCACCGTCGCCAGCAATGAATCCATGCCTTGCAGTGAAGTGGACGGAATGGGCACTCCAATAACGGGCAGGGAAGTGTGGGCGGCGATCACCCCCGCCAGGTGGGCCGCACCGCCGGCGCCGGCGATGATAACGCGGACCCCCCGCCCGGCCGCTTTGCGCGCAAATTCCGCGGTGCGTTCAGGAGAGCGATGCGCGGAAGTCACGTCGATCTCATATTCAATCCCAAACTCTTCCAGGGCTTTCGCCGACTCGCGCATGATATCGAGGTCAGAGTCGCTTCCCATCACAATCGAAACCCGCGGCTTTGTGCTCATGAAAGTCCTTTTACTTGATTGAAATCAGAAACCCGAAGTTATCTCTAAACCGTCCCCGACACATCCTGGGCCGACGTGGAAGAGCGGCCCTTCCAGGGCCGCGTCTCATAGCCCCTGATCTGGGCCTTCAGGCCAGGTAGCGCCACCAGGGCTGAAGCCCGAATCTCGTTGATCCGCAACGTAGCGCTGGAAGCGCCGCTCTTCCACGTGGCTGTTAAAGTGATTTTCGACGAGCGTTCTTAGAATCCACGCCGCGGAACTATTTCTTCACCGCCCTGGAAGCAATGTCCTTGCGGTAGTGCGCTCCCTCAAAACCGATCTTCGACGCGGCCGCGTACACGCGATCTACCGCAGTTTCTAGATCCGGAGCCCGCGATGTCACTCCCAGCACCCGTCCCCCGGCAGTGAAAAATGCCCCGTCGCGCCGGGTCGTGCCCGCATGAAAAACCTTCACACCCTCGATCTTGCCTGCGTCCTCGAGCCCCATGATCTTCTTGCCTAGCTCGTAAGTGCCGGGATACCCACCGGAAGACATGACCACGCATACGGATGCATCCCGCGACCAGCGAAAATCACCCTCGCTGACCCGGCCCTCGATCGAGGCCTCGAGCGCTTCCAGCAGATCGCTTTCGAGACGCATCAGGATGGGCTGGGTTTCGGGATCACCGAAGCGGCAGTTGAATTCCAGCACCATGGGGCCACGCGCCGTCATCATCAAACCGCAGTAGAGAATGCCCTTGTATTCCGCGCCTTCCGCCTTCATGCCGGTCACAACCGGCCGGGCGACGTGCTGCAAAAGCCACTGGGTCATCGGCTCGTCCACGATGCTGGCCGTGGAATAGGCGCCCATGCCGCCGGTGTTGGGGCCGGTGTCACCGTCGCCAATCCGTTTGTGGTCCTGCGCCGCCACCAGCGGCGCGACCCGCTCGCCATCGCTCAAAACCAAGAAAGAAAGCTCATCACCCTGCAGGCACTCCTCCAGAACCACGCGCCGCCCCGCTTCCCCCAGGGTCTTGCCGCTGAACATCTCAGCCGCAGCCGAGGCCGCCTCTTCCTTCGTCCGGCAAATAACCACGCCCTTGCCCGCCGCCAGGCCGTCTGCCTTCACCACCACAGGCGCATGAAAGTGCGGCAGGGCGGCAAGGACTTCGTCGATGGAGTCGCAGATGGCGAAATGCGCCGTCGGAATGTGATAGCGCTGCAGAAATTCCTTGGCGAAACTCTTGCTCGACTCCAGTTTCGCCGCGGCCTTGCTCGGTCCGAAGATATGCCAGCCGCGCCGCGTAAATTCATCCACCACCCCTAGAGAAAGTGGCAGTTCGGGGCCGACCACGGTCAGGTCCGGGCGCACCTGTTCGGCCACCGCCACCAGCGAGTCAAGGTTTTTCACGTCGGCAGGCAGGCACTCGGCTTCTTCCGCAATACCACCGTTGCCTGGCGCGCAATAAACCTGGGAAACCCGCGGGGACTGCCGCAGCTTCCATACCAGGGCATGCTCACGTCCGCCACTTCCGATGACGAGAACTTTCATAGCCGGAGACTCACAAGGTTAGGGGGACGTGGGGACGATGTCAAACGCGGAGGGCCGATTTCGGATTGCAGATTCTAGATTGCAGATTTTGGCCCCGCCTGGGATGTGAACGGTGTCCTTTGCGACCTTTGCCACTTTCTTTGCGCCCTCTTGCGGTAAAGGGTTTTGACCTCGCCTCAATCGGTCAAAACTCTTAAACCGCAAAGTTTGCCAAGAAAGGAAGCAAAGGGTGCTGGACGCTGCCGGGATGCGGCCGTCACCGAAAATCTGGAATCTTCAATCATCAATCTAAAATTCCCCTTAACTATGCTTAACGTATAATGATCTCCGCATGATCACTGTCTCGAAGGAAGATTATCTCAAGGCCATCCTCGAGGCCGAAAGCGAAGGCGAGACGGTCATCTCGGCCACATTGGCGCACTGGCTTTCGGTCTCTCCGCCGGCGGTGACCATGGCGCTGCGGCGCCTGAAAAAAGATGGCCTGGTGCGGGTGCAGAACGGCGGAGAGGTCAGTCTAACGGCTGCCGGCCGCAAGATCGCCCGCAAGCTCACGCTTCGCCATCATCTGATCGAACGCATGCTGGCGGAGATGTTTGGCATGGAATGGTACAAGGTGCACGACGAAGCCGAGCGGCTGGAGCATGCCGTCTCCCCGGATTTTGAGGCCAAACTGCTGGCCAAGCTGGGCCGTGGGGGCGCCTGCCCCCACGGCAATCTTAGTGAAATGGAGAGTCCCACCAGCCGGCGCCGGCGCGGCTTGCTGCTGCTGTCGCAGGCGGACGCGGGCAAGCGGTACCGGGTCAGTGGCATCTACGAGCGCGACCGCTATCTCCTGGAGTTCCTCGAAGCGCGCGGTATTCGGCCTGGGGCTGAAGTCGGCTTAGTCGAGCGTAACTACGACAAGACGCTTTCTATCCGAACCCCGGCCGGCAACATGATTTTGGGCCGCCCCGCAGCAGACAAAATCTGGGTTTCGCGCTTGCCTAACCGTTCAACGTAAATTAACCACAGTTAACATATTTCTGTGTATACTAGTTGACTTGTTGTCGTCGTCAGCGGAACCACTCATGAAAAGCTCAGACGGGCAAACCGACCTCACCGCACCATCCGATTCCGGTGTAGCAGGGGCCGAGCCTCAACCCTCGGGCCACCTGTCTCTCGAGGGGGTACACAGTTCGGTCGAGGTGCCGCACCATGAGGCGGGGTTTTGGGAGCAGTGGCGGGCCTTTGTGGGCCCGGCGATTCTGGTCAGCGTCGGCTACATGGACCCCGGCAACTGGGGAACCGACCTGCAAGGCGGCGCCCAGTACAAGTATGGACTTTTGTGGGTCGTCGGCCTGGCCAGCCTGATGGCCATTTTCATGCAGGTCCTCTCCGCCCGCCTGGGCGTGGTAACCGGAAAGGATCTCGCCCAATGTTGCCGCGACTGGTATCCGAAGTGGAGCCGATGGCCCAACTGGCTGCTGAGTGAGGTGGCCATCGGCGCTTGCGACCTGGCGGAAGTGTTGGGCAGCGCGGTCGCCCTCAATTTGCTGTTCCACATTCCCCTGCTGTGGGCGGTCATCATTACCGGCCTGGACGTGCTTCTGCTCCTGGCTTTACAGAGCTTCGGGATGCGCGCCATCGAGGCCGTCGTTCTGCTGCTGATTGCAACGATCTTCGTGTGTTACTTCATCGAGATTTTCATTCTCCCGGAGACCCAGCCCAGTTTCCTGGAGATGGGACGGGCTCTGGTTACGCCGAGCTTTCGTCAATCGGGGATGTTGTACGTCGCCATCGGCATCATCGGCGCCACCGTGATGCCCCACAACCTGTACTTGCATTCCGCCCTGGTGCAGAGCCGCAAGCTGCAAAAGGACGTGCCCTCTGTTCGCCGTGCCCTGCGCTTCAACACCATTGACTCCGTCGTCGCACTTACCGTCGCTTTCTTTGTGAACGCGGCAATTCTGGTGCTGGCCGCGACGGTGTTTTTTGGCAAGGAAAGCGTGACTGTGCCGGGAGGGCAGGTGGTCGCGTTCGGCGCATCGAGTGACTGGATTCGGGTCGCCTTTTTGACCCTGGCGCCGTTACTGGGGACGGCCGCTGCCAGCACGCTGTTTGCGGTCGCGCTGCTGGCCAGCGGCCAGAGCAGCACCATCACCGGTACCCTGGCCGGGCAAGTGGTGATGGAAGGCTTCATGCGTTGGCGGATCAAACCGTGGGTACGGCGGCTCATTACCCGCTCTCTGGCGATCCTGCCCGCGGTCTTCATCATCGGCCTGCGAGGCGACAGCAGCGTCACCGATCTGCTGACCTTGAGCCAGGTGGTGCTGGCGCTTCAACTGCCGTTCGCCATGTTCCCGTTGCTGCATTTCACCAGTTCCGGCAAGCGAATGGGGACCTGGAAGAACGGTTGGCTGCTGCTGGGGGCAGGTTGGACCAGTGCTATCCTGATCACCTCCATGGACATCTACGGCCTGCCCGACTCGCTCAAAGCGGCCTGGCAGGTCATCGTCGGCGGATGATGGACGCCTACAACGGGGCCAACATGTACGAAACCATTCTCGTGACGTTGGACGGTACGCCGAGCGACCGAGCCATCATCGAACATGTCAAACAACTGGCAAAGCTCGCGCACAGCCGCCTGGTGTTACTGCACGTAGCCGACGGATGGGCCGCCAGGACTTATGGCCGGGACGCGGTCAGCCCGGAAATTACCGAAGACACCGCCTATCTGGAGACGGTCCGGGCCGAGTTCGAAGCAGTTGGCATCCCCGCCCAGGCGGAACTGGCCTACGGCGAACCAGCGGACGAGATCATCAAATGGGTAAAGGAGAAAGGTTGCGACCTGGTGGCCATGAGCACTCACGGTCACCGTTTCCTCGCCGATGTATTTCTCGGCACTACGGCCAGCCGCGTACAGCACAGCATCAGCGCCCCAGTCCTGCTGCTCCGGGCGAAATAAACGTATTTCTTTGCGCCCTGCGCAGTTTGCCTGCTTGCCGTTCGAGCCTTTTCCTGAGGTACTGTGAGGAGCAGTCCATGCGATCCGCAAAGATCGTCTTATGCGTTCTTGTTAGCATCTGCACTGTGGCACAACAAATTCCTTCCCGGTCGCCGGCGCAGAATAGACGCACCGTGATTGCCGCCAGCACGGTGCTCGATGGCAAGGGCGGCGTGCTGCAGGATACTCGCATCGTGATCGAGGGCCCGAAGATTGTAGCGGTTGACCCAAAGGCCGGGCCGGTGGACTACGACCTGCGTGGCCTGACGGTGTTGCCGGGCTGGATTGACGTGCACGTGCACATCACCTGGAGCTTCGGCCCGGACGGAAAAAATGCGGGCCCGGCAGGGACAACACAAGCGGCCGCGGACGCCTCAGCCTCAAACGCGTGGCTGACATTGATGGCGGGATTTACCACCATCCAAAGCGTCGGCTCGCCCGCGGATGTTCCCTTGCGCGATGCCATCGCGAAAGGCCTATTGCCTGGCCCGCGCATCCTCACGTCTGTTGAGCCGCTCATGGGGCAAGGCGAGCAGACTGGGACGCCGGATGAAATCCGAGCCTTCGTGCGGAAACAAAAAGAAGCAGGCGCGGACCTGATCAAGATCTACGCGTCAGGAGGTATGACCCTGGGCGCGATGACCATGTCCCAAGAGCAATTGAATGCGGCCTGCGATGAAGCCAGGAAACAGGGCTTGCGCACGCTGGTGCATGCTTTCAGAGATGCGGTCCATGTCGTTAGTTTTGCCGGATGCACGGAAGTCGAGCACGGCCTGGGAGCGTCAGACGACGACTTGAAATTTATGGCCGAACGCGGGACGTACATCGATCCGCAAGCTGGATTGCTGCTTGCAACCTATCTCCAGTACAAAGACAGCTATCTCGCCCCGCCTTACTATACGGAAGAGGGCTTTGCGGCGATGAAAGGGCTCATCCCGGCACACCAGGAATTCATCAGACGAGCGGTGCGCATTCCGGGCCTTAAAATGGTTTACGGCACGGACGCAGTGGCGGGCGCGCACGGTCGCAATGCGGAAGATTTTATTAACCGCGCGCGCGACTGCGGCGTGGACCCCATGGCGGCGATGGTCTCCGCCAACTCGTTGAACGCGGAAGCGCTGGGAATGGCCGATCAGATCGGCGCGATTGCGCCCGGCCTGCAGGCGGACATCATCGCACTCGATGGCGATCCGCTGAAAGACATTACGGCCGTCCGGCGGGTGGTATTTGTAATGAAGGGCGGCGTGGTTTACAAGAACGACGGGCGGGGACGGCAGCACTAGATTCGCAGAAAATTCTCCACTAATTTCTTCCCCTCATCTGTCAGCACGCTCTCGGGATGGAACTGCACACCTTCCACCGGGAATCTTCGATGTCTCAACCCCATGATTGTGCGTGTCCCGTCGCGCTCGGTGGTGTAGGCGCTTACTTCCAGATCGGCAGGCAGGTTCTTCTCTTCGACGATTAGGGAGTGGTAGCGCGTCGCCGTCATGGGAGACGTCAGCCCAGCGAAGATGGTCTTGCCGTCGTGCTGCACCTGGCTGGTCTTGCCATGCATCAGGTGAGGGGCGCGCACGACCTTCCCTCCGAACGCCGCTCCGATGGCCTGATGTCCTAGGCAAACCCCCAGCAGCGGCACCTTGCCGGCGAAGTGGCGAATCAGCGGGATGGTGATTCCTGCTTCCTGCGGCGTGCAGGGACCGGGAGAGAGTACGATCCGTTCCGGCCGCATCGCCTCCACCTCCGCAGGAGTCACCTGATCATTGCGTCGTACCTCGACCTCCGCCCCCAGTTCGCCCAGATACTGGACCAGGTTGTAGGTGAAGGAATCGTAATTGTCGAGAACGAAGACCATACGCTGGAATAACAGTATCTAGCTTATACCAGAGTTATTCGCCTCGTTTCAGGCCGGTTGTCGGCCGCTTTTGACTTAAGCCTCAAATGTTCAACAGAGATTCCAAGCCTGGAGCTATCAACCACAAAACCAACTTCAAAAGCGTCGGACAAGAGTGTTCGGCCCATACTTGCTTATGTGTGCTTGGTGTTTCCGATCAGCTGCTTCGGGCTCGCGGGAGCAAATACTTGCAACATTGTAAGGACCGGAGCGTGCCCTAAACTACTTGACACACTGCACTCAAAACGCCATGCTTATGCAGCTTTTACGGAGAGCTCATGGCCGAAGCTGAACCCGAGAAGCGGGCTACGCGCCGTTTTGCTTTGCGGTTACCCGTGGCTGTCACCTACTCAGACAATGGCTCACAAGAAAAGAGTGCCCAGACTCGCGACGTAAGTGCGCGTGGCATTTGTTTTTATGTGGATTCGGCCATCGCTCCGGGGTCGGTCATTGAATTTACTCTGACTCTGCCGCCTGAAATTACTCTGACTGAAAGCATCCGTGTCCGCTGCAAGGGGAAAGTCGTGCGCGTCGATGACGGCAACGGCAAAGTGGCCGTGGCCGCGGTGATCGACGAATACGAATTCCTGGCAGAACCCTGAAGTGGGCCTCGGGCGTCGGACCCCGGCCCCCCCGGCAAAATCTGCCTTTTACACTTTCACCACAACCGTGGCTGCGAGATAAGTACCTCAGGGGCTGAAGCCTCGACTCATTTGACGGTGCGTCCTGCAGGGCCGAGGCCTGCTCCACCCAAGTCAAAGTCCCTCCCGCAAGCTGCCAGGCTTGACGGCCGAGGGCTAAGGTCCGACGGCCAAGGGCTGGGGGCCGAAGCCCGACGTCCGCAGCCTGATGTCCGAGGTCCGGGGTGCTAGGCCCGACCTTTGCTACTTCTCCGGACCCACCAGCGATGATATTGTTGCAGCTATAACCCCGGTCTCCGAGAGATGAAGTCCTTGCCGCGTATCGGCTGCCAATTTGTGTGGGTCTCGCTGCTGGCGGCTACGCTGGGCGCCGGCTTTGGCCTGGCGCAGACGCCCGATGATGCCCCGATCCCCAAGGGTCCGCCAGCGATCCTGTGTTCGGTGAAGATGATTTCCGACGCAGAAGGACCTGCGCTCGAGATCATTTCCAGCGAGACTCCCCAGCCCGCGATTGAGTTCCTCGACAGCCCACCCCGGCTGGTCATAGACCTTCCCCATACCCTGGACCGATTGCCGGGCAAACGGATTGAGGTAGGCAGCGAGCAAGTGAGCGCGGTGCGCATAAATCAGTTTCAGCAGGCGCCGCCAGTGGCTCGCGTAGTCGTGGACCTGGTCCATCCCGTGGGCTTCAGCAGCGACAACCGGGGCCAACGCCTGCTGGTCCGCATGCACCCCATGGCCGAGGCTCGGCAGAAAATCGAAACTCCCTCTGTCCCCGCTTTCACCAAGGGGGTGCAGCCGGCCTTCGTCCCAGTGGTCCCGGGAGCCACCGGAGCGGTGGTGGAAGCGGGAGGCCGGCTTTCCGGCGATTCCGCCGTGACTGCGGGTCAAGATACTACGATCTTGCGCCTCGCCAGGGGCGGCGAAGTGCGGGTGTGTCCCAAGACAACTCTTTCCGTGACTCCTTCGCAGGACGGCCACGACCTGATGCTCGGTATCAGCACCGGAGCCCTCGAAGCCCATTACACCCTCAATGCCTCCGCCGATTCGGTGGTCACGCCGGACTTCCGCATGCTGCTCGCGGGCCCGGGTGAATTCCACTACGCGATCAGCACCAATGCCCAGGGAGATACCTGCGTCCGAGCCTTGCCGGGAAACACCGCTTCGGTGACTGTTTCGGAGCTGATCGGCGATGGCACCTATCAGGTGAAATCCAAAGAGCAGGTTTTCTTTCGTTCCGGAAGGCTGAACCAGATGGAGACTACGGTTCCCGACGATTGCGGTTGTCCGCCGCCGCAAATCCCGGCGATGCGCGCGGCGGTGCCGGCGCCCACCGTTTCCGAGAAAGACCTGCCGCCGACGGTGCATCTGGCGCAGCCCGGAGAAGAAGCCCCGCCGCCGCCTGCCTCAACTTCCGGCATGACATCGCAGCAAGAGTCTCCGTCCCAAGTGACGCTGACCATCGCTCCTCCCGGAACGGAGAACCTGCCAGCACCTTCGCCCAACGCACCCCACGCGCAAGTCGATGCCCCCTTCGTCTTTCGAGCTAGCGATTCACCCCCGGCGTCGGCACCCGACCTCGGAGACGGAACTCTGCCCATGTCGCGTGCCACCACTCCCGCGCCATTGCTTACCGTGGCCGAGCCGCCGCCGGACCAGTCCCGCAAAGGTGTGATCGGGAAGGTAAAGGGCTTCTTCGCATCCATCTTCAAATAAGGACCTCAGACTTCGGGCGTCAGACCTCGGCAAGGCTCTCAATGTGGGCGCGGGCGTCCTCGCCCGTGCTTGCGTTCAACGAGAAGCGGCGCTGTCGCCACAACGAATGCGAGCCGACGTCTGAGGGCCGACGTCCGACGTCCGAGGTCTGCCGCCCGCTGCAGGTATCCTTTTGCACTCCGACTGCGTCTCACTAGGAAATCATCCCGATTGGTTATGAGGGAGCGACCATGACGGCGAGCACACCCACGTCGGTTTTCCCTGGGCTTCTCAACGACAACATCGGCCTTTACCACACTCGGCCAGAAAACTTTCTGGCCTCACTCCTCGTCCACGCCATGGCATTGGCTCTGGTCTTGTGGCTCGCGACCTGGCTCACGGATCGGCCCAACAACCATGGCCCCCAGGTGAGCCATGCCATCAACGTCGGACCGATCTCGTTCTTGCCGCAAGACCCGGGCGGGCATGGAGGAGGGGGAACTCACGATCGTCTGCCTGCCTCAAGAGGTGCTTTGCCGGCTTTGACCCTCGCTGACCAGCTGACTCCACCGGAAGCGGTGCCTTTGAACCCGGACCCGAAGCTGCCCGAGCCACCCAGCCTGATGGCTTTGTCAGACGTCAAACTTCCCCAGTTGGCACGGCTTGGTGACCCGCTCTCCGGGGTCCAGGGGCCGCCGTCGAATGGTCCCGGCGGTGGAGGCGGAATCGGCAGCAATTGCTGTGGAGGCGTGGGACCACGCACCGGACCAGGCTTTGGGCCCTACGATGCAGGCAACGTTTTCCGTCCTGGAATCGGAGGCGTAACTCAGCCGCGCCCTATCTATGATCCGGATCCCGACTACTCCGACGCCGCCCGCAAAGCGAAATATCAGGGGCTCGGTCGTGCTGTGGCTGGTGGTAGGCCCGGAGGGACTACCACATAACATCCGGGTGCAGCGTTCGCTGGGGATGGGCCTGGATGAGAAAGCGATCGCAGCCGTAAGCACGTGGCGATTTCAGCCCGCCACCCTCAACGGCCAGCCGGTGGCGGTAGAAGTCAACGTGCAAGTTAGCTTCCGGCTTTACTGAGAACAGACGTCAGGCGTCGGACCTCGGACATCATTCAAGGACCTAGCAGCGGCGAGGGCAGGATGCCCTCGCCACAGCCGGCGAGACGCCGGCGCTACAAGAACCGTGATACCACATCTGCTGACGCCTGACGTCCGAGGCTCGACGTCCGCTTTACCGGCGGATAGCTTTGGCCAGCGGAGCTACTCGCTCCCGAACTTCGTCGGCGATTTCGGCGCCGCGTTCCATGGCTTCTTCGGCGAACTCCTTGGCGTCGTCCGTCCACTCGTCCACGGTTTCGCGGGCACTATCAAACTTGCGACGCAGGTCTTTTCTCATCTGCTTGCCCGCTTTGGGGGCCAGCAACAAGCCGAGCAGGGCGCCGGCGCCCAACCCGATCAGCAAGAAAGTCACCGCTGTCCCAGCGGCATTGCCGCGTTCTGAAGCTTCGTACTTTCCTATGCGCATAAACGAGTCCTTTCAAATTCGGTCTTAGCCTCGATCTGTCTCAATCTTTGATTCTAGCTGTCGGGCCGGCGTTCTCGGCTTTCTTTCTTCATTTTTCTACGTGACTCTTGGGGTCCGGTTCCCAAATCAGTTCAAGCCCGTGTAAAATAAAGAGTTGGATCCTCGTATCCGGCGGAAAATGTGGCCTGCCGCCTTCCGCCGACGTAATCGCAATAGTTTAAGGAGACTTACCCAGCAATGGCTATTCCCGCCACCCAGCTTCGCCCCGGCATGATCATCAAGCATAACAATGATCTGCATTCCGTGTTCAGCGTCGAACATCGCACCCCCGGCAATCTGCGCGCCTTCATTCAGGCCAAACTGCGTAATCTGCGGACCGGCGCCATGTTCGAGCACCGTTTCCGTTCGCCCGACCCCATCGAAAAGATCGTCGTGGATGAGGTCGAGATGGAGTTTCTCTATGCCGACGGCGACAGCTACTACTTCATGGACACCACCAACTTCGAGCAAACCCACTTGAGCCGCGAGATTCTGGGCGATGCCGTCAACTACCTGATTTCGAATTTGCAGATCAAAGTGGAATTCTTCGACGGTAAAGCGGTGGGAATCGAGTTGCCGCAGACGGTGGAACTGACCGTGGTCGAAACCGAACCTGGATTGAAGAGCGCGACGGCCTCCAGCGTGACCAAACCAGCCAAGACCGAAACCGGGCTGGTGGTACAGGTCCCGCCCTTTATTAACGAAGGCGAGAAAATTCGCGTGGACACGGCGGAAGGCGCGTATTTGTCGCGGGCGTAAAAGCGCTGTCATCCTGAGCGGAGCAGAAAGTTCGCAAAGCGAACCTTCTGCGGAGTCGAAGGCCCCCTATAGTGAGAAATGCTGCCGGCACAGGCAGGTTTTTTACCCTGGAAGTATCTGAGCCGGCGTTCCCTTGCACAATAGGGATCTTTCGACTGCGCGGCTGCCTCGCGGAGCGAAGCAGCCACTCCGCTCAAGATGACAGGGGTTAGGTTAGGAATGACTTCGGCTGAAAAAGCTACGCAGGCGCGCCGCTTCCTCGTCCGCGGACGAGTGCAGGGCGTGGGTTTTCGTTGGTTTGTAGAGCGCGAGGCACACCTGCTTGGCATCGCCGGATGGGTGCGCAACAATGCCGATGGTAGCGTGGAAGTCCTGGCCATGGGATCGCGCGATCAACTGTTCGGGCTGAGATCGCGGCTGCGCGCGGGGCCGCGCGCCGCCCGCGTGGATGATGTCGAAGAAGTCGAAACCAAGCCGGTCGCCGGCCTCACAACTTTTCGCATCGAAGGAGCCTGGTAAATGCCGAATCCCGCGCCCCAGCAGCCGCGGCTTGACTGCGAGCCGCTGAAAAAGCTGATCCGCGAAGTTCCGGATTTTCCCAAGAAGGGCATCCTCTTCTACGACATTACCACCCTGCTTAAGGACAAGCTTGGCCTCGCCATGCTGATCGATGCGCTATCCGAACACTACCTCACCGCCGGCATCGACCTGGTGCTGGGCATGGAGGCGCGCGGATTTATCTTCGGCCCGGCCGTCGCCTATCGTCTGAATGCGGGCTTCGTCCCGCTGCGCAAACCCGGCAAGCTGCCCGCGGCCACCGCCAAGTTTGATTATGCCCTGGAATACGGCACCAACACTCTCGAGATCCACAGGGACGCTATTCAGAAAGGCCAGCGCGTGCTGATTGTCGATGACCTGCTGGCCACCGGCGGCACCGCCGAGGCCACGGCCGGGCTGGCCCGTTCGCTGGGCGCGGAAATTGCCGGGCTGGGGTTCGTGGTCGAACTCGACTTTCTCAAGGGGCGGGACAAGCTTAAGGAGTACGACGTATTTTCGTTGCTGCACTACGGGGAGTAGAAAACAGCAATTGGCAGTTGGCGCTTAGCTATTCCGGTTTCATGCTGGGGGAGGGTTCGACGTGCTCACGATCAGCTCCCCTTCCTTCGCCAGATAGCTTTTCTTCCGGAACCAATCCTCCATCGCCACTTTCAGCTCGTTGATGGGAACGTGGGTCCCGATTTCCATCACCCCATCTCCAACCGGCAGGGTGTTGTCAAAGACGCTGGCGTTGGTGAAGTTGCGCATGGAAAAACTGTCGAGCCACTTCAGCGGACAGGGCAGGCGCCGTCCGTTCTGCTCGTATTCCACGCGAATCCTGCGGGCAAACATGCAGCAATTTAACCACAGAATTCAAATCACCACGGCCCACGTAGGGGCAGGACCTGTCCTGAGCGAAGTCGAAGGATGTCCTCATCTGCCCGGCGAAGCGAAGCTCCGCTATTTCCGCGCATGCAAGAACCTGTCGAGCTGCGCTCGACTGGGCAGATGAGGACATCTGCCCCTACGTGGGCCCTTAGCTTGACAGTCGGTCCTCCCCGGCATACGCTTCCGCGGCTGCATCTGGAGGCACCTATGTTCGTGGGCGGCGGTTTGATCTACATCATTCTGGTGGGTCTGGTCGCGGGCTGGGCTGCGGGCAAGATCATGAAAGGCGCGGGCTACGGCGTGATTGTCGATATTCTGCTCGGCATCGCCGGCGCCCTATTCGGCAGCTGGGTTCTGCGCGTGCTGGGCATTTACACCAGCGGCGGGTTAATTCCCAGCATTCTGGTGGCGATTCTGGGCGCCGTGCTGCTGGTGGTCATCGTGCGCGCGCTAAAGCGAGCTTGATCCGGCTAGTCTGATCCGCCGGGACCGATCTGCACCAGATCAGTTGCGTCTGGTTGCCGGGAAGCGAGTGTCTGCCACCGCGCCGGCATCACCGAGCCTGACCGCAGAAGATTCATCAGCGAGCCAATCGCAGTCGAACCGCGGACCAAGTGTCCGATGCTTAGCGGGCCTACCAGCTTTCGCTGCTGCACGTGATGCAATCCGCTTGAAACTACGCAGCCGCACTGGCTGCAATCCGGCGTACCCCCAAAAATGCATGGCTCGACCCGCGTCGTCAGGTCAGCCGAGAAGTTCGTGGACATCCTGGAGAATAGACATTCCTGCGGATTCTTCGGGGGCTCGAGAATGGCTTGCGCGATCCCCGGGTTCATCAGCAGTTTCGGATAAGTCTCTCTCAGGCCAGGCAACTGCTCCGCCACCCGTTGCCGCTCCTCCAGGGTAAGCATTTCCGGCGTGTTTTCGCCTTGCTGCGGACTGTACAGGCTCACCCAGATCCGCTTGACCTCGGGCCGGGCCTGCCAGAACGCCAAATACTCTTCCAGATATCCTGGGCGCTTCATCATTGGCCCAGTGATGGTCCAATGAATGTTCACCTCGCGGCCGTGGATATTTTGCAGGATGCGCTCATAGGTAGCCGGCTTGCGCCGTGGATCGTGGTGCTCGGGCAGGCCGTCGATTGAAACCGCCACCCGGTTCCGTCGCAGTCCCATCCATTCCATCGGAATGGGGATGATTCCGCTGGTCACCACCATGCTGAAAATATTCCGTCGGCTGAGTTCGGGCAGAATGCGGCTGAGTTCGCGATGCCGGATCATGGGCTCGCCGCCCACCAGGGAAACATGCAGCGGCCGGTGTTTCTTCACCAGCCCTAAAACTCCCTCCACTAACGCTTCGCCGCGCAGGTCCGAAAGTTCGGTCAACTTTTTTTCGCCGCCCAGATGGAAGTCGCCGTAGGCATAACATCCCGGACAGCTCAGCGGACACTCACGGGTAATTTCGATCGAAAGCATGGGGGCCCGGCCGCTCAGGATACTTCCCCAGGCGGCAAACAGTTCTCCTACAGTCATTCCAGGACGTGATTGGGACATAGGGTTTCCAGATTAGATGCGGCAGAGCTCGCTGCCGCTGAGGAAAAAGAGCAGCAGCGCTGAACCGGAAGTGCGTACTTCGATTTCGGTTTGCGGAATGGAACCAGGGCTGCCACCCAATTTTGGCCGGGTGTAAGCCTAATGATTGCAGTTTCTTAGCGGCGTTGCAGTCTGATCAAGCCTGAGGCTTGCCGGTCCGCCGATTGTCCAGCCGCAAGCATTTCGGCTACATCTCTGGCAGAATGGAAGGTACGAATAACGCACATCGCAGAACCTTGAGCCTGCTTCCATTTCCCTGTTCAGGATGGCTATGAAAACTGCACGTTCGCGCGGGTCGCTCACGCGCAATATACATCTCGTCAAATGGGTCGAAAAAACTGCCGAATTAACCAAGCCCAAAAACATTCACTGGGTGGATGGCTCGCAGGCGGAGTATGACAAACTCTGCCGCGAAATGGTGGCCAGCGGTTCCTTCACCAAGCTGAATGAAGACCTATGGCCCGGCTGTTTCCTGGCTCGTTCCGACCCGAGCGACGTGGCCCGGGTCGAAGACCGCACCTTCATCTGTTCCCTGTCGAAGGACAACGCCGGTCCCACCAACAACTGGGAAAATCCCTACACCATGCGCCGCAAGTTGAAGGAAAAATTCAACGGCGCCATGCAGGGGCGCACCATGTACGTCCTCCCCTTCAGCATGGGCCCGGTGGGCGGGCCGATGTCGCAGATCGGCGTGGAGCTTACTGATTCCCCATATGTGGTCGTGAACATGCGCATCATGGCCCGCATCGGGATCGACGTCTTCAAGGAAATTGACAAAGACGAGCAGCGCGTTGTGCCTTGCATCCACAGCGTGGGCGCGCCGCTCGCTCCCGGTCAGAAAGATGTCCCCTGGCCCTGCAACCTGGAAAAATATATTGTCCACTTCCCCGAGACCCGCGAGATCTGGTCGTACGGGTCGGGCTACGGCGGCAACGCGCTCCTGGGAAAAAAGTGCTTTGCGCTGCGGATCGCCTCCAACATCGCGCGCGACGAAGGCTGGATGGCCGAGCACATGCTCATCCTGGGAGTGGAAGATCCCCACGGCAAGAAGACCTATGTGGCGGCGGCCTTTCCCAGCTCCTGCGGCAAAACGAATTTCGCCATGATGGTACCCCCCACCGGATTGAAGGACTGGAAAGTTTGGACGGTCGGAGACGATATCGCCTGGATCAAGCCTGACGCCCAGGGCTGCCTGCGCGCAATCAATCCGGAGGCCGGGTTCTTCGGCGTGGCGCCGGGAACATCGCAGAAAACCAATCCCAACGCGATGGCGACGCTCTCCCGCAACACCATCTTCACCAACGTGGCGCTCACCCCGGAAGGCGGCATCTGGTGGGAGGGTATGACCGACGAGCCCCCAGCAGAATTGCTGGACTGGCAAGGACATCAGTGGACGCCGGAGATCGCCGAGAAAACCGGCACCAAAGCGGCGCACCCCAATGCGCGTTTTACCGCTCCGGCTTCGCAATGTCCCACCATCGACGCCGCCTGGGAAGATCCCACCGGGGTTCCTATTAGCGCGATTATTTTCGGCGGCCGCCGCGGTGCCACCATTCCCCTCATCTACCAGGCTTTCAACTGGAGCGCCGGAGTTTACGTCGGCGCCACCATGGGATCGGAGATGACCGCCGCAGCTGCGGGAGAAGTCGGCAAAGTTCGCCGCGACCCCATGGCCATGCTTCCCTTCTGCGGCTATCACATGGGAGATTATTTTCGCCATTGGATCAAAATGCAGCGTTCGCTCAGCCGGACGCCGCGTATCTTCCACGTGAACTGGTTCAGAAAAGATGCCGACGGCAAATTCATCTGGCCCGGCTTCCGCGACAATATGCGAGTGCTCAAGTGGATCGTGGACCGCGTCCACGGCCGCTCTCAGGGCAAGGAGACGCCCATCGGGTGGACCCCCCACTACGAAGACATCGAATGGAAAGGCCTGGACTTCCCCAAGGAAAAGTTCGAGAAATTACAGTTCGTTGACCGGGCAGCGTGGAAGTCCGAGGTGATCGGGCACGAAGAGCTCTTCATTCTACTGCACGCGCACTTGCCGCCGGAGATGATCTACGAGCGGGAACTGCTGATCTGCCGGCTTTAATGGAGGACGGGTGTCTCGCCCGTCTCGCGCCGCGCCGGACGGGCGGGGACGCCCGCCCTCCATCAAATTACTCTACCGGTTGGGCCTCTGGCTGCTGCACCACCGCTTCGAGGTGTTTCAGCGTCTCATCCACGGAGAGGGAATACATTTCCCGTCCTACACCTTCGCCGGATTCCAGCGCGGTCTTCAAATAGTGCCCAGCAATTTCTACCGCGAGCGGGTCCGTGATTACCTTGCCGGTGCGTTTCTTGTACTCCACCCATGCCGGATGGGGCAGGGCGACCCAGACGGTCCGCCCGTCCACCAGAAACTTGATATCGACGGCGTCGGCGTGACGAGTGGCTATGGCAACAATGAGTGCCCGGTAGATGCAGTGCACATCATTCTTGGTCCAGCGATCGACAGCGTGGAAGTCCTGATACATAACTGCCAAAACTATATCTGACCTGATTATCGTGGGCAAATCGTAGCGCCGCCGGCATCCTGCCGGCTGTCGCGGGGGCATCCTGCCCCCGCAGCCGTGGGCGAGACGCCCACCGGACTGCCGCCGGCACGGCGGCGATACATTTGCTCTGCGTAGCGCAAACATGTCCTATGATGAATAATCGTTCATCGACTCCAATGAAAAACCTGGGCATCCTCCTCTCCGGACGCGGTTCCAACTTCGAAGCCATCGCGAGAAACGTCGCGGCTGGCAAAATTGCTGACGCACGCATCGCTGTCGTCATCTCGAACAAACCCGATGCTGGCGGCCTGGAAATCGCGAAGCGCATGGGATTGGAAGCCGTTGTCATTTCCTCCAAAGGCAAGCCGCGCGAAGAACACGATCGCGAAATGGTGGCGGCGCTGCAACAGCACAAAGTCGATCTCATCTGTCTCGCGGGATACATGCGTCTGCTGTCGCCCTGGTTCGTGCAGCAATTCCCGCGACGCATCCTGAATATTCACCCCTCGCTGCTGCCCGCATTTCCCGGCCTCGAGGCCCAGGAGCAGGCGTTCGCCTACGGAGTGAAAGTCACCGGCTGCACCGTGCATTTCGTAGATGAAGAACTGGATCATGGCGCCATCATCGTGCAGAAGACCGTACCCGTGCTGGACACCGACGACGAGCACACGCTGGCGGCAAGAATTCTGGAACAGGAGCACGTGGCGTACTCGGAAGCGATCAATATTATCTTGCAGGGGAAGTGCGCGATTGTGGGCAGGCGGCTTGTGACGAACGTCACATCGGGGTAGGCCGTTCGGCACAGACATTTCAGATTTGAGATTGTAGATTGCAGATTTTCATGGGGCCGACGCTCAATTCTGAGGGCTTGAAGGACCGTACTAAGTATTTCGCTCTGGCGGCAATTCGTCTGTGCCGATTGGTGCAGCCAAGCCAGGAATCGCGGATTATTACGCGTCAGTTGCTTCGATCCGCCGCGTCCGTGGCGGCAAATTACCGTGCCGTTTGCCGATCGCGTTCGAGGGCGGACTTCGCCTCCAAGCTTGGAATCGTGCTAGAAGAAGCAGATGAGTCACTATTTTGGCTTGAGCTCTTGCTCGATTCGGGAGTCGTTGAGTCCCACAAGATACAACCTCTGCTTGAAATCTGAAATCTAGAATCTGAAATCTGCAATCCCCACAGCTGCCGCTATAATCTTTACCCTATGCCCACCTTCCCTCCGGTTGACGAACAACTCGCCTACATCAAGAAGGGCTCCGCCGAAATTGTGAAGGAGTCCGAGCTTCGCGCCAAGCTGGAGAGGTCTCTCGCTTCCGGCAAACCCTTGCGGGTCAAGGCGGGGTTCGATCCTACGGCGCCCGATCTCCATCTCGGCCATACCGTGCTCTTGCGCAAGCTCAAACAGTTTCAGGACCTCGGCCACACCGTCATCTTCCTGGTCGGCGATTTTACCGGCATGATTGGTGATCCCACCGGACGTTCCGCCACTCGTCCGCCGCTGAGTGCGGACGAGATCATGCGCAACGCCAAGACTTACATGGCGCAGGTGTTCAAGATTCTCTCTCAGGCCAAGACCGAGACCCGGTTCAACAGCGAGTGGTTCGACAAAATGAAGTCCGCCGACTGGATCCGGCTCACGGCCAAGTTCACCGTCTCGCAAATGCTCGAGCGCGAAGACTTTCACAAACGCTTTCAGGAAGAAAAACCCATCGCCATGCACGAACTGCTCTACCCCCTGGTTCAGGGATACGATTCGGTCGCGCTCCAGGCCGACGTCGAGCTGGGCGGCACCGACCAGAAATTTAATCTGCTGGTCGGCCGCGAAATGCAGCGCGCCTACGGCCAGGAGTCGCAGGTGGTGCTGACCACGCCCATCATCGAAGGCCTCGACGGGGTGCAGAAAATGTCGAAGTCGCTAGGCAACGCCATCGGCATCCAGGAGCCGCCACTCGAAATGTACGGCAAAGTGATGTCCATTTCGGACCCGATGATGTGGAGGTATTACGAGCTGCTGACGGATGTACAGTTGCCCGAAATTGAAAAGATGAAGCGCGAGTCGCATCCCATGGACGCGAAGAAGGACCTGGCGCGGCGGATCGTGACCGATTTCCACTCGGCCGATGCCGCAGTGAAAGCGGCGGAGG
>JAIQFF010000041.1 GCA_020073395.1 Terriglobia bacterium
ACGGCGTCGCGAGTCTCTGAGCAATCGCGATTGGACGCCAAGAGCAACGGCACCGTCCGCTTCATCGGATTGCAGACGGTCAAGGCCAAGTCGGGCGACCTGGTGGTCATGAACCGCCAGGGCTCGATTGCGGTGGTGGATGACAAGGGCCGCGAGCGGGAGCGCTATGCGGTGGTGTACGGCGCCAAGTTGAAGGTCAACGAAGGCGACCAGGTCACGCTCGGACAGGTAATGGTCGAATGGGATCCTTACACCTTCTCCATCCTGACCGAAATCGGGGGCACAGTGCAGTTCAAGGACCTGCAGGAAGGGGTCACGCTGCACGAAGAAGTGGACGAAGTGACTGGACTGTCGCGACACGTGGTGGCGGATTCGCCCGACGAGAAGCGCCAGCCGGCCATTGTGATCAAGGGCAAGGCCAGCAAGCGCTACCTGATGCCCTCACGCGCCCACCTCATGGTGCAGGACGGCGACACCGCCCATCCCGGCGACGTGCTGGCCAAGATCCCGCGCGAGACTACCAAGACCAAAGACATTACCGGTGGTCTGCCGCGTGTGGTCGAACTGTTCGAGGCCCGCAAGCCGCGCGAGACTGCGGTCATCAGCGAAATCGATGGCACGGTCAAGTTCGGTGAGGTTTCGAAGGGCCAGCGCAAGATGTACGTGGTCGCCGACAACGGCACCGAAAAGGAATACTCGGTACCGCGCGGGGTTCACATCAACGTGCAGGAAGGCGAACGGGTCAAGGCGGGCGAACCGCTGATGGACGGTCCGCTGAACCCGCACGACATTCTGGCCGTACTGGGCGAGAAGCAGCTGCAGTCCTACTTGGTGAACGAAATCCAGGAAGTCTACCGGCTGCAGGGTGTGAACATCTCGGACAAGCACATCGAGGTGATTGTCCGCCAGATGATGCGCTGGGTGAAGGTCGAGGACGTGGGCGACACCCAGTTCCTGCTGGAGCAGCAAGTGGACAAATTCCGCTTCCGCGAGGAAAATGAACGCGTCATCGCCCAGGGCGGCAAACCGGCCACGGGCCGGCCGTTGCTGCTGGGTATCACCAAGGCGTCATTGTCAACCGAGTCGTTTATCTCGGCGGCGTCGTTCCAGGAGACAACGCGTGTCCTGACGGAAGCATCCATTCAGGGCGCGGTGGACCACCTGCGAGGACTGAAAGAGAACGTCATCGTGGGCCGGTTGATCCCGGCCGGTACTGGTATGGAGTATTACCGCAATGTGCGGCTCTCGCCAGAGATGGAAGAAGCCGCGGCCAAGGTGCAAGAGGAAGTTTCGCAAGCCTACGAGGAAGCCGAGCGGGCGCTCGAGCTCATGCGTACGGAAGGCGAGACCGAGGAACTGACGGCCGAGTAATTTCAGGAAGAGCGCTGGGGCGGACTGGTTTGTCCGCCCCTGTGCCTTCCCGGTTTGGGTTCTGGAGTTTTGCGTCCTTGAGTCAACCCCATGCACGCCAACCCACAACGATTGCAGGATCAGGAACGTAGCAGCACTTCGCAGTTGCATGCGATGCCCCGGCGCAATACTCTGAGGCCATTCATGTTGCGTTTCAGTCGCCTGCTTCGCCTCGCCTTTTGGCGCGCGTTTCAGCATGACGCGTTCGCTACCGCTAAAGCGGCGGCCTATTCTTCCATCCTCACGTTTTTCCCCACCCTGCTGCTGATCGGAACGGTGCTGGCCACATCGCCCCAGACCGAAGCCTACCTGCGTGAAATTTCCGACGCGCTGGGCAAGATCCTTCCCGCGGGGAGCGCCACGGCGCTGGCGTATCTGAGAGGCACCACCCAGCATTCGGTGGGAGTGCTGATCACCGCTTCGCTCATCACGCTGTGGACCGGGTCCGGCGTAATGATTTCCTGGATGGAAGGCTTTCGCCGCTGTTATGAGCTGCCCAAGAGCTGGGGGCTGGTGAAGGAGCGGCTGATCGCTTTCTCGCTGGTCATTCTTGCCGGCATTCCCCTGACCTTCTCCACCATCCTGGTCGCCTTCGGCAATCGCATTGAAACTCAAATCTTGTTTCAACTCGGACACGAGTTTGGACCCTTCATCCTGCTCATGTGGACGGCCATCCGGTGGACGATCGCCGGACTCACCAGCATCGCGGTGATGGCGCTGATCTATCACAACGCGGTCCCGCGCACCCAGCCCTGGCACAGCGTGTTGCCCGGCGCCACGCTGGCATCGGCGATGTGGTTCTTCGCTACCACCCTGTTTGGCTGGTATCTGCAACGCTATGCCGACTACAGCATCCTCTACGGTTCGCTGGGAGTGGGCATCGCCTTGCTGGTATGGATGTACATGATCTCGCTGGTGGTGCTGGTGGGAGCGGAGTTCAATGCCATGCTCTTCCCGCGCGCCCGGCTGGGAATCGAACTGATCGAGTCCAATGCGCATTTGAGAAAACCGTAGCTGTCTCTAATGGGGTCGCGGGCGACTCGCCCGTGGCTTTTGACTTTGACCTGCAGCTTTCGCGGGCCAGTCGCCCGCGACCACACAACACACAAACGACGGGGAGAATTTGAAACCAGAGAAGCCGGATCTCGTTTCGAGCGATTTGTCAGCGGAACCCGCCCTCACGGCCACACGACGCGCCAAGATCATCTGCACTATCGGACCGTCGTGCAATACCGAGTCGCGGCTGCGTGAAATGATGCGGCTGGGCATGGACGTTGCCCGGCTGAACTTTTCCCATGGCACCCATCCCGAGCACGCGCGAAATATTGCCCGCCTGCGGCGCGCCGCCCAACAGGAAAACCGCACCATCTGTATTCTGCAGGACCTGCAAGGCCCCAAGATACGCACCGGGCGGCTAAAGAACCATGAACCCGTGGTGCTCAAGACCGGGTCGCTGGTCACTATCACGCCTCGAGACGTCTCCGGTGCTCCCTCGCTGATCTCAACTACGTTTCAGGGGCTGGCGCAGGAAGTACGGCCGGGCTCGCGTATTCTGCTTTCCGACGGCCTGATCGAACTGCGGGTGACGCAGGTGCGAGGCAGCGATGTGGAATGCGAGGTAATCAATGGCGGCCTGCTGGCCGAGCATCAGGGCATCAACCTGCCGGGGGCGGCGCTTTCAATCCCCGCGCTGACCAGCAAAGACCGCGCCGATCTTGAGTTTGGGCTGAAGCATGGCGTAGACATGGTGGCGTTGTCGTTCGTGCGCTCAGCGGCCGACGTGCGCACGGTAAAGGAAATCATAGGGGAGCGGGGCCGCGACGTGCCGGTCATCGCCAAGCTGGAAAAACCCCAGGCGCTGAAGCGGTTGGAAGAAATTTTCGAGGCGGCGGATGGGGTGATGGTGGCGCGCGGCGACCTGGGCGTGGAGATGCCGGCGGAGAAAGTTCCGGTGATTCAGAAGTATGTCATCCGGCGCGCGGCGGACTGGCGCAAGCCGGTAATCATTGCCACGCAAATGCTGGAATCCATGATCGAAAATCCGCGGCCGACGCGGGCCGAGGCCAGTGACGTGGCCAACGCAGTGTTCGACGGCACGGACGCAGTCATGTTGTCGGCGGAGACCGCGACCGGCCTCTATCCCCGTGAGACTGTGGCTATGATGGCCAGGATCGTGGTGGAAGCGGAAAGCAACATGGCGGAGTTTACCCAGCCGCGTCGCCGCCAGCAGCGCCGACTTTCGATTGCGGAAGCCATCTGCGAATCCATCGCGCACGCCGCCGAAGACCTGCACATGGGCGCGATCGCGGTATTTACCGAGAGTGGCAACACCGCACTGTTGATCTCCAAGTACCGTCCACTGGCTGAAATCTACGCGTTTTGCCGGACCTTGGCGGTGTGCAACCGCCTCAACCTTTTGTGGGGGGTGCGGCCGGTACTGCGCGACCAGGCGCTGACCGCGGAAGAAATGCTGCTGGCAGCGGAGCAGGAATTGCTGCGCCGCGGCCGGGTAAAGACTGGCGACGTGCTGGGGGTGGTGGCCGGAACGCAGATGGCGTCCGGATCAACCAATTTTATGCGCCTGCACCTGGTGACAGCCGAAGAAGAGCGCAGAATTTCGCGGCCCAGACCGCGACGCAAGATGAGCGGGAAGAGGCGCGGCTAGCGCCGAACATTTTTCCTCGGACCGTCGATCGCGGAAGCCGTTGCTTTCGCTACCATGCGGTTCGATTTCGAAAAAGCCTCGAGTTTCTGAAGAACCAGTTGTGAGTTGGTTAGTTCGCAGTTCTCAGTTGGCTTCACTTGCATGACCGCTGCCTTCCAAGCCTTTGGCGATACGGCACTCAATCCACCGGTTCGCGGATTTCTTCATCGTCCGGAACATAGCGCTGGCAACGGCTTGGTGCTGGCACATGGAGCTGGGTCAAATTCCGGTTCTTCCCTCTTGATTACACTGGCTGGAGCGTTCGCCGGTGCCGGCTTTGCTGTACTCCGTTGTGATCTTCCGTTCCGGCAGAATCGACCGTACGGTCCGCCGCGGCCGGGAGACGCTGAGCGCGATCGTGATGGGCTCAGGAATGCGGTCGCGGCATTGCGGAAACTGGGCTGCGAACGTATGTTCCTGGGCGGGCACTCCTACGGCGGGCGGCAGGCGACGATGCTGTGCGCTGGGGAGCCTGACCTGGTGGCGGGACTCCTGCTGCTGTCTTATCCCTTGCATCCGCCGCGGAAGCCGGCGCAGCTCCGGGTGCAGCATTTGCCAGAGTTGCAGATCCCGGCCCTGTTCGTGCACGGGACACGCGATCCCTTTGGGTCGGCGGAGGAAATGGAGGCGGCCGTGAAGATGATTCCGGCAAAGACAAAGTTATTCACGGTGGATGGGGCGGGGCACGATTTGGGATTCAAAGGGAAGGCGGTACGGGAGGAAATGGCGGCGGAAGTCGTGGCTGCATTTTCTGAGTTCTTCGGTTCAGTTTACCCAGCCGGATTTTGAGCCGCCATTTTTCTTTTCTTCCTCGGGCGGGATGTAGTTACCTTGTTCGTCGAACTCCACGGTGCGGTTGTGCTTGCGCATGTAAACCTCGAACTTCCGGGCGGCGCGGCGTCGCTTCCAGCGGTAGTACTGGTTGCGCAATCCGAAATAGCGTTCTGAGATTCCCATCCTGGGGACACGTCCGCGGGGCACAAACTTCACGTAGATGTATCCAAAGAACAGGCCACCCAGGTGGGCGACATAAGCCACGTTGCCGCCGCCCTGGATGGCGAAGGCCAGAGTCACGACGATCAGGATGGCGACGAAGTATTTGGCCTTGAGCGAGAAGGGAAACGGGATCAGCAGGATTTCGTTCTCTCCGAAGACCATCCCGAAAGCAATCAGGATGGCAAACACTCCGCCCGACGCGCCCACGGTCGGGATCGTGGGATTTCCCAGCACGTGGCTGAAGGAGAGCGCAGTGGTGGTCAGTGCGGCGCCGATGACGCCGAAGGCATAAAGCTCCAGGAAGCGGCGCGTCCCCCAGGCGCCCTCGAAGGCCGAGCCAAACATCCAGATGCCCAGCATGTTGCCAAACCAATGCCAGAATTCGAAATGCAGGAAGCTGTAGGTCACCAACTGCCAGATAGCGCCGTGGACCACGGCCAGAGGCTCTAGCGCCAGGTAGTCTCGCACCCAGCGGGCGACATCGATCAGGGTCATGCCGAAGAGTTCTAGCAGCAGGAAGACCGCGGTGTTAATCGCGAGCAGCCAGGTTACCGCGCGGGTAAACGGCGGCAGGCTCAGCGTCATTTCTCGGCTTCGTGCCACAATTGGCTCCGGTCGTTCTCTGTTACTCAGAGTGTAGCTTATTACTGTCTCATCTTTCGGGCTGCGGCACCACCGGCAAGCTACGGTGGCCGGCAGCATCGACTGCGCGCACGGCCAAGATCACATTATCCTTCGACAGGGGCAGCGTGGCGCGGGTTACATTTCCAACTGTCTGAGCGTGTTCCCATTCCGGGCTGGCGGTGCCGCGCCACAGGACGTCGTATGAAGCAGCGCCGGGGGAAGCCTCCCAGGTAAGGGTCGAATCATTCTCCAGCCCTTTGGTTTGCAGGTGAACCTTGGCGGGGAGAGCGGGCGCCGATGCCAGGGAGGCCAAGGTCGCGGCGTTCACGCGCGCCACGTTCGCGACATACTCGAAATTGACGAACTTGGGCACATCGCCGTATTCGATGCCATTTTCCGTGCGAAGGTTCTGGTGCTGATGGTTGTAATCCTCGCGGTACTCGGTGAAGCGGACCGCGGCGTAGCCCTGTTGGTTGAAAGAAATATGGTCTCCGCCGCGCAAATAGCGGTCCAGGCGGAAGACCAGCAGAGGCTTGGCCGCGGTCTGGTAAGTACGTCCGACTTCGGCGATGTAACGAGCGAGCTGGCGGGACGCGGAATCGCTCTCACCGCCCAGGTTTCGCACCCTGCGCAATTCTGCTTCTGTGGCGGCCAGCGGCACGCCTTCAGAAAAGACGCGCACGATGCCCGGGTCTTGTTGCGGGCTGCGATCGCCACCGACGATGTCATTGTTGAGAGCGGCCTCTATGTCCCAACCCTGGTCTTTGGCCATCTTGGCGAAATGCTGGCTGCCGTTCAGCCCCTGCTCTTCGCCGGCTACGGTCAAAAAAATAATGGTTGCGGGAAATTTCATCGGGCTGAGGACGCGGGCGCATTCCAGGCTGACGGCAGTACCGCTGCCGTCGTCGTTGGCGCCGGGGGCGTTGCCGCTTAGGTCCAGGGTATCGCTATTGCGTGAATCGTAGTGGCCGGTGACCAGCACAATTCGTTTGGCATTGTCCGGATCGGTACCCTTCAAGACCGCATAAACATTGGTGATGACCGTGGGCTTCGGAATGCGGTCCGCAGGGTTTTCGGTGAAGCTGTCAGTCTTGACTTCCAGGCATCCGCCGCAGGCGCGCGAGTAGCTTTCGAATTCTGCCTTGATCCATTCTCGCGCCGCGCCAATGCCGTGGCCCGCCTTGATAGAATCGGGGTCCTGGGCCGAGAGCGTCAGGCGGGTCTGGAAGCTTACCAGCTTCTCGATATTGGCCTGGATCCGCTGCGCCGAGATCTGGGTCAGGGCCGCGGCAATTTGAGGATCAGCGGGCGGCTTAGGTTGGAGCCTGTCTGCCTGCGCGAAGGTGCGGTAGGGTACGGACGCGAGCAGTGCGGCCAGCAGCGCGACGATCCGGGAAATTCGAGCGTAAAACATGGTTCACAGAGTAAGCTTGTCCGCGTACTCTTTTCCGGTTACCAGCACTTGACCTCTGGCCCCGGAGAAACTAAATATTAACAGGAGCTCTTACCCAGGACACCCGTCCAGCCCGGAGGCCAGCATGATTTATTGTCCAGAATGCGAGACCAACCTCGATATTGACGAAGAAGAGGTTGACGAAGGCGAAATCGTTTCCTGCCCCGAGTGCGGCAGCGACTTCGAAATCGTCACGGTGAATCCCATCGAGTTGAAGCCGGTGGAAGAGGCAATCCTCGACGAGGAAGAACTAGAGGAAATGGGGGACGGAGACGATTCTTAGTCCTACCTGCATACCGACATCCCCCGCACGGATCAGCACCAGGTTCTTGATCGTCGCGCTCTGCTTCGCCTTCCTGATACTCGCCAGACAGGCCTCGCCCGTGGCCCAGCGGCCCGGCCAACCTTACGCCCTGATTTTCGGGACCGTCTGGGGACCGGACGCCCATCCCTTGTATGGAGTAAAGGTGAAGGTCCGCCGGGCTGACCAGAAGAGAGCCCACTGGGAGCTCTATTCGGATCGCAACGGCGAGTTTGCCCTGCGGGTGCCCCCGGGGCCGGCTGACTACCTGGTCTGGGCTGACTTGAAGGGCTTTAAGTCACCTGCTGGCAAGGAGTTACACCAGGACGGCGAGGTCAAGGTCCACGTTGACAATGATGAGCGTCAGGACCTCGGTTTGCATCTAAAGCAGTAAAGTATAGTGCCGGTGTTCGCGGAAGGGAACCTCATGAAAAAGCACGGCGTAGCGGCTCTAATGATTGTTGCGATGGCTTTTGCCCTAGCCAGCCTGTCCGCTTCCGCTAAGGACAAGAGCGGCGACGCGGGACGCCTGTTGACGGGGAGGGTTGTGGATAAGTCGGACGCGCCCCTCCCCGATGCCGTGGTTTATCTCGCCAATACCCGCACCCGCGCGGTGAAAACGTTCATTGTGGGCAAGGACGGCATGTACCGCTTCCCGGCGCTATCGCCCAACGTGGACTACGAAGTTTACGCCCAGTACAAGGACCACAAGAGCGACACCAAGACGGTGAGCCAGTTCGATACCCGCCCGTCGGTAAATATCAATCTGAAAATTGACACGAAGTAGCCTTGCAATGCACGCGCGCGTCCACGCTCGTGCGCCACTGTAATTGCCTCCTCGGTTTCGCCAATGGTCTGCCACCGCTTGCACGAGCGGGACGCTGGCGCCTACATTGGCAATTGCTGCTCGACGGCCGGATTGAGTAGCATTCTGTTGCAAGGGTATGAGCCGATCTGATCCGACGGGCGCATTGTTTCTGGGGACCGGAGCGGGAGTTTGGATTTTCTTCAAGGGCTTCCGTGTATTTCGCGAATTCAAAATCGTCGCTGACACCCCCTGCATGCCCATCCGCAGCATCCCCATGGGCCTGGTGCAAGTGCGTGGGCGAGCTCTGGCCGATCAACTGATCCCCAGTCCCATCACCCACACCCCCTGCTGCTTCTACCAAGTCAAGATCGAACACTACGAAACCGGCGAGCATGGCGGATGGAAGCACTACCGCACAGACATGGACGGCGCCAAGTTCTACGTGCAGGACCAGACCGGAAAGGTGCTGGTTGATTCTTACTCCGCGGAATACGACTTGCCGGAGGGCCCGCCCCGGGTTGTGGACAGCGCTCAGATCGCACCCCTCATGGGAACCGGGGCAAGTGATGAGGAATTGCTTCAGTACGTCCAGAGGGCTGGTGCCAACGCGCTGGCCACTAAAATGGAGCACTGGCTGGAGAAGAAGGGGCCGCTGGACGACCCCCAGCGCGAACAGGGTCGCCAAGCACTGCTGGAGATTGCGCGCGTAATCCCGAAGGCAATGTCCGGCGGGGCAAACGTTCGAGGAAATATCCCTGCGGAGCTGATCGAGAGAATCATGGCCTCACATCCCCAGGCGGATCCGGAAAAAGAGGCGCGGCGGCAAGAGTTTTTGCAGCATATTCGAGAGACGGGAAATGTTCCCATGCCGCCGGCATCCATCTCTGTCTCTTCGGCCACGGGACGGTACAGGCTGCGCGAGTCTCTTATTCTGCCGGGGCAGGAGTATCACGTGACCGGAACCTGCGTGGAGAATCCAGAAGCGCATGAGGCTCACGACCGCAACATGATTGTTCAGGGGCAGAACGAGAAGACCTTTCTCATCTCCTGGAAGCCGGAGCAGGAGGTGCAGCACGATCTGCGCAAGCGGGCGGTGGGCATGGTTTTTGGCGGAGCGGCGCTGGCGCTGTTTTGTCTGGCTCTGCTGCTGGGGCATTTGCATTTGTACTAGAGCGGAGTTTGGGAAAGAAAACCCGAGCGCGCCGGCCGCAGATTGCTGGTAGGGATCCTTCGACTGTGTGGCTGGTTCGCAAGCGAAGCAGGCACTTCGCTCAGGATGACACCGAGGGGTGAAGATGGGCGTCAGCATTGTAGCGGCAGCGGCTGTGTTCTTCGTTGTGGCGGGAGGGCTGCTCTACCTGATCATCATGTACAACGAACTGGTCCGGCTGCGGAACGATAATGACCGCGCCTGGGCGAATATTGATGTGTTGCTCAAGCAACGTCGCGACGAGATCCCCAACCTGGTGGAGACTGTCAAAGGCTACATGCAGCACGAGCGGCAAACGCTGGAGTCGGTCACGCAGGCGCGGGCGGCGTCGATGAATGCAGCCAGCATCGGGCAGAAGGCGCAGGCCGACCTGATGATGACCGGGGCGCTGCGCGGGCTGTTCGCGGTGGCGGAGAATTATCCCCAGCTGAAAGCCAATGAAAATTTTCTGAAGTTGCAAAACCGGATTTCTGAACTGGAGGAACGCATCGCCGATCGCCGCGAGTTCTTTAACGACGATGTGAACACTTACAACACCCGCATCCGGCAGTTGCCGGAGGTTTTCCTGGCAAACCTGATGGCCTTGAAGCCCAGGGAGTTTTTCAAGGTGTCAGACGAAGACCGCAAGCTGGTGGAAGTAAAGTTGGCGTAGTGAACTGTCCACATTCGGGGCGTCATGCTGAGCTTGCGAAGCATCTGGCGTGGAGCGGATGCGTACTCAGGGCGGCAGTGTGCCGGTACGCACCAGATCCTTCACCCGGCTAAAGCCGGGGTTCAGGATGACGCCGACCGTGGGAAGGCGCCATTCTTGGCGGCTTAAAAACCTCGCGGGCGTGTCGCCCGGGACCACACATGAATCCCTAGTTGTTATCGCCCCCGGCGCGCTTCCAGGACATGAGCTCGCCGATGGTGGAGCCGCCTGTGCTCGATACCGGTTGCTTGTAAGCCTCGACTTCGGAACGGGAGGCTTCTTCGCCTACCGCCTTGATGCTCAAGCCGACTTTCTTTTCTTCCTGATTCATCTTGATGATTTTGAAGTCGTGCTCGACTCCGGGCTCGAGGGCCAGGGGCTGGCCGTTCGCATCCACGGCTTCACTGTTATGACAGAGGCCTTCGATGCCCTCCGCGATTTCGACAAAAGCGCCAAAAGTGGCCACCCGCAGGACTTTGCCGTGCAGCACGTCGCCCACATGATGTTGTGCGAAGAAAGTCTCCCAAACATCAGGCTGGAGCTGTTTCACGCCCAGCGAAAGCCGGCGCTTGTCGGGTTCGATGGCCAGTACGATGGCTTTGACCCGGTCGCCCTTCTTCAAAACTTCCGAGGGATGCTTCACGCGCTTGGTCCAGCTCAGGTTGCTGACGTGCACCAGGCCGTCGATGCCTTCCTCGATTTCGATGAAGGCGCCGAAGTCGGTGAGATTGCGCACCCGGCCTTCGACCGTAGCGCCTACAGGATATTTGTCATGCAGCGCGTCCCAGGGATTGGCCGCCAGTTGCCTCATGCCCAGAGAAATGCGCCGCTCCTGCGGATTGACGCTCAACACAACGCAATCGACCTGATCGCCCACATTGACCAGCTTCGATGGGTGCTTGATGCGCTTGGACCAGGTCATTTCGCTGACGTGTACCAGGCCTTCGATGCCCTGCTCGAGCTCGACGAAGGCGCCGTAGTCGGTGACGCTGATCACGCGCCCGCTAACGTGCGCCCCCACCGGATAGCGATGCGATGCGTCCAGCCAGGGGTCGGGAGTGAGCTGCTTGAATCCCAGCGAAACCCGTTGCTTGTCTTTGTCGAACTTCAGCACCTTCACCTGGATCTGGTCACCGACGTTGACCAGGTCGCGGGGGTGCGTGAGGCGGCCCCAGGACATATCTGTGATATGGAGAAGGCCGTCGATTCCGCCGAGGTCAACGAAAGCGCCGTACTCGGTGAGGTTCTTTACCACTCCGGTGAGGGCAGTGCCTTCTTCCAGATGCTCCAGAGTCTTCGACTTCTTTTCGTTCTGTTCCTCTTCCATCAACTGCTTGCGCGAAACCACGATGTTGCCGCGTTTCTTGTTGAGCTTGATGACCGCGACTTCGATGGTTTCGCCCTTCAGCACGTCGAGATTGCGCAGAGGACGCAAGTCGGCCTGGGAGCCGGGCAGGAAAGCCTGCGCGCCCAAAATATCCACCGTCAGGCCGCCCTTGATACGCTCGATCACTACCGCTTTGATCGGCTTCTTCTCGTTGTGGGCCTTCTCAATCTCGTCCCAGGCACGCAGCCGCTGCGCCTTCTGGTGGGAGAGGTTGATGTAGCCTTCCTCGGTCTCACCCTTGTCGCGCATGACGGCGATCTCATCGCCGGGCTGAAAGCGCGGTTTGCCGGAGTGGTCCATCACCTCGGCAATGGGGAGCATGCCTTCGGATTTGGCGCCGATATCCACCACCACGTGGGTGAGGGTAATCTTGAGCACGGTGCCCTTGATGACGTTGTCTTCACGGGCAGCTTCTTCCGTCTCGGTGGTGAAACTCTCGAGGGCGGAGGCGAAGTCTTCTGTGGTTGAGGGTTTTTCGTCCAGATTCTGGGGTGCTTCGGTATGCGCAGTCTGGGGTGGCTGGGGGGAGTCGCTGTTTAAGGTCGAGCCCTCCGCGGATTCCACGGGTCGCTCCACTACGGAGGTCGAAGTCGCGGAATCCAGGTTATGGGCGTTGTTATCGTCAGGCAAGGTTGATGGCCTCTCTCGGGTTTTCCACGCACGTGGGTGCGGGGACGGATGCGGGACGATTAGCGGACGGCTGGCGTTAGTCTAAGGTTGTGTTGAGCCCGCCCTGGCGGACGGGCTGGAACAATCCCAGCGGTCGGACGTCTCTAAGCAAACCCGCGTCCAAAGGGAACTCTTCGAGTGTAGCAATCGCTTCCGAACAGTGTCAAACAACAAAAATCCACAGCCTACCGCTGGTTTCCGGCTTCTAGCTACTGGCCAATACAAACCACGTAGGGCAGGAGCCAGCAGCTAGGAGCTAGCAGCGCTCTTCTGCTACTCTGCCCTGCCATGGACTATCTTTGGACACCCTGGCGCTATGCCTACGTGGCTGGCATCGATAAGACTTCCGGGTGCATCTTCTGCGATCTGCCGAAGGCCGGGGACGATGCCAAAGCTCGCATTGTTCATCGCGGCCAGCACTGCTACGTCGTCCTCAATACCTATCCTTACACCTCCGGGCACGTGATGATCGTGCCTTTCGCTCATTTGGATGAACTGCAAAAGCTGCCGGTGGAAGCGGCCCACGAGATGATGGACCTGGGGCAGAAGATGGAGCGGGTCTTGCGCCAGCTTTATACCCCGGACGGGATCAACCTGGGGATGAATATCGGCAAGGCGGCGGGAGCAGGGGTGGCGGGACACATCCATTTGCACGCGCTGCCGCGCTGGGTGGCGGACGCCAATTTCGTGACGGTCGTCGGGGAAAGCAGAGTGCTGCCTGAAAGTCTAGAGACAACGTATGAGAGGATTAAGGCGGCGATGGCGGAGTAGGTGCTTGTGTGGGACCGCGTCTGTGACCCGGTCGGGCGGTGCGAACGCGAGAAGGCTGGATAGAACCTAAAAACTGCGGCCCCTCGGGCCGCCTGACCGGGTCACAGACCCGGTCCCACACAGGCACAACACATCACCGCTGCACTACTAGTCCAGCATCTCCCGCATTTCTTTCTCGCCGATTACTTTTACTCCCAGCTCCTTAGCTTTATCCAGCTTTGACCCCGCGTCATCTCCCGCCACTACGAAATCTGTTTTCTTGCTGACTGAGCCGGAGACCCTGCCGCCCGCGTCTTCAATCATTTTCTTGGCTTCATCTCGAGTGAAATGGGTCAGTGTGCCGGTGAGCACGAAAGTCTTGCCGGCGAGTTTGGTGCCACGCTGTTTGCGTGTTCCAGTCAGCCGCAAGCCCAGGAGCTGCAACTGCTCTACCAGCGCCCGGTTCTTGGGCTCCTGGAAAAACTCCACAATGCTTTGGGCGATGCGCGGGCCGACTTCGTTCACTTCCTGCAGCTCTTCTTCGCTGGCCTTCATCAGCGCGTCCATGGAACCGAAGTGCTCGGCCAGGAATTGGGCCGTGCGTTCGCCCACGAAGCGGATGCCTAGACCGTAAATCACGCGCTCGAGCGGCAGCTTCTTTGAAGATTCGATCTCGTCGAGCACGTTCTGCGCGGATTTGTCGCCCATGCGTTCGAGGGAGAACAGGTCCTCTTTGGTCAGCTTGTAGATATCGGCGACGTTCTTCACCAGCTTGCGGTCAGTGAGTTGGGTAACCAGCGCGTCACCCAGGCCATCGATATTCATGACACCGCGGGAAGCGAAGTGCAGGATGGTTTCGCGCAGCTTGGCCGGACAGTTGGCGTTGACGCAGCGGTGATCGGCCTCGCCTTCGGTGCGGACGACATGGCCTCCACACACCGGGCATCTTTCCGGCATGTGGAAAGACTTGTGGCCGCGGGGATGGTCTTTGTCTTCGATGACGCGGGTGACTTTGGGGATCACATCGCCGCCGCGTTCCACTTCCACCCAGTCGCCGATCTTCACCCCCAGGCGGTCGATCTCGTCCAGGTTGTGCAGGGTGGCGCGGCTGACCGTGGTACCGCCGATCGGAACCGGCTTCAGCGCGGCCACCGGCGTGAGTTTTCCGGTACGCCCCACTTGTACCAGGATGTCTTCAATTCCCGTGATGCCCCCACGCGCGGCGTATTTGTAGGCGATGGCCCAGCGCGGAGCTTTGCCGGTGTAGCCGAGCTCCTGTTGCAGGGTCCTGCGATCTACCTTGATGACGATGCCGTCGATTTCGTACGGAAGAGTTTCGCGCTTGGGCTCCTCTTGCTCAATAAAGGTCCAAATCTGGTCGAAGGTGCTGGCCAGCTTGCGCGTCCGATTGACCTTGAAGCCGGCGGCGTCCAGGGCATTCAGGGTTTCCCAGTGACGGTCGAAGTGGTTGCGGCCATCTTTCAGCAGCGCGTAAGTGAAATAGTCGAGCCGGCGCTGGGCGGTGATGCTGGGCTCGAGTTGGCGCACGGTGCCGGCGGTGGCGTTGCGCGGGTTGGCGAAGACGGACAGGCCTTTTTGTTCGCGTTCCTCATTCATTTTTCTGAAGGCGGCGATGGGCATGAGCATTTCGCCGCGAACTTCGAAACTGGCGGGAATCCCGGCCTTTTTCAGCTTGTCCAGTGGGATAGAGAGAGGAATGGATCGCACCGTGCGCACGTTCAGGGTGACATCTTCGCCGATGGTTCCATCGCCGCGGGTGATGCCGCGAACCAGTTTGCCATTCTCGTAATGCAAGGCGAGGGACATGCCATCGAGCTTCAGTTCGCAGACGTAGTCGATGTCCTCGCGGCCGTTAAGTTCGTGTACGCGGCGCTCCCAGTTGCGGAGCTCGTCCTCGTTGTAGGTGTTGTCGAGTGACAGCATGGGCGAGGAGTGGGGCGCCTTGACGAAGCCTTCGCGGGGCTTGCCGCCGACGCGCTGGGTGGGCGAGTCGGGCGTGATCAGGTTGGGGTGCTCGCTTTCGATCTTCTGCAGCTCAATCATGAGCTGGTCGAATTCGGCGTCGGAAATCTCGGGATCGTCAAGAACGTAGTACCGATATTCGTGGTGGCGGATTTTGTCCCTCAGAGCTTCGATCTTCTTTTCGGTCCCCCTGGTCGCGGCAGGCATGACTGAGAGATTATATTCGTGCCGCGACTGTGTGGAGCGGACCTGCCCTGAGCGAAGTCGAAGGGGCCCGCGCCCGCTGCCTTTGACTTTGACCTTGACTTGCGGATTTACTTTCTACTGTCGGCCTTCGCGGGCGTGGGCGCCCGCGCCGCATTCACACTAGAGATGTATATTCTTGAAACAAAACGACTGCTGCTTCGCGAATTGGCTCCTGAAGACATCGACGCGCTGGAGGCAGTCCTGTCTGATCCTGAGACCATGCGCTATTATCCCTCCGCTCTGGATCGGGCCGGAGTTTCAGCCTGGATCGAACGCAACCGGCAGCGCTACGTCGATGCCGGGCATGGACTCTGGGCGATGGTCTTGAAGTCGAGCGGCGAGGTTATCGGCGATTGCGGGTTGGCCCGGCAGTCGGTGGATGGCAAGGATGAGATTGAAATTGGCTATCACGTGCGGCGCGATCTTTGGGGCCAGGGTTATGCTCCGGAAGCGGCCCGCGCCTGCCGGGACTATGGCTTTTCCCGGATTGGTGCCGGCCGCCTCATCTCGCTCATCCGGCCGGAGAACATGCCGTCGCGCCGGGTAGCGGAAAAGATTGGGTTGAGCTTATGGAAGGAAGTGCTCTGGAAAGACTTGCCGCACTGCGTATATGTGATTCGAAGAGAATGAGATTTATGTGGAGCGGGCGCGCCCTCGCCCGCGGCCTTTGACTTTGACGGCAGGAATTGTCGTGCTTTGCCCAAGCTGGATAGAGCCGCCCCGCCTCGGGTCCGTCGCCTTTGACTTCGCTGGTTTGAGAGATTCGGAGACCCTTTTTTCAGTAGGGCCGCCAAGATCAAAATCAACTTCAAAGGCGTCGGACAAGAGTGTCCGACCCACACTCTTTGCAGCTACACCAGGTCTTCTACCTTCAATTGCACGGTGCCGCCCTTCCAGGATGACTGGAATCGCTTTTGCACGAAGGCGGCGTCATATTCGCGCTTTTGTGCTTTCAGGGCCTGTTCCAGGCCAAACAGTGAGCGCGGGTTGCGCGGGTGATGATCAAGATCCTCGCGGAAGACTTTTTCCGCGCCGGCTGCGTCGCCGTTCATCAGAAGCACCGCACCCAGGGACTCGCGCACGGGGAAGAACCAATCTTCGGGCTCGTTGTATTTCAACGAGTCTTGGACCTCGACCGCCTCCTGCAGTTGGGCGATGGCGGCAGCGTTATCTTTCCTGGCCAGGGCAATTTTCGCGCCCAATACATCTCTGGCAATCTTCAAGACGTCTTTGGTCTTGTTGTTCACCGGCATGGCGAAGACGACATCTTCCGGCGTGTTCTTTTCCGCATCGGCCACGACCTGGTAGTCGGCCTGGGCTTCATCCGGCTTGCCCTTGGCGGCCAGCGCCATACCCCGGGCGAAATGCCAGAACACGGCCTCGGTCTTCATTTCGGGATCGGGTTTCGGCATCTTCAAAATGTCGTCCCAGCGGTGAAAGCGCACGTCAACCGCGATCGGGATGGTCACGAAGCCTTCGAGCGGCGGCATTTCTTTCACGCCGGGTCGCACGTGAGCAGCCAGCAGTTGGGCGCTCTTCATGGCCTCCGCGTAATCGCCATTCATGGCGGAACACATGGCGATGAAATGCAGATTGTGGCTGTAGTACATCATGGGGTAGAGGCCCTGCGCTCCGCTGGCCTTGATGTAGGCACGATCGGCGATGGCCGCCGCCTGGTTGGTCTTTACCGCCGCTGCGTAGTCGCCGGTGCGAATGTAAACGTGGGCCGGCATGTGCACCAGGTGTCCTGCCGCGGGGGCCATTGCGGCCAGGCGGTTCGCGCCTGCCAGGGCCCGTTCCGGAGAAGCTGAAGCCTCGACGGCGTGAATGTAGTAGTGGATCGCGCCCATGTGGTTGGGGTCGCGTTTGATCACCGACTCGAGCGTGGCCACAATCTCTTCCGTGCCGGCTTCCGGAGTTCCGTCATGGTGCCACAAGCCCCAGGGGTGCAGGTTCATGCCGGACTCGGCAAACAGCGTGGCCGCATCCAGATCATCGGGAAAATTCTTTGACATCTCGCGCATGGCGTCGTGATAGGCCTCGGCCGCCTGCCGCCGGTCAGCTTTAGGATCGGCCGGGAATCGCAGCGCCATGGCCTGAATGTAGGCTTGCTCGGCGGGCGAAGCATCGGCTGACAGCTCAACAGCCTTCTGGATGGCGTTGTGAGCCTCGGCGAAACGCTCATCGCTGGCGGGATCGTTGTAGTTCGGTCCAACGGCTTCAGCAACTCCCCAGTACGCCATGGCGAGCTTGGGGTCGAGGTCGGCGGCACGTCGAAATGAGCGCGCGGCCTCGTCGTGGTTGAAGGCGTAGATCAGCCGCAGCCCCTGATCGAAGAATTGCTGTGCCTGCGGATTCTTGGTGGAGACGGGATGATGCAAGTTTCCCAGCCCAGTCATAAGCGTGGCCGGCTTCGGCTGGGCCTGGGCCGAATGCGTCTGAGCTGAAAGATTCTGAGCTGCGACCATGCCGCTTAGCAGCAGGGCGAACAAAACTGAGCGCCAGGTTCTCATAGCAGTTTTCCCTCCCCATGAATGACCAATCGAAAGATGAAAGGGCCCCGACCAAGGATAGCTTAGTGAAAAGGGCCGGAGGCTGCAACCTCGCGGCGGGAGGCCAGCTTCATGTTCCAGTACAATCCATTCTGATTTCCAATTCCAATCTTGATGCGCAAGGCCGCCCTCTTCTACAACCCGCTCTCTGGCCGGCGCCGCGCGCGGCGACTGGCGGACGTTGAGGCGGCATTGGCCGTGCTGCGCCGGGCTGGGATCGAGGCGGCCGCAGAGCCCACGCGGGGACAGGCAGACGCGGGCGAACAGGCGCGCCAGGCCATCGCCCACGGTTATGACACTATCGTTGCCTGTGGCGGCGATGGCACCGCCCATGACGTTCTCCAGGGCATGGTCGGAAGCGATGCAGCGCTGGGAGTTATTCCCCTGGGTACGGCCAACACGCTGGCTCATGATCTGCGATTGCCCCTTTCCCCGACGGGCGCGGCCAAGGCGCTGCTGACTGCAGCGCCTCGGCGCATTGCGCTGGGCCACGTGGAATATACCGATCTTGAAGGCCAGCGCGGCTCGCGGTTCTTCACGGTCGCGGCGGGGATCGGCGCCGATGCGCATCTGTTCTACAAGTTGAACCCGCTGGTCAAAGGCCACCTGGGCATGGCCGCTTACTACGCCAAGGCTACGCGACTGTGGCTGACTCATCCCATGGAAAAATTCGCGGTCGAGATGCAGGCGGATTCGCCAATGGAGGTCTCTCAACTGCTGGCGGTCCGTATCCGGAACTTTGGAGGCGTGCTGCGCGAGCTGGCGCCGGGAGCTTCGCTCGACCGCAATGACTTGCGGCTGGTACTTTTTCGCACCCGCAGCCGGATGGCGTATCTGAGCTACATCGTGCGCGGCCTGGTAGGAGCGCGGTGGCAGGTGAATGGAATCGATCTGGTGGATGGGTTGAAGATAGATTGCCGGACGCGGGCTGATGCGACCGTGGAGTCCCGCATCTTTGTGGAAGCCGACGGAGAATTGCTGGGCACGCTGCCCGCCACGATCAGCATCGTGCCCGACGCGCTGGCATTGCTGGTACCGTGTGGATCGGACTCTCCTGTCCGACGCCTTTGACTTTGTTTTTGGTGTGTGATGTTGTGAGAACCCGAGTGGGTTCTGAGCGCCGAGATCAAAGTCAAAAGCGTCGGACAAGAGTGTCCGATCCACACGGTTGCCGGGGGCGCTACAATAAACTTTGGAACCTGTTACTCACTTTCTTACCGGAGCTTGCCTCGCCCGTGCCGGGTTCAACCGGAAGACGGCGCTGGCCACGGCCACGATGACCCTGGCGGCGGAAGCGCCCGATATCGACATCCTGGGGAATTTCAAGGATCCGGTCTTTGGCTTTGACCATCATCGCGGTTTCACCCATTCCTTTCTCGGGCTCATTCTGGTACAGGCGTTGGTCGTCGGACTGATGTATTTCATCTGGCGCCTGCGCGGGCGCAAGGTGAAAGATCCGAATCTGCCGCCGCGCTGGGGTGTGCTTTTCCTGTTTGCGTATCTCGCCGGCCTTACCCACATCCTGCTTGACTTCACGAATAATTATGGCGTGCGTCCATTCTGGCCTTTCTGGGAGAAGTGGTATTCGTGGGACATCGTCTTCATCATCGAACCCCTGCTACTCGTTCTGCTGATCGGCGGGCTGGCGGTGCCCGGGCTCTTCTCCCTGATCAACGATGAGATCGGGGTACGCCGTAAAGGCCCGCCGGGACGTCTCGGTGCGGTTGTGGCCCTGCTGGGCGTGGTCGCTGTCTGGGGCGTACGGGACTACGAGCACCGGCGGGCAGTCAACGCACTTGACTCCCGGCTCTACGACGGAGCTGATCCAGTGCGGGTCTCGGCTTATCCTCGTTGGCTGAATCCGTTTGAGTGGTATGGCGTAGTCGAGACCCGGGACTTCTTCGCGACCATGTCAGTGGACTCTCTTATCCCGGAGGCAGACCCGGAAGGTCGAATGCAAATCCGGCAGAAGCCGGAGGAGACTCCGGTGACGCTGGCCGCCAAGCGAAGCGAGGTGGGGCGGGTCTATCTGGACTGGGCGCAGTATCCGGTGGTTGAGACGGAGCCGATCGAGTCGGGTTACATCGTTCGATTCTGGGACCTTCGATATTACGACCCAAACCGGACTCGGGGGAACCTTCTGAGCGCGAGCGTGGAGCTTGACCGAAACCTGAATGTTGTGAGCGAAGGCTTTGGATCGCGCAGCCGTCAGATCGCCCGCAAGCCCTAGCCTCATGTGGCGCGGGCGCCCTCGCCCGCATGGACGGAGTCAACACTGCTTGACGCGGCGCTCAGGGCGCGCCACAATCATGGCTGCAACTTGAGGTGATCATGCTGGCCTACCTGTTCCTGGCGGTTGCTGTCGCAGTTCGGTTCATGCCTCATCCCTGGACGTTTACTCCGGTAGCAGCGGCCCTGCTTTTCTTCGGGGCCCGCGGTTCGCGGCGCTTCCTGTGGGTGCCGCTGGTGGTATTCGCGGCTGCGGACGTGGTTCTTACCAAGGTGATTTATGCCTACCCGTTCGTCTGGGACCATTTTGTGACCTGGGCATGGTATGCGGCGGTGTTGTGGCTGGGAACCCGGCTCCGGGCAAACGCGAAACCTCTTCCCGTGATTGGCACGGCCCTGGCCAGTTCGGTTTCCTTCTTCGTGATCAGCAATTTTGCTGTGTGGGCGGCGTATGACATGTATCCCAAGAACTTCGGTGGGCTGATGACGTCGTACACTCTGGCTTTGCCCTTCTTCCGCCAGGGAGTGGAAGGCGATTTACTGTTTACCTCCGTGTTTTTTGCCACGCCGGTAGTGCTCGCGGCGCTATCTGAGGCCTTCGGCAAGGGCGACCACGCGGCCGCAGCTTAGCTGCCCGCGTGGGGACGGCCGCCCCCGCGTGGTGTGTTGTGATTCCAAAAATGCACGAGCGGGACGCTCGCGCCTACATCTTTCTTTTCTTCAGTCTGATCACTACCAGCCAGATTGCCAATCCCACCGCCACCGCTGCCAGCACCTGCGACCAATGCTCGCGGAAGATGGCCCCCGAGATGTGTACAAATTGGGGACCGAACACCAGGGTAAGGATGGACAGCGTCAGGAAGCGCACGAAGCGGCCGGCGAAAATGGCGAGCAGGAAATGGCTGAACCGCATCTCCGAGACTGCGGCCGTGAGAGCGAACAGTTTGAAGGGAGTGGGCGGAGGCAGCATGGCTGGAAACATCAGGCTCCAGAAGGGATGCTTTTCGAACGCCTGGTGAAACTTGCCGAAGCGCTCGGGCGAGATGCGCTTGCGCAGCAGTTCCTCACCGCCCAGATATCCGATGCCGTAAATCACCATACTGCCCACAGTCGATCCGATCGAGGCCATGAGCACATAAAGCAGAAACCGGGAGCGGTTCTGATACACGTAAGTGGCCACGATCGGGTCCATGGGCAACCCGAGCGCGGCACCGTCCAGGGCCGCGATGGCAAAAACGCCCCAGGAGCCCAGAGGCTTCAACACCGCCCAGAGAAATGCGGAGTAGCGCAGGAAGATGTGCTTGACGGTGTCCAATGGGTAAGCCTAGCAGTTTACCCGGACCGTCCCAAACAAAAGTGTAGGTCGGACACTCCTGTCCGACCCACACACTTCGCTCTTATGTATGCTTCGTATTTCCGATCAGTAGCTCGAGGGCATGCGGCAACAGATCGACGACGGCTTCCAGAGATTCAGCCGCGCCGCGCGGACTTCCGGGCAGGTTCAGGACCAGCGACCTTTCGCGCACTCCGCAGAGGGCCCGGCTCAGCGCCGCCATTGGAGTTTTCTTGGAGCCTTCGAAGCGCATGCGTTCGGCTATGCCTTCGAGGAGGCGGGTGCAGACCGCGCGTGTGGCCTCGGGCGTAACGTCGCGCTCGGCGATTCCGGTGCCGCCGGTAGTCGCTATCAGGCGGGCCTTTCCAGCCAGTCGAATGATTGCCTGTTGAATGGCAGGTTGATCGTCGGCCACGATTTCAGTAGCGACCACCGCAAAGTTTTTTCGTTTGAGAATTTCCGCAACCGCAGGGCCGGAGAGGTCGGCGCGCTCCCCGCGGGCCGAGGAATCGCTGACGGTGAGGACAGCGGCCGTCAGAACTTCACGAATCGAGGCTTCAGGAGTCGAGGAGGACATCTTCCTCTTCTTCCTCGGTACCGCCGTCGTCGCGCTTGGATTCGTCGAGCATGCGCAGGCCTTCCATCAGCAGGCCCTGGGTGTTCAGGGTGGTGGTTTGTTTGCTGGTCTTGCCTTCGAAGTTGATCTGGAAGTTCCCGCCAGTCCAGCCCAGAACTTTGAAGACCGCCTTATCACCGCTAAGCGAACCGTAGGCGGCGTGGGTCACCTGGCCCTCGCTGAAATACATTTCGCATTTGTCGCGTTCGTTGGTGAGGGTAAGGGCGCAGCTCTTGCGTCCCATTTCGAGCGATTGCACCAGGTCGATGACGTTCATCTGCGCCAGGCTGCCGCGCAGGACGCCATCGGAAGGCGCGGTCTTGGCCATTTTTTCCAGCGCAATTTTGTCGATCACGCGCTTGATACGCTGCGTGGCCTCTTTGAGAAAGAAGGGCTTTTCGACGAAATCATCCACTGGTTCCTGGCTGGAAAGCTTCTCCGAGATGTCAGCCTTGCTGGCCAGCAGGATTACGGCAATGCCCGCAGTCTTGGGACGGCTCCGCAGCCGTTCGACTAACTGATGGCCGTCCATACCGGGCATGCGGTAATCGCTGACCAGGAGGTCGGGCGGGTCGTCCACCGCTTTAAGCAGGGCGTCGGCCGTGTCGCTGGAGGTGGTGACCCGGGCCAGCGGAGTCAGGGCGCCATGCAGCAGCCCCAGGACCATGGGATTATCGTCCACCAGCAGGACTTTGACGCTATTCGGCATGACAGGCTAGGACTTCTTGCGGACGCGGGTGTAGTTGCCGCTCTTGCCTCCGGATTTGTGTTCGAGCACGATCTCCCGGATTTCGATTCCCTTGTCCAGCACTTTACACATATCGTACACGGTCAGGGCGGCGACGCTGGCCGCAACCAGGGCTTCCATCTCCACTCCCGTAACCGCCGTGGTGATAACTTTTGAGCTAATAGCGACGCCATTTTCGCACAGCCGCATGGTCACATCAACGTGGGAAAGCGGCAGGGGATGGCACATGGGGATCAGATCGGAGGTGCGCTTGGCCGCCATGATACCCGCCAGCCGGGCCACTTCCAGGGGATCGCCCTTGGGATTTTCCGGCAGCGCTCTGAGCACAGCGGGCTCCAGCACGACGAAAGCGCTGGCGGCGGCCTCTCGTTTGCTGGCGGCTTTTGTGGAAACGTCCACCATTTTGGCGCGGCCCGCTTTATCGTAGTGTGAGAGCTTATGAGCCACTGGCCTCCGCGGCGAACAAGGTTATCTTAGCAACACATGCATCTTCCGTGTTCGAACCGTAGAATGACTTATTCTCGGGGCCCAGCCTAACACTCTCGCGTTCCAGGTGGCATACCAGTGATTAACGAGACTATCTCTCATTATCGTGTCCTGCGAAAGTTGGGCGGGGGCGGCATGGGGGTGGTCTATGAAGCGGAAGATCTGAAGTTAGGCCGCCATGTCGCGCTCAAGTTTCTGCCCCCGGAGCTGGCGCGTGCACCGCAGGCCCTGGAACGATTCCAACGCGAAGCGCGGGCCGCGTCGGCGTTGAACCATCCGAATATCTGCACCATTTATGAGATCGACGAGCACGAAGGCAGGCCATTTCTGGCCATGGAACTGCTCGAAGGACAGACTCTCGAATATCTGATCACTGGCCGGTCGCTCGATCTGTCGCAGGTAATTGAACTCGGGATCCAGATCGCGGACGCACTGGAGGCAGCTCATTCCAAGGGCATCGTTCATCGCGACATAAAACCCGCGAACATCTTTGTGACCGAGCGGGGGCAGGCCAAGATCCTCGACTTCGGGCTGGCCAAGCAGACCTTGTCGGGGCGAGGAGCTACGTCAGGGGCGGCAACGATATCCCGGGAATTCCTCACCAGCCCTGGGACGACTCTGGGAACCGTTGCCTACATGTCACCCGAGCAGGCCCGCGGCAAGGAACTGGACGCACTTACCGATCTTTTTTCTTTCGGCGTAGTTCTCTATGAGATGTCAACGGGCATGCTGCCCTTCCGGGGCGAGACCAGCGCAGAAATCTTCGACGCCATTCTCAATCGGCAGCCCACTCCCGCGGTTCGGATCAATCCTGGGGTCGCGATCGACCTCGAACGAATCATAGACAAAGCGCTGGAGAAAGATCGTGAGATTCGGTATCAGCACGCCGCCGACATGCGCAGCGATCTGAAGCGCGTCAAGCGCAACACCGAAAGCCAGCAGGCGGTGTCTGTCGCCAGCGCCATTGCGCCGAGCGGAGGCGCTTCCAAGAAGCTGTTTGCCCTTGCAGGACTTCTGCTGGCGACCGTGCTGGGCACGGTTTGGTATTTCCGGAGTCACCGGCCGCCAACTCCTCCGAATCCTCCATCTTCGGCCACGGCGACACAGCCAAACGTGCGCACGGTTGCGGTGCTGCCCTTTCGCAGCCTGTCTGGCGGTGCTGAGGACAAAGCCTGGGGCATTGGCATGACCGATGCCATCATCACCCGGTTGACGTCGTTGCAGAACCTGGCGGTCCGTCCCACCAGCTCGGTCTTGAAGTACGTGGACTCGCCCACCGAGCCCTCCCAAGTCGCGCAGGAACTGGGAGTGGATACAGTTCTGGATGGCACTTACCAGCGGGTCGGCAAGACCATACGGGTTTCAGCACAACTGGTGGATCGCCAGAACCGGGCCGCACGCTGGGCGGAACATTACGACTTGAGTGCCAGCGACATGTTGAAATTCCAGGATGAAATTGCGCAGAAGGTCGTTGACGCCATGCGGGTACAGGTTTCCGGTCCCGAGCAGGCAGCGCTTGCCGCGCCGCTTACGAACTCGCCCGAAGGTTACAACATGTACCTGGAGGCCCGATTTTATCGCAACGAATACTCCATGGATTCTCAGGTGGAGAGCCTCCATCGCGGTCAAAAGGCGGCGGAAGGCGCGGTCAAGAAAGATCCTTCGTTTGCCACCGCTTATGCATTGCTCTCGACTTTGTACACCATGGAGAGCGCAAATTTTGACGCTAACGCGGCCGCAAACCTCGCCCGTGGCGAACAACTGGCGCGGCACGCGCTTCAATTGCAGCCGGATTCTTCCGAAGGCCTGCTTGCCCTGGGCAATGCTCTCACCGAGGGCGGGCACAACGCTGAGGCGCTCAAAACACTGCGCCGGGCAACCATGATTGCGCCTCACAACGACGTCGCATGGGATCTTTTGGGTTACGTCTGCCACTACGCCGGCTTGCTGGACGAGGGCGAACGCGCTTACCAGCGCAGCGTGGAGTTAAATCCCACCACCGTTCGCATCTACTGGATGCATGCCCGCCTTCTCCTGCAGCAAGGACACGCTGACAAGGCCGAACAGGAGGTGAGGAAAGTGCTGGCCGCTCATCCCGATCAGTTCAAGGCGATGGCGTACCTGGGAGAATTCCTGTACTACCAGGACAAACGGGAGGAGGCGGCCACCGTGCTGGCGCGCTCCTACGAGCTCGGCCGCAATTCCGGAGACTCGTCACCTATCGTAATGGCCGGCTTTTTGTATGCTTCGCAGGGTCAGCGAGAAAAAATTGATCCCATGGTATTTCGCGTCAAGCCGGACCAAATCATTGATGGCGACGTAGCTTACTGGATTGGCGGCATATATGCGCTGCTGGGGGAGCGGCAGCAGGCGCTTGCCTGGCTGCGCCGCGCCGTCCAGGTCGGCAACCATAACTATCCCTGGTTCCAGCGTGACAAGAATTGGGACCGTCTGCGAAATGACCCCGACTATCAGCGCATCATGGAGGAAGTGCGCCACAGTTGGGAGGGTTACCAGCAAATTCCTGTTTGATGCGGGTGTGTGGGGCGGACACACGGCTGCCTTCACATGGTTCTCTGGTCAACGCATCAGGACCGCTACCGATTCACCGGCTGCGATTCGGTCGCGGTCTGGGGGTATTACGACATAGCAATTTGCCCGCGTCATTGACGCTACGTCGCCTGAGCCGTGCCATGCTGCCAGTTCCACTTCTGTGTCTTCAAACTCTCCCGAGAGGATTGCCGGAAGGAATCGCTTCAGGCCAGTTTTCGTTTTTATCTCGGCCTTCAGCCGTGCCTTCAAGAACACCAGTTTGCGCGGCGTCATACCGGCCAGGGCCTCGAGCACCGGGCGGACGAAGAGTTCGAACGTCACCATGGTTGAAACTGGATTACCTGGGAGTCCGAAGAAATAAACATGGGCTGGGGAAGATGTCGGCAGTTCGCGGGCGAGTCGCCCGCGGCCACACGGGACTCGGCCGAATACTACCGGCTTTCCCGGTTGGATTTGCGCCCCGGTGAAGAAGAACTCTGCCTGGAATTCGCCCAGGACAGGTTCGACCAGGTCGTACTTGCCCATCGAGACTCCCCCAGCCAGCAGCAGCAGATCGGATTCACAGCCTTCAGCGATGAGTTCGCGCAGCCGCGCAGGTTCGTCGGGAGCGATCGGCAGCAGGACTGGTTCCCCGCCTGCGGCCTGCACCTGCGCGGCCAGCGAATACGTATTCGAGTTGCGGATTTGGGTGACTGCGGGGGGAACGTCGATGTCCACGATTTCGTCGCCGGTGGAGAGGATCGCCACTTTCGGTTTGCTGTAAACCAGAAGACGGCTTCGGCCTACCGACGCGGCCACCGCGATCGCGGCGTAGTCGAGCCGCGCTCCTGGAGACAGCAGCCGCTCGCCGCGTTTCGCTTCGGAGGCGATGGGGGCGATGTTGTCGCCTGCAGCCACCGCCTTCATGATCTGAACTCGGGCCGCATCTCGCGAAGTGTGTTCCACCATTACCACTGCATCTGAGCCCGGAGGCGCGGGCGCGCCCGTCATGATGGCTGCGGCCTGACCCGGTTGGAGAGTGGGAATATCGTCAGTTCGAGCACCCGCCTTGATCTCGCCAATCACTTCAAGAGTGGCAGGCAGGTGGGCAAGATCGGCGGCCCGCACCGCGTACCCATCGCGCATGCCCCTGGGAAACGGCGGGAAATTTCGGTCGGCGAGCACCGGCTCGGCCAGAATTTGTCCGGCACCTTCCAGCAACTCCACCAGTTCCTTGCCGCGGGGACGCAGATGCGCGGCGTGGTCTTCCACCAGGTGACGCGCGTCTTCAAAGCTCAGGACTGAAGAAGGTTCGGGCAGGGCAGCCATGCAGGAAATGATACGACAGGCTGTTCACGTAGGGGCAGATGTCCTCATCTGTCCCTGCGTAACTCGTGGCGCTGTGTATTGTCTCTGCTGGTAACCCGGCGCCGGTTGCCATTGAGCAACTCTCCGGCTTCGGGGACAATCGGTGGACGAGGTTCCGCAGTCTGGGGGAGAGCTGTGCTTTGCCGATGTGCATTCGGAGTGTGGCTGGTGGTCGCGGGCTGCTTCACCGCGGCCTGGGCCAAAGACATGGCGCTGGTTTCCAATAAATCCAACGGTGTGACCGAGGTCAGCATGTCCGAGCTGGTCAAGATCTGCAAGGGGCAGACCAACCGCTGGCCCACGGGCAAACCGGTCACTTTCTTCAGCCTCAATCCTGCGGCCACCGAGATGAAACTGGTGCGGGAAAAAGTTTATGGCATGTCGAGCGACGAGATCAGCGCCCTCATCACCGGTGCCAACCACGGCAGGGCGAACCATCCGGCCATTGTTGTGGTGAATTCCGACAAAGCTGTGGTTGAGGCGGTGGAATCCACGCCAGGGGCAGTGGGTTTGGTGGACCTATATTCCATAACCGGGGGCATTACCGTGTTGCGGATTGAAAGCAAGCTTCCGCTGGAAGCCGGATACCCGTTGCATGGCAACTAGCACTCTGAGCACGGGAGCCTTGGGTAGCGCCGGCATCCTGCCGGCTGTCCCGAGGGCGTCTCGCCCTCGGCGCGGCGGGCGAGGACGCCTATCGGACAGCCGCCGGGACGGCGGAGCTACCCGAGGCACATCATGAGCCCCCTCACTGATCCTAAACCTGATTCCCGTGCCTCTCGCCGGTTTCGCCGCCACGCGCTCGATGTTCGCCTGTCAGTCTTTGTCTTTCGCTCGGGAGAAAACCTATCCTTTTGGGGTCGCTCGAGCGAGCTCGGAGAAGATGGAATTGGGGCCACCTTGACTGGCGAACTGGAGCCTGGGGAGGTCGTCTCCATGGAACTGGCGTTGCCCATGGCGCCGTTTCCCATCAGGTTTCGCGCCCTGGTGCGATATCGCGACGGGTTGCGCCATGGATTTGAATTTCTGGCCCTGAGCGCCGCCCAGCGCGACGAGATTCAGCGAGTCTGCGAGATGCTGGCCGCCGGCACCTGAGGATTCAGTCAAGACCGCGTGGTGGCTGATGCGCGCGGCCATAGCACAGGAACAAGTACCTTCGAATCAATGGACTTTGGTTTGTCGGATCAGGGCCCCCCGATGCAACTTTTCCCCGCCAAATGCGTCCTATTTAACAGAGAATAGCAGCCAGCAATCCAGCGCCGTGGTTGGTGCGTAACCTTTCAGGAGCTTCCCCGCATGTTGATCAAGAAAGCAGACGACATTCCATCTTCCGAGATCACACCGAAGAGCCTGTACCTGAATCGGCGGAAGTTTCTGACAGGCACGGCGGCGGCTGGCGTGGCTGCAGTGGCGGCGGGTGTGGGATTGCACGAAATCGCGTCACCGTCGTCGGTGGCACAGGCCGACGCCAAGATTGACGGCATCCAGAAGAGTCCATTCTCGACCACCGAAGTGATCACGCCCTACAAGGACGTGACCAACTACAACAACTACTACGAATTTTCGACCGATAAGTACGAGCCTGCCGGCCTGGCCAAGAATTTCAAAACGCGTCCGTGGACGGTCACCATCGACGGCCAGGTCAAGAAGAAGCAGGTGCTCGACGTGGACACGATCATCAAGATGGCCGCGCCGGAAGAGCGCATCTATCGCCATCGTTGCGTGGAAGGCTGGTCGATTGTGGTGCCGTGGGTTGGTTTCTCGCTGAGCGAGTTGATCAAGCGCGCCGACCCTTTGCCCAAGGCGAAGTTTGTGGAGTTCACCACCCTTTTCGATATGCGGCAGATGCCTGGTCAGCGCAGCCACGTGCTGGAATGGCCTTACGTCGAAGGCTTGAGGATGGACGAGGCCATGCATCCGCTGACGCTGCTGTGTTTTGGCATGTATGGCGAAGTGCTGCCCAACCAGGATGGCGCGCCGTTGCGTATGGTGATTCCGTGGAAGTACGGCTTCAAGAGCATCAAGGGCATCGTGCGTATCCGCTTTGTTGACAGCCAGCCCGACAACACCTGGCATATATCCGCGCCCAGCGAATACGGGTTCTATTCCAATGTGAACCCGCATGTGGACCATCCGCGCTGGAGTCAGGCCACGGAACGTCGCCTGGGAGAATTTCGGAAGCGGCCGACGTTGATGTTCAACGGCTACGATCAGGTGGCGTCGCTCTACTCGGGCATGGATTTGAAGAAGAATTTTTAGATCAGCGAGGGCGAGACGCCGGCGCTACGAACATCTATGGTGCGATGGTTCAAGCCTTTCGTATTTCTTGCCTGTCTTGGGCCGCTGGCGCGGCTGGGATGGAAGGCCTACATGGGCCGGCTGGGGGCCAATCCCATCGAAGTCATCACCCATTCCACCGGCGACTGGATCCTGATCTTCCTACTGGTGACGCTTTCCATCACGCCGCTGCGGAAGCTTACCGGTCAGCTGTGGCTGATTCGCTATCGCCGCATGTTCGGGCTGTTTGCGTTCTTCTATGCGGTGCTGCACTTCATAACCTACATCTGGCTGGACAAATTTTTTGATCTGCACGAGATGTGGGCCGATGTGAGCAAGCGCCGCTTTATCACGGTCGGCTTCACCGGATTCGTCCTGCTGATTCCGCTGGCGCTCACTTCAACTACCGGCTGGATACGCCGCCTCGGCGGCAAGCGTTGGCAGGCCTTGCACCGCCTGATCTACGTCAGTGCGATCGCGGGCGTGATTCATTATTGGTGGCTGGTGAAGGCCGACGTCAGCAAGCCGCAGCAGTATGCCTTTGTGCTGTCTGTGCTGTTGGGATACCGCGTCGTGGCCTGGCTGGTGCGTAGGAATAGAGAAAGAAAGGCCGCTTCAGTGTTGGCCGACAGAGCGGAGGTTGCGGAGGGATAGCCGTTACTGGATGGTGACAACTTTCTCCGGGTAGGTGTGTTAAAGAAAGTATCGGTCTTTTTTAACCCGTCGTGGAGGAGTCGTGCAGCTTACGCTGCACATTTGTTATGAGAATTTTATATCTGTGCCTGGGCCTGGTCTCACTCTTGTTCTGTGCGGCTTGCGGAAATAGTAGTAGTGGCGTCCCGGGATTTATTCCTAAGGGAAATTTTTCCAAGGCCAGCCTCAATGGGCAGTACGTCTACCAAATCGAGGGGTTTGATTTCACCGCGAACCTCAACGGGGTGGCCTATCGCGAAGCCGGTGTGTTTACTGCGGACGGCAACGGAAACATCACCAGCGCGACCGACGACTTCTCCGAAGGCAACACCTTCCTCACCACCAGCAGCACCGGCTCCTACAACATCAGCAATGACGGCACCGGCAGTTTGAGTTTCAACAATGCACGGGGAACGATCCATCTGGCCGTGACCCTGGTCAGTTCTTCCAAAGTTTATCTGGTAGAGGGTGATCAGGCCCTGAACGGAGGCGGGCTGGCGGAAAGGCAGGACTTGACGGCAATCGCTTCCGCCCCCAGCGGAACGTTCGTTTTCCGCGAGCACGATCTGAATTCGACGCAATCGGTGGCCAGCATCGGAGCTTTCACGGTAGCCGGGGGCATCGTCAGCAATGGGAACGAGGATGTGAATCGCGGCGGAACTTTCAGCTCGCTGACTTTTACCGGATCATTCAACGGCCCTGACTCCAGCACCGGGCGCGGTACCGGAACCTTCACTGACAGTTCTCCTGCCACCTCCAGCTTCGTTTATTACATTGTGGATGCCAACAACGTGCGCTTCATGGCGGAGACCGTTGGGGTCGATGGACTGGGACGGGCCGAGCTCCAGAGCGGCACGCCTGGGCTTTCCGGCAGCTACGCATTCGGCAGCAAGGGCGATACCGGCTTTCTGAGCGGGGTGAATATGGCCGGCCGTTTCAACGCCAGCGGCGGGAATATCACGATGGGCGTACGCGACTCGGTGCAGGACGGCAACGTCGCCAGCAATGTCAGTTTCACCGGGACCTATACCCAGGCTGCCAGCGGGCGCGCCCTGGTCAGCCTCACCACCGTTGCCAACCAAAACCTGGTGGTGTGGATGGTCAGTCCTACACGCGGACTCTTTCTGGTCAATGATCCCAACACGGTCCAGGACGGGAGCCTCGACCTGCAGCAGGTTTCCTCGTTTTCGAATTCCACGATGAACGGACAGTTTGGCTTCGTCATGGACGGATTCGACGCGGGAGGCGCGAAGGACCGGGTGGGCACGCTGCAGTGGGATGGCTCCGGAGGCCTGATCCTGAATGAATTTACCAACGCGGCTGGAGTCATCAACGTGCCCGTGATTCTGTCGGGTCACTATGCTGTTTCGGGGAACGGGCGAACCGGGGCCTCGATCGGTAGTCTCTCCAACAACCTGATCTTTTATCTGGTCTCGGGAAACGACGCCTACATCGTGCAGGCCGATTCGGGCGTGGCCCTCAACGGCACCATCAGCAAGCAGCACTAGACATTGAAATTTCAGATTGCGGATTTTAGATTTCAGATTGGGTCTTACCGATATTCCTGGTCTTGAATTCCCGAGGCGTGCTATGAAATTACATTGCGGAGCTTCTAAATTCTGAAATCTAAAATCTGCAATCTGAAACTCTTTCTCAGCCTCTTTCGAAGGCGTGTTTCTGCTCCAGTTCGGCGAGGGCACTGCGCATATCTGCCTCAAATTTTTCTGCCTGCGCCATCAGGGACGCATTGGCTGACGCCCATTCGCCCTGGAGGGTCATCAATTCCTGGCCTCGCAGTTTCTGCGCCACTTCGAGAATTTGCGCGGGTGACGTTTCCAGGAACAGAGCCTCGGTAGGGTCGCCAATCCAGACCGGCCCGCCGGCGACTTTGGTCTGCCAGTAAACCTTGCGCGCCACCAGCAGGGCCATATTCTTGTCCGTGGCCTTGCCAAACACCCACTTGCTGCGTTTGAAATCGTAATAACGGCTGGAGAATTGCACCGGGACCCGCTTGCCCGACTTCAGAAATTCAATTTGCCGGCGATCAACTTCCTTGCGCAAGGCGTTGATCACCGGCGCCTCAATGTCTCTCGGTTCCAGTGACGGCATCACTTCGTAAACGGTTGCGGACAGATTCACCGACACGGGCGCATGCAGCCCTTCCGAGTTCTCGAGAGCGATGTCAGCGTGCAGCACCCAGAAATCCGCACCCGAAGTGGACTTGCGAAACGGCCACTCCAGACGGAATGAAAGAGGCAAGCCGCTGAGGCATACGTAGATTTTCTTTTCCGGCGTTTTGTCAGGTTGTAGGGAGCTGTTCATAATGAGAATAATTTGGAGTTTGTATTTTAAACGCCGTCATTCCACTTTTGCGATCCAGACAGGAAGATATTAGAGGTTGCGGTCAAATATCCAAGATCTAGCGAGCCCATCTGTTCCACGATAGCGAGGTTGGTTCTTGTCAGGTGCGATGCGGGGCTCGAACTCCGACTCTGCCGCAGCGCTGTCTGTCACGCATCGACCAGCAAGTGACAAAATTCGAACTCTCCACTATTGCTCAGTAGGAACCAAGATTCAGGCGCGAGCCGGAGATTAATTTGTGGTTTTGTCCCACCTGTTTACTCATCAGATTCGTGTCGAGGCGAATTCCGGATGAGTCTCAAAATGAAAAGGCGGCTTGATGGCCGCCTTTAATCACATTCTGGAAGCTTCCCGTCAGCGCGGCCAGTCATCCGCGACCACACAAGCCTAGCCAGACCCTAGAAGCTATCTGCCAGAGGCTGCGCCTGCCGCCTG
>JAIQFF010000230.1 GCA_020073395.1 Terriglobia bacterium
CAGTGTCAACGAACGAGACTGCTTGCGCTAGGCCCTCGTTGTCGACCAGGATCTCGCGCACCAGGGCATTCTCGCGGAGCGTGAAATTGCCTGTAACCCGGGCTTTCGGCAACAGGCAATCGGGTGTGGAGAAGATGGACGCGACATCACACCCATCCATGCAATGGCCGCAATAGTGACAAGGCGGGCGCTTGTCGTATGGCCGGGTGAGGACTGCCTTGCGAACGGCAATGAGCGGGATGCCCATGGCCGTGGTGGCCCGCTTCAGAATGTGTTCGCTGCAACGCCAGGGGATGGGCGGCAGATAATGCTTGCCGGCAGGCAGGATCTCCAGATGGTCGTCGTTGCCGCAAACCCCGATGATCTGTTCGATGCGATCGTAATAAGGTTCGAGTTCCTCGTAGGTCAGGGGCCAGTCTTCTTCCACGCCCTGCGTTGACCACTCTCTGAAATCCCGAGCGGCGTAGCGCAGCGTGACGGCGTTCCAGTGCATGGTCCTGCCGCCTAGGATCCGCACCCGATCCACTCCGACATCATCTGAATCGGCATAAGCGATGGATTTGGAAATGTCCCCCTGATAGAAGCTCGCCTGCTTCTCGCCTCGCAATCCGCGGTAAGGCAATTCGTAGGGCCACCTGTGGGACGGCAACTCCGATGGACTGACCTTGCGCCCGGCTTCCAGCATGACTACTTTGGCGCCACCTTCGCAGAGCTCCTTCGCCATCACTCCGCCAGCGGCGCCGGAACCGATGATGCAGACGTCAAATATTTCGCCCTGGCTCAATCGTTCCTTTCTTAGCTGCTAAGGCGTGAGATTGTTTCGAAACTCGCGGCCATGACCTTCAATGACGCTCTTTCAATGCCGGCTTTTCAATGCAGGTCTTTGGTCAAATTCTCAAAAAGGAAGAGCCCGGACTTGCCCGCCACCACAATATCGAGGTCTCCGTCGCCATCTATATCAACCACAGGGATCTGCATGCCACCGCCCGTACGGCTACTGGTACTCAATGACATGCCGAATCCACTGGAGCCGTCCGTTACTTTGCACTGGTTCGTACCAGTAAATCCCCAACGGTTCGTTCGCCCCAGGATCGTGCTCGTGTGCATAGTAGCGTTTACCAGTCACGAGATCCATTTTTCCATCACCGTTCAGGTCTACGAGGGTCATGGCGTGCGCTTGTGACCAGGCATCATCGATGACATGCTTGATCCACGTGCGACTCCCGTCCGGGCTTTTCTTTTGCTCGTACCAAACAATTCCATAGCTGTGCGCCATGCTAGTGACGAGGTCGGGCAGTCCGTCTCCGTTCACGTCCTCCACGTAAATGAATCCTGTCGCGCCCAGATCGAATTCCTGATGAAAAATCCACTGACCTTCCCGGGGATCCGCGGGCGCTTCGAACCAGCCCTTGGGCGTGATGATGTCGTTCCGTCCATCCTTATTAATATCGCCCAGTCCGATTCCGTGGCCGTAGCTGTGTGGGCTGACGATGTGACGCACCCATTTTGCCTCACTGCCTTTACCAACCAGCTCGTACCAGGACATGGGGAAATTTTCATCGCCGAATTGCGGCAGAAGTTGTTTGGCCTGTCCCGTATTCAGGAAATCAACCAGAAAAACAAACTCGACCGGGGCGCCGGTTTGAATTATGGTTTTCCGCCAAGGTTTGTCTTGGGCGCCCGGATTTTCCCACCAGGTAAGCGGCTCCTCCCAGTAGGAACAACTGACAATGTCGGGATACCCATCTCCATTAACGTCGATGGCCACGTCGCTTAAGTCCTTGATATAGCCATCCGTGTAGCCGAGGTCGCGAAAGTGGTGTTTGATCCAGCGCGGCCCCTCACCTTTTTGAGCGGGGAGCGCCTGCTCGTACCAGTTCTCGCCGGACACGATGTCCAGCCTGCCATCCCGGTTAATGTCGGCTACAGTCACGCTCTCGCTGCGCCCGAGGTCGATCGTCTGCTTGCGGAAAGGAATTTCGTCCGGTCCTGCGGCTTTCAGACCGCTGACATTCCACCAAAGGCAAGTCGCGACGAAAAGGGCAAACACGACTGCGCACCTGGCGAGGACGAGGGTTTTGCCCAATGAACCCAAAGAAGAAGATGACAAGGCTGGCCCTTTCCCGATCCGAGTTTCTACCTTCTGCTTGAGGACTTCTTCTCTCTGCTCAAAGCCTTCCGCTCACGAACTATAGGCTCTCTACCGTTCCCTGTCTCCAGCTCTTTGGCCAACCGCTTGATGAACTTGATCCCGCGCTTCGCCAGTTCGTCGCCTGAGGGAGCGATGTCACGCCAGATAGCGGCAGCAGCAGCCAGATCCGGTTCGGGCCGCGCAAACGATTCGATCGTCAGCCAGCCGTCATAGCCGATTTGGTTGAGCGTCGAGAGAATTCCCCGCCAGTCGTTATGCCCGGTTCCAGGGATTCCCCGATCATTCTCGGAGATGTGAACGTGGCCAAGGACCTTGGCGATAGTCCGCAAAGAGGCGGCGGGATGCTGCTCCTCAATGTTCGCATGGAAGGTATCAAAGTGGATGCGCACATTGGACGCGCCGACGTCTTTGACCAATTTCGCTGCGTCCGCCTGAGTGTTCAGAAAATAGGTCTCGAACCGGTTGAGAGGTTCAATACAAAGAGTGACTCGAAGATCCTGCGCATGGCGCGCGACCTTGGTGAGACCGTCAACCGCCCATCCCCACTCTTGGGGAGTTCGCCGCGCTCCTGTCATCACTCCCAGGCCGGCGTAGAGCGGCCCGCAAATCAGTTGCGCACCCAGCTCCGCCGTGCGGTCTACACACTTCTTGAGAAACTCCACCCCCCCAGTGCGAACCTGCGCATCGCGGCTTACCAGATTGGCATCGCGTGGCAGGACGCAGCATGTCGTGCGCTCAAGACCTTCGGCGTCAAGCATCCGGTTGACCGCCGTTATGTTGGACGGCTCATCCGGGGACAGAAAAAGCTCGACGCCGTCGAAGCCCCACCGTTTGATCTTGCCGAACAAAGGTGCGAGTCTCTCATCTACGTGCGTCGTCCAGGCCAGCGTGTTGACACCATATTTCATCTTGGGTGGCTCCGGCGGGATCCGAGATAACGATTCCCATGCTCATCCCAGGCACAATTGTGAATGATCCAAATTTCCTTTTTGGCTTCGAAACGGCGCCCAATTGTACATCCGTAACTGACCAAACGTGATGTTGCAGGAAGCAAAGCATCATGCCGGCTTTCCGCAATTGATGATCCATGGCGTGCCAAATTGGTCAACGAGCATGCCGAAACGGACTGCCCAGAATGTTTCCTGGACCGGCATTTGCACCGCACCCTTTTCTGCCAGAGTCTCGAAGATGCGATCCGCTTCCGGCGCATCACTAACGTGGAGCAACACGGAGAATCCCTGAGGCTTCTGATAGCTCTCTGGTGGCACATCGGCGCCCGTCAATCGGTGGTCGCCCAGAGTAAGCGTAGCATGGAGGATCTTTGTGCGCTGCTCGGGCGGCGTTTGTTCGGCCACGGGCGAATCCCCATATGTCATCCTGAAGGTGATTTTGCCACCCAGGCACTTCTCGTAGAACATGAAGGCGGCCTCGCACTGGCCGTTGAATGCCAAATGGGGATTTAATTGCATCATGAACTCCTCTGAAAGATGAATGATAAAGGGGACAGCGGTCCCTTCACGTAACCAGCTTGGCTTCACTTCTTCCAATGATTCAAGAGGAAGTACGCCTCCTGGTGGACCGCAGCTGCTCGGTCCCAATTCCCACGGGACGGTGTGCTCTGGGTGGTGCTCTGGGTTCCGGGCTTTCTTAGTGGCATCAGTCTCGGTCCGAATCGGTCCAAATGCTTCGCGATGGTGTTACAAACCCAACGATCCCAGACCAGCCCGCCTTTCGTTTGGGTTGTGGGGTCGATTCTTGTGTTGGTTTCCATTACCTCCTGCGACGGGACGGCTTCCGTATCAAAAGACTCACCGGAACTCTGAAGCCTGCCTCCTCTTTGCTACTCGTTTTTGGGTGAATTTGCCTGAAGGGGGTTTTGCCCAGACCAATCCTGGAGTTTCGCCCGAGTACCTATTTCACCTCGATTAATGTAAGAGAGCGGGGCTGCATGTCAACATCGATCACACTGGGGAGTTGTACGGTTCGCTCGCTTTGCTGACCGTCGATATTCAGAGCTATTGTCTTGTTCCCTTGGCCTCTCAGCTCCACGCGGGGAGACTCGCCAAGGTCAGCACAGTTCGCCAACACAACGCCGATCCGGCTATCGGCCGCTTGCCACGTCGCAGACTGCACGAGGGGCTCCTTGCCCCATCCGAGGTCGCGAAGTGTCACATTGCCCACCGTCCAGGGCCGCAGCATGCGCCCGTAGACAAGGTAATCTCGTGCGATTCCCGCGCGAAAGCGGTTCGCTCTCTTCGCCCAGTCGAGAATGGCTGCCTGATCCGGAATCGCCCTTGCCCATGCCTGATCCCAGTCATATTCAATCAGCCCCTTATCGCGCAGAGTGAAGTTCAGCATGTATCCGCAGACGATGGCCCTGCCCACCGAAAGCCGCAAAGCTTCATCGTTCACGCGATTCCCGAAGAAGCCTTCATGGCCATTGCAGTATTCGTGATACAGAAACGAGTACAGCGGAGTTGTCCTCATGCGGCCGTCCCAGATCTGAAAATCCTGCAGGTAGATCTCGGGCGGAGCTCCCTCGCATGCCATCGCCACCCCAGGGTTCACCGACCGGGCAATCTCTGCATCGGCCTTGAGCAGTTTCTTGAACCCTTCCGTCATCCATGGCCCGGGCACAGGCGGATGACCGTGGTCGGCGGCGTAGCACGCCACGGGGCCGGGTCCCTGATCCAACTGCTGGACGACACTGGGCCCCAGTTCCGCCATCTTCCGTGTCATGTCCAGAATCATCTGGCGTCCTTTCCCGGTTCCAACGCACACCCAATAGTTCTTTCTCCACGGCCACACATCTTCCACGAAGGTCCCGTCCGGTCTGCGAGCCACAGCGGCCTCGCCCCCGTGCGACCGGAAATACGGCATTCCGTCGTAGCCGGTATTCCCCTGCCACGTGACCCAGCAAAGGCTGTCTCCATAAAGGAATGGAGACCATCCTTTCTCTTTTGCCTTGGCCATGAACTCGCGCATGGCCGCTTCTCCGCCGAGCGGCGGAAAGGCATCGGGCTGAACCCATGGGCCGGGATGCTCCCAGTTGTAGACGAACGGCATGAGAGGACTCTCAAGTTCCTGGGCGAGTTTTTCCAGATACGGCAAAGCATTTGTCGCGGGAGTGTATTCGGGGTTCTCTTTTGGCGGGCCGTCCCAGTCGGCCTGGCCACGCATCGGGAACGCAAACCCCACAGCCGAATCGGTAATCCACTTTGGGCAGTCCTTTCGATCAACCAGCTTGCGTCCGCAGAACGCCTGCTTCTGCGCCCAATCCCGGTAAATCTCCGCGGCGGCATACCAGTCGCCGTGGAACGTGCCGATCACAACGTCGTAGGGCAGCTTCGTTCCGTCAGGCCCGCGTGTGCCGGGGTAATGCGCCAGCCCCAGTGTGACTCCGTCATCCTCCATCACCCGATCGATGAATTTCGGCAATCCCGTGGCGTCATTGCACGCCATATATAAGCCGCCCACGGAGTTGTAATAGGCCATCAGCTGCGTTGAAGCCCATAGGCCGGGATAATTCGGATAGCGCCAGATATCAGGCGTGTTCCGCTGTCTTCCTGCCCAGATATCTTCCAACCACAATTCCGGCGTGATGCTCTCGGTTCCTCCCCACTGGCGCTCGAGCGGAGTATGGCGTGTCCATCCTGG
>JAIQFF010000231.1 GCA_020073395.1 Terriglobia bacterium
TGACAGCACGCTGTCGAGCCGTTGCAACCGTCCGAGCGTGACGGACGGCTGCTCGTAGAACTCTTCGTCCTGTTCCATCGGGCGATAGCGGCTCGGCGAAAGGTCATAGCGTTTCTCGACGACTTGGGCCTTGGTCACCCAGAATTGCCGTGAGAGTTGGTTAAACTCACGCTGTAATGGGTGGATTTCCTCCTCCAGCGCCGCCAGTCTTTGCCGGTCCGCCTCCAATCTGGCTAAGGTCGTCTCACCGTCGGCGGACGCGATGGCATTTTCAAAAGTGAGGCGATTGATCTCCGCATGAAACTGCAGGCGCCGCCGCTTCATAGGTTCTATGGCGGTGCGAAGTTGATCCAGACGGTTAGCGCGGTTTGCGGCGAAGGGCGGGTTGCTGCGCTCTTTCCAGCATTCCAGAATATCGGGGATGTCGTTTTCCCCGACCGGCTGACGTTTGTCGTCGAGGCTGAAGCCGTCATGTTCCATGTCGTAAAACCAAATACGATCCGTCGTGCCGCCGCGCGTGAAGATCAGGACCGCGGTCGAGACTCCCGCATAAGGCTTGAAGACACCAGACGGCATAGAAACGACCGCCTCCAGTCGGTTTTCCTCGATCAACTTCTTACGGGTCTCGAGGTGCGCTCCACTACTGCCGAAGAGCACACCTTCGGGGGAAATTGCTGCACATCGTCCTCCCATGTCGAGCAGACGCAAGAACAGGTGAAGAAATAGTAATTCTGTTTTCTTGCAGCGGGCAGGGAGGGTATTGTTTACATCCCCGCTGTCGATTGCGCCCTTGAACGGCGGGTTTGCAAGAATAACGTCGTAGCGCTTGGATTCTTCAAACGATTTTCCGAGAGTGTCGGTATAGAAGAAGTTGGGTTCCTTGATGCCGTGCAGCATCAGGTTCATCGCGCCTATGCGCAGCATGGTCATGCCGCTATCGTTGTCGAACCCAGTCAGCGCCCTCGTCTCGAGGAATTCGCGCTGTTGCGGTTCCAGTGTTTCGCCGGTAAGGTGGTGAGGGAAACCTTGCTCATCATATTCGAGACTGGCCGGATTGGTGTGTTTCTCTAGAATGTACTGGTAGGCGTTGACTAAAAATCCCGCGGTCCCAGCAGCGGGGTCACAAATGCGCTCCGTCGCCTTCGGGTCGATCATCTGAACCATCATGCGAATGATGTGGCGCGGGGTTCGGAACTGTCCGTTGCGCCCGGCGGCGTCACCCAGTTTGCCGAGCATGTATTCGTAGACATCGCCTTGGACGTCCTGATTTTGTTGCGACACCTTCAGCTGATCCAGGCTTGCGCAGGCCTCTTGCAGAAGGGTTGGCTTGTTAATCTTAAATTCGGCATTCGCCATGTGCTGTGCGAAGCCGGATGTCTTACCGCCGATCTGCTTTATAAACGGAAAGACCTCGGTCTTGATGAATTGCAGGGCGTTATCTCCCGTGCGTTGGGTCCACTGTGACCATCGATATTCAGGTTTTGGTTTACCATCCTTGTCGACGAACAGCGATTTGCTGTTCGCGTCGGGTCTCCTCTTCGTCGAGCCGCTTCATGAACAGGAGAAAAGAAAGCTGTTCGATGCTATCGAGGGGGTTAGGCAGCCCCCCGTCGCGCATCTTGTTCCAGAGTGCGTCGATATTGCTTTTCAGTTGGCTGTCGGTAAGCATGGGGTTAGGGCCTTAAGCGTTGAGTTGTTGCGTGAAGGCCATGAGTTCGCTGATTTGCGGCGGCGTGAACATCCGTTCAACGGCGTCGTCACCAAAGGCGGTGAAATCGCCCTCATAGAGGTCAGCAAGGAAAAGGTGGCGCTTCTTCACGAGAACGGATTGCATCACTCGCAGAAACCGGAGTTGATCAGCATTGTAAGCGTGCTGCTGAATGTGGTCATCGAAACATTTCTGAACAACTGTGCCGTAATCGGGCAAGTTGTCGAGCGAAAGAACATGACGCAAGAAACCCAAGAAGCTGTTCAGCTTAAGGCCGTAGGCTTTGCGGATATTATCCGTGGTGAGAAGAACGTCGTTTGCGCTTAGGACCTCACGGAGCGTCCTTTCGAGGGCAACAAGTTGCAACTCGGTGACCTGCCGCCCCTGCTGGATGGCGAGGATGGTGGGGTGTTTCTCGGCCAAGTCGTTGATACGCTTCTCAACGCGCTCCCGGTACTGGGTCACGTACAATCTCTCACCGCCTTCACTGAGTGTGATATAGCCGCTAGCTGCGATGAAATCAGGAAGATCGAGCTTTAAGAACGCGCTTGGATTGTCCTTTCGGTTCTTCATCTGTGGCGCGAGCTTCTTACCGACCTCGGTCAACTGCTCAGGTGTTGCACTGGCAAGCCTGTCCGAAAGACAGAGTTCCGTGAGGGATTGGTATCTGGGGTCTTTGTGGACGAACTCCGGGAGACGGCCAACATCGTCGGCGACAGATTGGAGATCGGCAGGATTGAGGTTGCCTTGCAATGCTTGCAGCTTCAACCGTTCGACCTTGCTGATGAAAGTCTCGGCGGCAACGTCCACGCCGGACGTCATGCGCAACAATGGAGCGACTTGCATCCTCAGAAACTCGATGTCTGCCGCGCTATTGTGCCTCCAAAAATGGGGCTGCCATGCTTGTTCAATTGCGGGGAGAACTTTCCTGACCGTGAAAGCATCGGTTGGAATGCGCCGCACTTGTTCTTGTAGATCCGCCTTCACTTGCAGCGCTTCGGGAGACTCCTGATTAAGAATGAGGTCTTCCAGCATTCTTAGTCGTGTATTAAAAATGGTCACCAGGACAGGTACCGTGGCTTTCTCCTTGTCCTCGGCTTGCCTGTCGAACTGGTTGTCCCAGAAGTCCAGTATTTTGAACTCGGACTTATGGCCATCCGGGAGACGGTCATAATAGCGGCACGTTTCGTGATTGCGGGTTCCGCGACCGATCATCTGCCACAGTTTTATCTGCGATTGCACGGGCTTCATAAAGGCAAGGTTCACAACTTCGGGCACGTCGATGCCGGTATCGAGCATGTCCACTGAGATCGCGATGCGTGGCAGGTCATTCTTCTTGAACTTGGTAATCAGCCCATCTCCATAGCTGCCGTCGCGCACACGCTCCGTGTCGGACGTGGTAACCTCCACAAGGTTCTTATATTGCGGATACATTTGCTCGAATACGAGCCTCAAACGTTGCGCGTGGGGCTGCGTCATCGCGAAGACGATACTCTTGCCCGGGAGCTGCCCCGACTGGTCTTTGAAGCAAACTTCCATAAACTCTTCCCATTGCTTAACCAGGGTGTCGCGATTGCTGACGGTACGCTCGATGTCGGTGCCGGAATAGTCGATGTCGTCCGGGTCGATGCCCTGTTCGATTAAGGCATTTTGGTCTTCTTCTGAAAGATCAACGCCTTTGATGCCGTCGCGCTGGAAGCTGGTTTTTGCCTGATAGAGACTGAAATCAACAAGATGTCCCGCCTGTACTGCTTCGGCATAGGTATAGAGTGCTGTCGGAGTTTTGCCGTCGCAATGGAAAACACGAAACGTATCGCGGTCGATGAAACCGGCAGGTGTTGCCGTAAGCCCGATCATGCGGGAGTCAAAATACTCCATAACTTCGTTCATCCGGTTAAAGATGGAGCGATGCGCTTCGTCAAAAACAAGCAGATCGAAGAAGCTCGGACTGAATTGTTCGTAACAGCGAGAGATTGTTTGAAGCGTGGCAACGTAGAGACGTTTGGTTTTGTCTATGTTGTGGGTATAAATCCGGTCACTGGCCTCGTTTGGCAGAAAAGTGTGGAAACCGTCTTTTAGTGCTTGGTCTACCAGGGCGTCACGGTCGGCAAGAAAGAGAACCTTGCGGGCTTGGTTGGCGCGGAAGAACAAGTCGATCAATGCGACGGTGGTTCGGGTCTTGCCGGTTCCGGTCGCCATAACCATCAACGCCCGGCGCTTGCCGTTGGTAAAGGCTTCACAGAGCCGCCGTATCGCTTCCTGTTGGTAAATGCGTCCGGCAATTTGCGGATTGATAAGCGTCGCACTGAGAGCAGTAGCATTCTGGCGCAAATAGAGGAGGCGTTGGAGGTCCGGTAGGGTGAAAAAACCGGCGACGAGTCTTGGGGCGGCGTACTGCTCGTCCCAAAAGTACGTTTCAAGGCCGTTCGTTAAGAAGGCGAAGGGCTGAAAGGACTGGTGCTTACAGATTTCAGTGATGTAGTGGCGCGCTTGTTCACGGGCGACGTTTGGATCACGGATCTGCTTCTTCGCTTCCACCACCGCAATAACTTCGCCATTGGGCTGGTAGAGGCAATAGTCGGTGACACCGTTCCAAGGTTCAGCATCATAGCCGTCGACAGGAATCTCCAAGCCAACCTGCGTGCCGTCTGCCAAACTCCAGCCTGCTTTTACAAGGGCCGGATCAATACGATCCTTCCTTGTTCGGGCTTCGTTCGGATGCATCGTTACTGCATTCTCACTAATGTCATAAAGGCCTCTAAAGTTCTATCAGATTAGGCTTCCGCTGTCAGTTGAATCCAGTGGCAATGCTCAGGATCAACGGGCGCAAGCGCCGGGCAAAGCGTGGCAGTGTCCACATTGAAAAGGGTTGCGATTGTCTGAGGACGGCCCCCGCGGGCACCAAAGCACATGATCGGCAACCGGCTGGGTAGTCCTCGTCAAAACTAACAAAACTGAAAAACTGGCATCGTCATCTTTGAATGCACCCACGCAGACCACGATGACTTCCAGCAACCGTATCAACACGAAAAAACATTTGCCCACCGACCGGACAGAATTCTGTCTCGAATTCGTCCGACTTGGATCTTCTTTTAGAAGTAGGCATCTAGGATTCAACTCAAAAGCATAACCTCATCCTGAGTTAAGCAAACTGACGATCTACTTTCCTACAACTCTCTCTCTTTATCGGAATACAAGCCACAAATTGGCAAATGTTTTTTCGTGTTGATAGTATTTAGTCCATCCTTGGCACATTGGGCGCCTCTCGGAGAATGCGACAAAACATGCTATTTGTAGAATGATAAAGGACGTTATCATTCGCGAAATCTGCTGTGAGAGCCATCCAGCAGGAACTTCGGTATAGTTGGCTGGATATCATGGCCGACACTTCCAAGCAGCCGCAGATCGCCATCGCAGAAGCCCTACACCTGCTTCAAACATTTTGCGGCGCGGATTTGACTCAAACCATCTATCAGATTGAAAAATCAGTGAGAGGTATTTCCGCGGAGAAGTATGCGGAGGTGGTCTCGACCAGTGGAGCCAAGGCGGAAGTTCTAGGAGCCGCCGGTTTGGTAAAGCAATTAGCAGGTCAGATCAATGTGGTGATACATGCTCTGGGAATACTGTTGTGCCTTCCGCACATTCTTCGGGCGGGCGAGATCATAGAGTATGTCTCGCTGGGCGCCGGAAACACGGGGCGGGCTTTTGATCTTGAGACGAATCAGCGTGTCGCGGAATTCAAGTTTATCCGCTGGCAGGGCGGCCCCGAGTCCATCCGGCAGAACTCTCTGTTTAAGGATTTCTATGAGATGGCCGAAAATGACACGAAGAAGGAGAAGCACCTCTACGTGCTGGGAACGGAGCATGGTCAGAAATTCTTCAACGGCGGGCGGGCGATAGCGAGCGTCTTGAGCCGCAACGTAGAGCTGCGAAACAGGTTCAACGACAAATTCGGCGATCAATACCGCACGGTGCGCGACTATTATCTCCCCCGGAAAGGACTCGTGGTGATACAGGATGTCTCGTCCTTTGTGCCTGAGTTGGTGGCAGCGGCTGTTGAGGCTGCTGAGACTGAAGAGGAGTGATCCTGTGCGGCTCGATGCCGGAATTCTTGTCATTGGTTCACTACTGTGGGATAAGGATGAGATTCGGCAACAATGGCGCGACGAGCGCCTCGGTGGCAATCAGTCCGAACTGGTGTCAGCGCCGATTCGTTATGGGCGTCGGTCGGGCAAGCGACGCGGACATACCTATACGATGGTGTTCTCCCGCAGCGCTCCGGCAGGTCGGGCAAGAGTAGTACGCTGCTCCCACCCAATTACGTCGGCCGACGATCTCATTACCGAGGCCCTCCGTCTGTGGGAAGCCGAGGAACTCCGCAAGAATACGGGGCGAATCGCCAACGAAGAGTGGGGATGCGTGGCATTGTTGCGCAACCCTGGACGAGAAACTCCTAAAGAGCTTCTGAAAGCATGGGTGCAGCGCGTCGAACGCGAGCGGGGTTATGGGAATGTCCGGCAGACGGCCGATGAAGGCGTGCTTATTAGCCACGACGGTATGCTGCAGATCGACTGGCCGCGTTGTATCGCAGGAGGAGCCCCGGTTGACCTAGATCTTCTGCTGGTCACTTCGAATGATCCGACACTCACCGGGACACCGCTGTCCTATCCAACCGTGGAGACGATAGTGAACGCATGGAACGGCGCGGCTCCGGAACATGCCGAATACTTCTGGAAAAACACCGACCACGACATAACGACATTTCAGGATGACGAGATCCGCGCGGGACTCAACCCGAGGCAGCAGGGGCGCGCATGACGCTCGACGAAATTGTGAGTGACTATATTCGCGAATATCGCGACCATGCGCGGAAGGAAATGCGCTTCTTTGAAATCCAGCGCAGTCCTTCCAAAGCAATCCGCAAAGCTGCGCTGTGTGAGCTGCCGAGCGGGAAACGTCACCCTCATCAGCGGCGCATTCCGCGAGCGCTCCTCGAGCAGGTCGAAGCGCGACTTCAGGGAATCTGCCGCAAGCTCGCAGGAGCAAGTAGCTTCGATGAACTTCACCGGGCCATGGAGGATGAGGTAGGAAGCCTCAAGGGCATCGGCGCGTTGACTGTGTATGACATCGCGCAGCGGATCGGTGCTTACTTCAGAAAAATTCCGGATCGTGTGTATCTGCATGCAGGCACCCGAATTGGCGCGTGGGTGTTCAAAATCGGCGGCGATTCGTTTGATCCAAA
>JAIQFF010000042.1 GCA_020073395.1 Terriglobia bacterium
GCGATTCTGCGGGTGCGGGCGGAGATCATCAAAGCGGCGCGCGACTTCTTTGACGAGCGCGGCTTTGTTCTGACCGACCCTCCCATTCTTACTCCGGCCGCCTGCGAAGGCACCAGCACTCTTTTCCCGGTCGATTATTTTGACGAGCAGGCCTACCTGACGCAGTCCGGGCAACTTTACATCGAAGCGACGGCCATGGCACTGGGCAAGGTTTATTCGTTCGGTCCAACTTTTCGGGCGGAAAAATCCAAGACGCGCCGGCACCTCACAGAATTCTGGATGGTCGAGCCCGAAGTCGCTTACGCCGAACTCGACGACCTCATGGACCTGGCTGAAGGTTTAATCAGCTTTATCGTGAAGCGTTGCCTGCAGAAGCGGCGCAGCGATCTGCAAGTCATCGGCCGCGATATCACAAAACTGGAAAAGATTGAGGCCCCGTTTCCGCGCATCACTTACGACGAGGCCGTCAAGATGTTGCAGCAAGCGCATGCCAAGGGCGCTCTGGAGAACAACTTCGAATGGGGCGGCGACCTGGGATCGCCTGATGAAACCTACATCTCGTCGCAGTTCGACAAGCCGGTCATGGTGCATCGTTATCCCGCGCAGGTGAAGGCCTTCTACATGGAGCCCGATCCGCAACGGCCGGAGCTGGCGCTCTGCGTGGACGTGCTGGCGCCGGAAGGCTACGGAGAAATTATCGGCGGCTCGCAGCGCATGGCATCCTACGATCTGTTGGTGCGGCGCATTCACGAGAACGGCCTTCCTGAAGAAGCCTTCAAGTGGTACCTTGACCTGCGCAAATTCGGCAGCGTGCCGCATGGCGGCTTCGGCATGGGGATTGAACGCGCCGTGGCTTGGATCTGCGGGCTGGAGCATGTACGGGAGACGATTCCGTTTCCACGAATGTTGAATCGCCTCTACCCCTAAGATCTTTCACCGCCGAGCACGCGGAGAGCGCCGAACTGGCGACGTCCGCTGGCTCGGCACATAGCGGCGGATTGGGATTTATTCTCAGTTGTCAGTCGAAAGTTCCCTGTTCTCAGAGGTTCGTCTGGGGCTGAAAACTTTCAGAGCTAGCTAAGACCTATGACCCCTGCAAGCGCATCCTCGTCCAACATCGTTCCCAGGAAAATTCGGGTGATTGGGGTGCCGCTCGACCTGGGACAGTCGCGCCGGGGCGTGGACATGGGCCCCTCTGCGGTGCGGGTCGCCGGGCTGGAGGCGCGGCTCGAGGCCCTGGGGCATGTGGTCGAGGACGCGGGCAATGTTTCCGTTGCCATCGCCGAACAGAAGGAGCAAGGCAACCCCCACGCCAAGTATCTGAAGGAGATTACGTCCACCTGCACCAAGCACGCCGAGCTGGTGATGAAGACTTTGGAGGCAGGCAAGGTTCCTCTGGTACTGGGTGGGGACCACTCGGTGGCGGCGGGAACGGTGGCTGGAGTGGCCGAGTTTTATCGCCGCCAGAACCAGAAAATTGGATTGATCTGGATTGACGCTCACACCGACATCAACACACCCGAGAGCTCACCCAGTGGAAACGTCCACGGCATGCCTCTGGCCGCCACCATGGGATTGGGGCCTGCCGAGCTGGCCAACATCTTCGATTTCTCACCCAAGGTGAAACCGGAGAACTGTGTGCTCGTGGGCGTGCGCGACATTGATGCTGTCGAAAAGGAAAATGTCCGCCGCGCCGGCATCGGCGTCTTTACCATGCGCGATATCGACGAGCGCGGCATGCGCACCGTAATGGAAGAGGCGCTGCGCCTGGCCGGACGCGGCACCGCCGGCTATCACGTTTCCCTCGACATGGACTGGATCGATCCCGAAGATGCGCCCGGCGTGGGTACACCGGTCCGCGGCGGGGCGACTTATCGCGAAGCCCACCTGGCCATGGAAATCATCGCCGACCACGGCCGCATGCTCAGCTTTGAGATCGTCGAGGTAAATCCCGTTATTGACGAGCACAACCGCACCGCGGATCTTGCCGTAGAGCTGGCGCAGTCGGCGTTCGGGAAGAAGATCCTGTAAAGAAGTGTGGGTCGGACACTCTTGTCCGACCCACACAAGGTTTTTACCCTAAAGTCGCTCACCTAATGCCCGTAAGCGCCGCCGCACGGAAGGACTACAATGAAGGGGTGCGATATTACACCACCAAATCGATGAACGGCGGCACCACGTTCAAGTGCGCTTTGTGTGAACATACCGTCACCACCCTGGATTTCAACAGCCTCGAGGGCAACCGCCGCACCCAGGCGGCAACCGCCATGAATCGCCATGCGGCGGTGTTGCATTTCCCGGCACGAACCGTGGTCCCCGCCAAGCTGGGTGGGCGCGGCGCGCTTTAGGTCAGAATGTCATTCAGCGGACCGCACTGCCCTGCCACGTTGGGAACTAGATTCCCAGCGACCTTGCCCAACTGGCGAAGGCATGCCAGGCGGCGGTTTGGCCGATGGGTATTCGTATCTGCTGCACCAGGATGAGGAATCCGCCCGCCCAGAGCGTAGCGCGATGGACCTTCCGAATTGACCACAGGTCGTAAGCCACCAGCATGAGCAAGAAGACGTAGGAGAACAGTCCGGCTGCGATGGGCTTTCCCAGAAAAACCGCGAAGGGCCAGCGCGCGATGGCGGCGATCAGCAGCGCAATCGTAGCAATGAGGATGAGCCGCTTGTGCGCCGGGGAATCGGAGCGACTGCGGAAAGCGAAGTAGATCAGCGTCCCAAAAATCAGCATGTCCGTCATCGGCACGACATAAAAAGTCGCGGCATCCAACCCGGGAGGCGTGAAGCCTCTGGCCAGAGCATTGGTACCCGCCAGGACACCGAGAACTACCATCGAACAGGCCAAAAGAAAACCAAGTACGCCCAGGCGGCGATGGATATCCACGCGTCCGGCAGAGACCAGGGCGGTTTGCGTGACCAGCAAGAGGATCCAGCAGGAAAACGCCGCGCCGTGCACGTGAATGATAAAGGCGGGCAGTGGGGCATGGATCATCCCCGCGAGGTAGTAGGTGCGTGCGAATCCCAGAAAAACCGTGGCCAGTATGAGTAGCGCCATGGCCGAAAAGAAAAGGTTGTCGAAGCGGCGTCCGGGAACGCTGGTGGCAAACTTCGCGCGATTGCCGGGAGTTGCAGCAGCAGTTGCCATCATGTCTCCATAAACGGACGGGGGCTTGGTTGAGATTTGCTGGAGCCCCGGGGGTAGGCGTGAGCATTGTATGACACTTCTGCTTCGAGTTGAAGAAAACGGCGAGCAGGGCAGTGCCGCAACTAGTGCTTCTTGGCGGGAACTACGTCCGCGGTTTCGCCGGGAAGCGAGAAGTCCCATACGGAGTAGAAGACTCCCTGCTGGGCTTGAGACCGGGACACACCCTTCTTGGGCTTGTGGGCCTTGGTGGGGCGCAGCACGATTCCGTATTCTCCCGGCGCCAGCGGGGCCGCCGGCTCGATCTGCAAATGGCCGCGCTCCATGCGGGTGACTTTTAGCGGTGTGCGCTCTTCGTCGATCATGGATTGCTGCTCTCCCGAACCCATGTAACTCATCTTCTGTTTGGTGGCGCCCACCAGCCTCCAATTGTCCGTGGTCTGGGGCAAGTGGACCAGCGCAGGCTCGTAGGCGTCGGGATCAAGGCCGGTGATATCGCCGAACTCCAGCTCAAATTTCGGCAGGGTGGTGGGCATCACGTAAGAAGCGGAACGGCGGGGAAGTGCCCAGATATATGTGGTCGTGGGCATGCCGTGATGACCGCCCATCATTCCTCCCATCATGCCGGAAGCGATGCCGATGGCCGGTGCGGCGAACATGCCGCCGCCCGCGATGGCGGCGAAGGTGAGCCCTTGAGTCGCGAAACTCTGCAACGTCGACCCCGCAGCCGCGCCCGGCATGCCCTTGATCGTGCTCTGCGCCATCTGGGCCATCGAACTGGCCATCAACTTCTTCTCCGGGCCCAGCAGCAGCTTGATCTGGGGCAACTCGGCCGGCGACATCATCAGCCCGCTGGCCATTCCCGGCATACCAGCCATCCCGCCCATCCCGCCCATGGCATTCATCCCGGCCATTTGACTCATCGCGGCTACCATTTGCTGACGTTGGGCCGGAGACAACTGCGCCATCTCGTCCGGCGAGATGCTCATCGCCCCAGCGTTCTGGAGCAACGCGGCTTCAGGCACAATGGGGGCGGCGGGAGCCGTGGTCCGCTTCCTGGCCGTGGCCGCCAACATCGCATCAATGACTTTGTCGCTGATGCCGGCCTCTTTCAGCGCCAGCAAGCCATCGACGGATACGTCAAAGTCGCAATCCGTCGCCGCGATCACGCTGAGGATCGTGCTCTCCTGCAGCCCACCTTTCACCATCTTGACGATATCGGCATTGCTCAGCGGAGGGGTCTTCGGCGCGGGATTCGGCTGCGCGGCGGACTGAGAAACGCTCGTCTGCGGAACGTTGACCTGCGGCGCGCCGGCCCGCTGGGAAGCGACCGCAACCACGAACATCGGAATCAGTGCCAGACCTGCCAATTTCGTCATTCGTGTGCCCTGCCGTTCTTCCTGAAGCCTGTGGCTAGTGGGCTTTCATGCAGGCCGGAATTTCAATATTGGCCGGACCGGTGAGCGGGCCGTAGTTCATCTGGATTCCGCCGACGCCGCTCGCATCCACCATCTCGATCCGCAGCGGCAAGCCGGTGTCCTTGGCCACGAACAGGTGCACCGTGCCCTGGGTCTTCTCGTTTTCGTGATCGTAGAACTCATAGCCGTCCGCCATCGCGCCGTTTACGTTCTGGTCGCCGATGGGGTGCAGGTCGGTGAGGTTGGGATTGGGTTGATTGCCCGACGCGTCGCTCGAAGGGACGTCACGGCACTGCCAGGAAAACATATCCCGCTCCTTCTTCAGCATTTTGGGAGCTTCCGCATGCGCCATTGCGACGCTTGCGGCAGTCATTCCTGCGCCAATCGCGCCCATAGGTCCTTCTGCCGCGGCACGAGCGATCGAAGTCGCGGCCATGCGGTCCAACTCCGCCAGATCGCGAGCTGCCTTTTCCTCCGCTTCCTTCAGTAACCGAGGCACCGCCGGTGAAGTAATGAGCCGCGCCGCGCGTCCGTTTTGCACCACCGCGCGAATCTCCCAGTCATCCACCGTTCCCGGCACGTCCGTGGCTTGCATTTTGTAGTGCATGGTGTATTGGCGTGTATTGCCCTCGACCACCAATTCCCCCGGACTGAATATGCTCTGGGCCATCTGCGCCATCCTGGGATCGCTGGTCTGCATGCTCATGACCATGTGATACCCGGGCTGGGTCTTCAGCCGCATGAATGAAGTATAGAGGGCGCTATCCAACGGAACGGTCACACCGGCATGAGCGGGAATCGAGTTGGCTGAGCCAGCCGATCCACCTCCCCTTCCGGACCTCTTTGCGTTGCGTTGGGCCATGGAGGCCTGCATACGCTCCCGCATCTCAGGTGGCATGTTGGCCATCATTTGCTGCATCTGCTGCATTTGATCGGATGACATCCCCTGCGGCATTCCCTGCGGGCTCATGCCTTGGGGGCCCATGCCTGACGCTGCGTCCGGGGCCGAATCCTGCGCGGCGGGTGGCGCCTGCGCAGCCGGAGAATTCTCCGCTGCCTCGGCAGCGCTCTTCTTCTTGGCTTCTGCCGCCAGCATCGCCCGGATCACCTTGCTGCTGACTCCGGCCTGATTCAGCGACTGCAGTCCGGTTGAGGAGAGATCGAACTGAGTGTCATTGGCGGCGATGGCCGCCACTATTGTCGTCTCTGCCAAACCGGATTTCACCATCTTGATGACGTCGGCATTGGTCAAAGGACTTTTCTGCTGTGCGGTCAGGACAGTTACCGTAAGAAGAATTGCAGCGAAGACCGCAACCAGGGCGTGAGCAAACCTAATCACTCGCATACCACCTCCACTTGAACCGGTAGATCTTGGCTGTTTCAAGAAGGGGCCGAACAGATTGAAGCATAGGGAGCCGAGGAAGGAACGGGCCGCCCCTGCCGGTTCCTTCCTGCCCCGCATTTTGTCACTGTGTGACTGTTTTTACAGCGTCACCGGTCTTGAATCCGGTTCCCGAAACCGTAGTCGCAACCGCGGAAATATCGTCGACGTCGGTGACTTTCACCACACCAACCGGAGTGGCTATGCGCCGGATCACTTTGCCCGTGGAGGGGTCTTTGATTTCCTTGGACACACGCTCGACGTTCAACTGGTCGCCGACCTTCACACCCGCCTTCGATCCCACGTTAAGGATGATCTGTCCACCGTCGACCGCAGCGATCAGACCCTCGACCACGACGGTGCGAGTTACGAGTTTGTCCTTGTCCGCAATCACCTGCGTGCTGGTCTGGTCCACGGCGGCCTTCACGGCTTCGCCAATAATGGTGTTCTGAAAATCGCTACTGCCGAAGTCGACGTTGCCCGCGCCCGATCCCGCCCAATGACCGCCTCCACCCAGGAATGAAGTGCTTTCACGCTTGGATTCGCCGCGGCCCTCTGCCACTGCCATGATTTCGCCGGTGTCCACATCGATCAGGCGTGCCGTCAGTGCCACGATGGCCTTTGACTTTTTGTGGCCAAAGCCCCCGAGGCCAAAACCACCGAGCGCGTTGCCCGCCCCGCCCAAGCCTATGTTCTTGGTCTCGTTGCCGAAGGTGGTGATGCTGCCCACGATAATGGCATCCACACCTAACAGCTTCCCCAGTTTGGCCGCCGAGTTTGGGTTGGCGCGGTCGCTATTGGAAAAATTCTGCTCGGCCATGATCTTGTCCAGGGCCTTCCGTTCGATCACGGAATAGCTTCCATCTTTCACCAGGTTGGTCACCATCAGGTCCGAGATTCCCTTCCCTATGTCCACGTCCTGTCCGAAAATTGAGGATACGCCGCCGTGCACAGTGGCGTAGTCGAAGTCCATTATGGCCACCCTTTTTTTGCGTCCTTGCGTGGGGGATGGCGCCCCGGGAGCCGGCGGCACTTGCGCGCTCGCTTGAAGTGCAACAAAGAGGCAGAATAACGCGGCTAAGGATGTTGCTTTTCGCATGGCAGAATTTCCCTTTGACAAAAGAATCAGGACCAAAAAAACTTCCCGGTCCCAGCCTGGGCGGGGCCTGCTCGGGGGTGCAGCCCTCGTCAACCCGGACGGTATGACATTGTGCAAGAATGGAGAGGTCTAATCAAGCCCCTATCATGAAGAAACTCCGCGTCGGTATCCTTTTCGGCGGACGCAGCGGAGAGCACGAGGTGTCGCTGCTCTCGGCCGCGTCGGTTTTCAATGCCATTGATAAAGCCAAGTTTGAGGTGGTACCCATCGGCATTACCAAGGAAGGACGCTGGTTGACCGCGGCCGACGCCGAACGGTTGTTGCAGGGAAAGGGAGTTGGCGAGTCCGGTTCCCAATTGCATTCTCCAGCCCATCTGCGGGCGGGCGACCCCGAGGCCACCCCTGGGGCCGCAGTCCTGGCTACCGGGCAGGCGGTGGTGGTTCCACCGGAACCGAAGCGTCCCGGCGGGTCTTTGGCTGCATTCCAGACCGAGGCCCTGACCCGGCGGGCCAGCGACCGGGCCATCAATGTGGATATCATCTTCCCTGTCCTGCACGGGACCTTCGGCGAGGACGGGACCATCCAGGGATTGTTCGAACTGGCAGACATTGCCTACGTGGGCGCGGGCGTGCTCGGCTCCGCCGCCGGCATGGACAAGGACGTCATGAAGTCGTTGTTCCGGGCCGCTGGACTGCCCATCGTGAAGCACGTCACCGTGCTGCGCACTGACTGGGAATCGGGGCCGAAGAAGGTCCGGAAATTGGTTGAAGGAAAGCTGAAGTATCCGGTATTCGTGAAGCCCGCCAATCTGGGATCGTCAGTGGGAATTTCGAAGGCGCGCGACCGCAAGGAACTGGGTCCGGCGATGGAAGAAGCCGCCAAATTCGATCGCAAGATCGTGATCGAGGAAGGCGTGGGCGGTAAGAAGCACAAGGCCCGCGAAATCGAGTGCTCGGTGCTGGGCAACGATAAACCCGAGGCTTCCGTGCCAGGCGAGATTGTTCCGGGCAAGGAGTTCTACGACTACACCGCCAAATATGTTGACGAAGGATCGCAGTTGATCATTCCGGCAAAGCTTACCAAGGCGGAGACCAGGCGAGTTAAGGAACTGGCGATCAGCGCATTTAAGGCCGTGGACTGTTCCGGCCTGGCGCGAGTGGATTTCCTGATGGACCCCAAAAACCGGAAGATTTACCTCAACGAGATCAACACCATGCCAGGGTTCACCGCGATCAGCATGTATCCCAAGCTGTGGGCGGCATCGGGGCTGGCCTATCCGGAATTGATCGAGCGCCTGATCCAGCTAGGACAGGAGCGGCACGAAGAGAAGAAGAGAAATCAGTACAGCCGGTAGGAACCTGTCATGCTGAGCGGAGTAGCCGCTTCGCTTCGCGAAGTGGCTGCGCTCAGGATGACAGTGCCTCAGTGGCCCAGGAAGCGCTCCAGCACTTCCAGGTCTTTCCCTGCCAGATCCGCGTATTTCTTCGCCCTGGCAGCATCGTGGTGTTGCATCGCCTCTTCAGCCTTGAAGAGGTTGGCTTTCATACTGGCCTGGCGGGCAACCATGTCACCGCGAAGCCCGTAGCCGGCGGCACCCTGCTCCTGCTGCAGACGATCCAGGCCACTGTTAACGGCGGCGGCGCGGTTGGAAAGCTGATCAACCGTTTGTTCCAACTCTTCCACGTCGACTGAAGAACTTGCGGCATCTGGTGCAGCCATTCCGTTATCGCCCTGCGGAGGAGCGCTCATATCGCCTGAAGGACTGCTGTTCTGGGCCCTCAGCTTCTTGGCAAGGGCGTGGCTGGGTTTGGCCGGGGTCAGACCGCTCTGCACTGGCTTCTCCGTCTCGGGAGCCGCGGGCGGAGCGGGAGCGGATTGCATCGCACTCGAGTTGTCCACGGAGGCAGTGGTGGCGGTGGGTGCGGCGGGCGGTTGCGACGAATCCGAACTCATCGCGCCGGCGGCTGCAGCATCCGAAGGCGCTGCCTGGCTGGGCTGGGCGTCACTCGGTGTGGCGCTGGGCGCGGTGCTATCCGCACTCATGGGCGCCGAGTTCGCATCCGGGGCTTTCGCATGGGTCTTGCTGGTCCGCGGTACATAGATTCCGGCGACCACCAGGCCCGCGAGCACAATCAGGGCTCCCAGCGTCATGTACAAGCCCCGATGACCACTCCCAGAGGAAGGCGGCGGCATCGGAACCGGACCAGGGGTCGAAGGTGGGGCCGCAGGCCCCTTCAAAGCCGAAACCGGAGCGGAAACCGGACGGGCTGGAGTTGCCGCGGGCGCAGCCGGCACATTGGGCAACGCTGCCATCGAGTCTACTGTGGTGGCTTCGAGCGCAGCGGGAGTGGGGGATGCGGTCACCGGCACCGAGCTCAGAGCATTGCGGAAGGCATCCGCCGTCTGAAATCGTTGCGCCGGGTCCTTGGCGATGGCCATGAGAATAATTTCGTTCAGCGCCGCGGGTAATCCGGGATGCAGTTCGACGGGCGGCTTGGGCGCCTCTTTGACGTGCGCCGCCATGATCGAATAGTCGCTGGTGGCTGTGAAGGGACGCTGCCCGGTCACGAATTCGTACAGCGACACGCCGACCGAATACAAATCGGAGCGCGCATCGGTGGCTTCTCCCTTCACCTGCTCGGGAGACATGTAACTCAACGAGCCCATGGTGGTGCCGGTCATGGTCAGACTGCGCTCTTCACCGGCGCGGGCAATGCCGAAGTCCATCAGCTTGATCACGCCCTGCGGCGTCAGCATCATGTTGGCAGGCTTGATGTCGCGATGAATGACGTGCTGCTGGTGCGCATAGCTGACTGCGCTCAACACCTGGCTGATGTAGTTGACGGCGTCGTTCACCGTGATTGGGCCCTTCTCCAGTTTGTCCGCCAGGTTGGTGCCTTCGACGTACTCCATCACCATGTACAACTGGTTGTCGGCGGTGAACGCAGTTCGAAGGGCTGCGATGTTGGGATGGTTTAAGCTGGCCATGAGTTTGATTTCGCGCTGGAAACGCGCGGCCAGTTCCTGTCGCCCCGCCAGGTCGGGAAGAAGAACCTTCATGGCTTCAATGCGGTCGGTGATGACGTTGCGCACCCGCCAAACCCGTCCCATTCCCCCGCTGCCCAACTCGTCAAGAATCTGGTAATCGCCGATACGCTTGTTGGCTTCTTCGGTCATCTGAAAATCTCCCTGTTCCGGTTGACGGAACTTGGCACGGCTGCCTTTTGCTTGGGGGGAAGGTGGATGTGGGCTTTCATCCGGAAAGCCATGGGACTTCCAAGGCCGTAATTATGCGCTGGCGCCATCCCGGCGGTCAAGACGGTTAGGCCACCGATTCCCATCGGGTGCGGGCGACGGACAGCTTGTACTTGGCGGTATTCAGGCTCTTGGCGGCCTTCTCCAGCACCTCCTTCGCATTCTGGGAACCCGCCTCCACCGTCCTCAGGATCTTCAGATTGGTTTCAGCCTCGGTAACGTACAGCGCGGCCGCTCCCATGTTTTCCGCGGCGATGGGGTCAATCGAATGAGCGCGTTGCGTGGCCAGGCTAAAATCGGCGGGGAGGATGACAATCTGGTCCGGCAGCTGCGGATGCCTTTCCGGCGCGATCCGCTTGAGCCAATCTTCAATCACGTGGATGGCGACCTTGAGCTGCAGCGTCACAGAAGCCACGTCCGTGCGGACTTGCTGATCCATCTGCTTGCGCACGAGAGCCAGTGTCTCTGCCGCAATCTCTGACTGCCGGTTGGAGGCGGCCACCTGCTCTCTGGCCGCATCCGCCTGTCGCTTGGCGTGTCCGGCGTAGTAGATATTGACCGCAGCCAGCACCACCACCAGCCCCACGTTGGCAATAGCGGTGTACGCCATGATCTGATTGATGCTGAGACCCAATACCTGCTCTGACATTCCGGAGCACCGTCCGGCGTAAGTATAGCAACGTACGTTGGTTGGATTGGAGTCCCGAGTTTCTCACCAAGACATCAACTGAGGGCGCCCCAAAGACCTTGACGAACCCCGGGCCCGCCCGGTACCATTCTTCAAGTTTGCTCTACGGAGCAGACCTTGGATTTCATGCAGAGTGGCTGAGGGACGAGCCCTACGAAGCCACGACAACCGGATCGGAATTGATTTTCTGGTCGCCCGGTGTCAACTCTCGCCCTACACAGGGGGAACATGAGATTCGGGGTGCCGAATTTTTAGCATCTCGTTCCTCTTTTCCTCTCAGGCTTGTCTGTCAGGGAAAGAGGATTTCGCGTTTCTGGGCACTTTCTGAACGGCTCGTCCCCAGGCCACTCCGAAGCGAGTGGCTCAATGACACACGAATTACGCTGTCGGGAGTGCGGTAAGAGCTGGGGAAACCAGCCGCGTTCCATCTGCGACGATTGTTTCTCTCCCCTGGAAGTTTTCTACGACTACGAAGCCGTGCGGCCCGTCTTTACCCGTGAGCGGATCGCCCAGGGCCCGGCCAGCATGTGGCGTTATCGCGATCTGCTGCCTCTTCCCGTAAATTATCAGCCCACGGTTCCAGCCGGGTTTACCCCGCTGCTGGAGGCGCCACGTCTGGCTCACAAGCTGGGCGCGAAGCACCTCTATCTGAAAAACGACGCGGTCTGTCAACCCTCCCTGAGTTTTAAGGACCGCGTCGTGGCAGTGGCTTTGTCCCAGGCCCGCAATTTCGGATTCGATACCGTCTCCTGCTCCTCCACGGGAAACCTGGCGAACTCAGTCGCAGCGCAAGCTGCTCGCAACGGATTCAAGGCCGTGATCTTCATTCCCGCCGATCTCGAACCCGCCAAGATTCTTGGCACACAGATCTTTGGCGCCAAGCTGATACGCATTTCGGGAAGCTACGACCAGGTCAATCGCCTGTGCTCCCAGATCGCGGACGAGCGGCCCTGGGGGTTCGTCAATGTGAATCTGCGTCCCTATTACGCGGAAGGCTCGAAGACGGTTGGCTTCGAAATCGCCGAACAACTGGGCTGGCGTTTGCCCGACAACGTCGTGGTTCCGATGGCGGGCGGATCGCTGATTGTCAAAATCAAGAAGGCGTTCGACGAACTCGTCCTGCTGGGACTGGTTGAAGCCAGGCCGGTGAAGTTTTTTGGCGCACAGGCCACGGGCTGCTCTCCCATTTCGACCGCCGTCAAGGCCGGCAACACGGACATCGAGCCGCAGAAGCCGACGACCATTGCGCGCTCGCTGGCCATCGGCAATCCCGCCGACGGGCACTACGCCATCAAGGTCATCACCCAGAGCGGCGGCTGGTCGGAGGATGTTTCTGATCCCGAACTGGTGGAGTGCATCCAGTTGCTGGCGGAGACGGAGGGAGTTTTCACCGAGACCGCTGGCGGCGTGACTGTCGGCAGCGCGCGCAAGCTGTATCGCCAGGAACGCATTTCGCCCGACGAGACTACCGTGCTCTGCATTACCGGCAACGGCTTGAAGACCACCGATGCGCTCGCAGGCAAGTATGAACTCGAAGAACCCATTGCGCCCAAGGTCGCCGAGTTCGAGAAGTACATGGAACGAACGCAGAATGCTTCTGAGAAAGATGGTCGAAACTTGGACGTCCCAGAGCCGGTGGGGGCGTAGATGAACATCACGGTTCAGATTCCTACAGCGCTGCGCCGGCTGACCGCGGGCAATGCGCGCGTAACTTGCTCTGCCGCTAACCTGGGAGAACTGTTTACCGCGCTTGACCAACAATTCCCCGACCTCAAGCCTCATCTGCGGGATGAATCAGGAGAAATCCGCCGCTTCCTGAATGTGTATGTGAACGAAGAAGACATCCGCTTCCTGGGCGGGAGCAAATACGCATTCCAGGACGGAGATGAAGTCCTGCTGGTGCCATCCATAGCCGGCGGCTCCTAAGGTCGTGTGGGACCGGGTCTCCGACCCGGTCAGGCGGCCTGAAAGGCCGCTGGGTTTGGAGTTAAATGACAGGAATGCTCCCTCTCCATAGCCATCGATATTCGCTCTCCGTCTTGACCAATCCCGCTCGCACCGGATTCTGGCAGATGTAGTCAGCCTTCTCCGTAAGGCTGTCATTCGATCTCAAGACGTGATCGAAGAATTCTTCCTGCCAGACCGGACCACGGCGGTCGAGGAGCAGGTTGATCCTCCTGGCCGAGACACCCTTGATAGCATGCATGATCTGCGGCAGACTGAAGTTCCATCCATCCACATTCCGCAGAGGACTCAACAAAAGATGGGCATGATCCGGCATGACAACCGCGGTATGTAAGTCGAACTTGCTGCCGTTTTCCTTGAGACAACATTCGAGAACAATGTCTCTGGCCTTGGTTGGAAGCTGCCATCGGTGGTCGGTGCTGAAGGTAATGAAGATTGGTCGATAGTCTTTTTGGATGTGGGGAAGGCGGCGGCGATAGTTGTACTTCGGCAGCATAAACCAGCGGCCCCTTGGGCCGCCCGACCGGGTCGAAGACCCGGTCCCACACAATCAATCCCCACACAATCAATCTTAATCTGCCCAGGGCTGCGGCTTGCGGTCCCAACGATGAGCTTTCAGCTTGTGCAGCAGCGCCTGGTCGAGCGGGCCGGCGTCGCTGGCCGCGATGTTCTGCCGCACATGCTCCGGCTTTCTCATGCCCACAATGATGGTGCTTACCGCCGGGTAAGACAGAATGTAGCGCAGTGCCATCTGTGGCAGCGTCATTCCTGACGGCAGCACGGCCTTCAATTTCTCCACCCTCTCGATGGTCGGGGGCAGGTTCTTCGGACCGAAGTACATGGCACGCCAGTCGCCCTTGGGAAATTTTGTTTCCAGAGTCATCTTTCCGCCCAGGCTGCCCTCATCGAGCGGAACGCGCGCGATCACACCGATGTTCAGCTCCTGGCAAACCGGAAAGAGATGGTCCTCGGGCGACTGGTCGAAAATGTTGTGGATCACCTGCACCACGTCCACCAGGCCGGTGCGCAGAGCCTTGAGACCGTTCTCGGGTTCCCAGCGGTTCAGGCTGAGACCGAAATGACGAATGATGCCGTCGCGCCTGAGCTTCTCCACCGTGTTGCGAAATTCTGGCACGTCGGTCCAACTGTCGTCCCAGACATGAAACTGCAATAGATCGATGGAGTCCACCCGGAGTTTTTTCCGAATCAGGTCGGCATGTTTCAAAACATGCGCCGCGGGGAAGACATCCTGATACTTGTACACGGACCGGGCCGGCCACTTTCCGTTTAGCGGCGGGATCTTCGAAGCCGCATACAAGCGCTTGGCTGGGTTGGGAGGAGAACTATTTCGCGACAGAATTTCGCCCAGCAGGCCGTCGCTCTTGCCGTCGCCGTAGGCCCAGGCGGTGTCGAAGAAGTTGCATCCCAGATCGGTCGCCAGTTGCAAGGCCGCGAGTGACTCCTTGTCACTCGAGCCCGTCCAGCCGCTCATGCCCCAAAGCCCGTGCGCCATTTCGCTGACTTCAAAACCGGTCCGGCCGAGTTTCCGATATTTCATGGTTCTCCCTGGTGAGCTGAAACCACCCGGATTGTAGTCGTTACGGGTGTGCAAATAAATTTACGAGAGGGGCGGCAGTCCGCTATAATCTAACTAACTGGTTAATTAAGTCGAGGGCCGGACATGAAAGCTGCTTTATCCAAACCGCGCATGGGCTCCCGGGGCCGCCCCGAGGAAAGCCGTGCTGCCATCCTGGAAGCGGCCGTGCAGGAATTCTCCCGGGAAGGTGTGGCCGGAGCGCGTACTGACGCGATCGCTCGTGCCGCCGGAGTGAACAAAGCCCTGCTGTATTACTACTTCAAGGACAAAGACACGCTTTACGGCGCTGTGCTCGACCAGGCGTTCGGCGGTTTGACCAGTACGCTTCTGAAGATTCTGGAGCTTGACCTGCCCCCTCGCGAGAAGATCCTGGCCTATGCCGGAGGACACTTCGACTACATCGCCAGCCACGCGCGCTATCCCCGCATTGTTCAAGGAGAGATGATGCGCGCCGGCCGGGGAGGGTCAGCCCAGTTTCAGCGCATAGTGAAGCAATACTTCCGCCCTCTTGCCGGCAAACTTGCTGAGACAATCAAAGAGGGCCAAGCCAAAGGCCAGTTTCGACCAGGCAATCCGGAACAATATTTGCTTTCGATCATCGCGGTCGTTGTCTTTTATTTCATTAACGCACCGGTAATGCGAATGGTGAGCGGCGCCGACCCCCTATCTCCGGAGCTTATTGCCACACGGCGGGCCGCGGTGCTGGATTTCATTTCGGCAGCGTTGTTCTGCCAGGGAGCGAAGCCTGAAGGAGAACGAGATTGAGCGCACGCAATAAATTTCTGATTATTCTCGGGATCATCCTGGTCGCGGCGACCGCCTATTACCTGGTTTCGACGCCGCGCTCCAGCGATCTGGTGCTGATCGGCACCGTGGATTCCAATCAGATCATCATCAGCCCGCAGATTCCGGGCAGGATTTCCAAGCTGCTGGTGGACGAAGGCACGCAAGTCAAGCAGGGAGACCTGATCGCGATACTCGACCCGTCGGAACTGGAGGCTGAAGCCCGCGCCGCCGCGGCCATGATCGACAGTTTGCGTTCCCAGGTTTCAGCCAGCCAGGCCACCAGCGCCGCGACCCACGGTTCGACTTCGAGTAATGTGGTGAATGCCCAGGCCAGACTGGAGGCGGCCCGCGCCCAGCTTCTGCAGGCGGAAGCCACGCTGCAACGCACCGAGAGTGACAGTCGCCGCATGATCGAACTGGCGAAGCAGGGAGTCGCATCCGACCAGGACCGGGTGCAGGCGGAAAGTAATCTGAAGGCGCAGTCGGCGACGGTGCAATCTTTGAAGGACCAGGTGAGCGCGGCTGAAGCTGAGTTGAACGCCGCGCTCGCCAACATTCATCAGGCCCACGCGGCCGCCAGCACGGTGCAATCGACGCGGGGGCAACTGGCCAACGCGGAAGCCCAACTCAAGGAAGCGGAAGTCCGTCTGGGCTACACCAAGGTTTACGTGCCTCTGAGTGGTACCGTGTCGGTTCGCGCCGCCCGCGAAGGCGAAGTCCTGACCGCGGGCCAGCCCATTGTCACTCTCGTGGACTTAAGCGACACCTGGGTGCGCGCCGCGATTCCGGAAACCGAGTCCGACCACATCGGCCTGGGAGACACGCTGCGCATTCGTCTGCCCGGCGGCACCATCACCTCCGGCAAAGTGTTCTTCAAAGCTCCGGAGGCCGATTTCGCTACCCAGCGCGACGTCAGCCGGCGCAAGCGCGATATCCGGACCATCGTGCTCAAAGTCCGCTTGGACAATCCTAAGGGAGCATACGTGCCCGGAATGACGGCGGAGGTTCTCGTGTCACCGGAGCAGCTAAAAGCCTCGGCTTCGAACGGCTCGCCAGCGGAGAAACGCCAGTGATCTCAATTTCAGATTTCAGATTGATGATTTCAGTTTGACGGCGAACCATGGTTGCTGACTTCAAATCGAATGGCGCTTCCGGAGCACGCGAGCCCGCAACAGACGGGCGCGCCAAGCCCATCAACCCGGGCAATGCCATCGAAGTGGACCACATTGTCAAAAAGTATGGCGACTTCACTGCAGTCGATAACGTCTCCTTCAACGTGAAGGAGGAAGAAATCTTCGGGCTGCTCGGTCCCAACGGCGCAGGGAAGTCCACGCTGATCCGCATGATGACCACGCTCATCCCGATCACTGCCGGATCAGCCCGCGTTGCCGGATATGATGTCAGTAAGGATCCCAATGGCGTTCGCTGCACCATCGGCGTAATCCCTCAGGCGCTGACGAGCGACCTCGATCTGACGATCGAGGAAAACATGAACATTTACGCCAAGCTGTACGACGTCCCGGCCAAAAAGCGCAAGGCCACAATTGATGAACTGCTGGAAGTGGTTGACCTGACCAAGTGGCGCTCGGCGCAAACCAAGACACTCTCCGGCGGCATGCGGCGGCGGTTGGAGATCGCGCGCGGCTTGGTGCACAGTCCGCGAATATTTTTTCTGGATGAACCCACTACCGGGCTCGACCCGGTCTCTCGGGTGGCGGTGTGGGAAATGCTTACCAATATCAAATCGCACCGCCAGCTCACCATCCTGATCACCACGCACTATATGGACGAAGCCGACCGCCTGTGTGACCGCATCGCCATCGTGGACCACGGCAAACTGGTGGCGCTCGATACGCCGTCCGCTTTGAAGGCCAGCGTGCCGGGCTCAAATGTGATCGAGGCCCAGTTCGAAAACGCGCCCGCCGATTGGGAACAGCGCCTGCATGGACTAAAGGGCGTTACCTCGGTGCAGCATGAGGGTGCAGGCATGTATCGCATATTGACCGGAGAGGGGTCGCGGACCACCACAGACCTGGTGGAAACCGCGGTACACGCCGGCGTGCTGGTGAAATCGCTATTGGTGCAGAACACCAGCCTGGACGATGTATTCGTCCATTACACCGGGCGACAGTTGCGCGACGAGTTGGTAAAAGCACACGCCTTCGTCATGCCGCCCAGACCAGGAATGCAACCATGAACCGGATGTTGGCGATTGTCGAACGTGAAATGCGGAAATTCTTCCGCTCCCCGGCGCTGATGATGGTGTCAATGATTTTCCCGCTCGTACAGCTCATCGTGCTGGGAAACGCTTTTGGCGGCAAGATACGCGACGCCCGCCTGGGACTTGTGGACCAGGACGGGGGGACCCAGGCGCTGAAGATCCGCGAGGCCTTTGATTCGGTCCGCGCCAACATGCGCACCTTCCTGCCCATCTACTACACCGATCAGAAGAAGGCGATGGAAGATGTGCGCAGCGGAAAAATCGAAGGCGCCGTCATTATTCCTCCCCAATATTCCCGCCGGGTTTACGAACAGGACAGGCCACAAATCGCCCTGGTGGTGGATAACAGCGATAATTTCATGAGCGCGGCGCTGGAGGACGAACTCGGCCAGATTACCAACGCGCTGAACAACCCCGTGGTTGAACCGCGCCTGCTGCAGAAAACCGTGCTGCAGATTGTGGAACTCTATCCCTACATCGAATACATGAAGTTTCTTTTGCCGGGCTCGATCACGCTGGCCATATTCATGTCAGTCATGATCGGCGGCGGCATGCTTTACATCGACGACAAAGCGCGCGGCGTCCATGAAGGCTACCTGGTGACTCCCATTACCAAAGCCGAACTTGTCTTGGGACTCAACGCATCCAGCGTGGTGAAGGCGGTGATGGTGGGAGTGGTCATCACGGTGGTGGGCTGTCTGCTGGCCGGGGTAAGTACGCTGTTCAGCTTCTCGACCGCGCTGGGTTTGATTCTGATGATTGTTCTCACCGCGGCGGCCTTGAATACGATGATGTTTTTGCTGGTGGTCCGGGTCGAGGATCCCCTGGTGCCGCGCGCAATTTTTGGCATCCTGAATACGCTGCTGTTTTTCCCCAGCGGCGCGGTTTATCCCATTCAGGCATTCCCCTGGTGGCTGCGTGGGATCGCCAAAGTGGACCCGTTCAGCTTTGCCGTCCACGGTTTCAAGACTTTGCTGCTGAAAGAAGCCGGCTTGTCCGCCATCGTGCCGGACATTATTTATCTCACTCTGTTCGCCGTGGTCGCACTGAGCATCGCGACCCCGTTGTTCAAGCGGACGTTGTAGAAGTTGTCATCCTGAGCGGAGAACGGCTTTTCGCTGGCGAAGAGCCGCCCGCAGTCGAAGGACCCCTATCACTGGCAGTCTGATTTCCGTGCGGAAATTTGCCTGAAGGCGTGGCTGTCGAAATCAAAGTCCTGTTCTCGCCCAACTCCGTGCCACTCATAGGGGTCCTTCGACTGCACAACTGCTTCGCTTTGCGAAGCAATTTCTCCGCTCAGGATGACAACCGGGAACTTTTACCTGCGTCCCGCAATCTATTATGCTTAGGAAGCTATGACTCTGCTGGATGCCGAAACATACGATCCGGGCCCGGCCCGCCGGCGCCGGATCAGGATCCTTGTCGCTGTGATCGTCGTCCTCGTTCTGGCCGCCGTGGTGTGGATGAATCGTTACTGGTCGGAAAAGCGCGTGGTCGACACGTTTTTTAACGCGCTGATGAACAAAGACTACGAGACGGCATACGGAATTTATTTCGCCGACCCCCAATGGAAAGAACATCCCGGCAAACATCCCAGATATCCCTTGAACCAGTTCATTCAGGACTGGGGCGCTGGCGGACAGTGGGGGATAATCAAAAGCTACAAAGTGAATGGCGCCAGCACCTGCTCGAGCGGCGCCAGCGGGGTTGTGGTGGATGTCATCGTCAACGACCGCGCCGAGCACGCTCAATTGTGGGTGGAGAAGTCCGACAAGACTCTGAGCCCGCCACCCTGCGAACTCCTGTTTCGTTGACCACCTACGCCCGTTGCACGCTGAGTTGTTCCAAGGTTTTCTGCAAAGAGGCCTGATCGCCCACGTTAAGGCTGGTTTTGGAGCGGTCGATCTGGCGCATTAGTCCAGACAGCACTTTGCCGGGTCCGACTTCCACGAATGTCTGGATTCCTCTTGCGATCAGCAGGCGAACTAACTGGTCCCATTTCACGGCGCCGGTAACCTGCCGAATCAGTGCATCGCGGGCGCGGTCGCCATCTTCGATAGACGCTGCGTCCACGTTGCAGACGATCGGGACCCCGGGCTTTTGAAATCCCAGAGATTGCAGGTCCCCGGCCAGCCTATCCTGGGCCGGCTTCATCAGCGAACAGTGGAAGGGTGCACTGACCGGCAGGATTATCGCGCGTTTGGCACCGCGTTCGCTGGCGAGCTTGGTGGCGCGCTCGACTGCGTCCGCATGGCCGGAGATCACGATCTGTTCCGTGGAATTGATATTGGCCGGTTCGCATACTTCGCCGTGGGACGCGTCGGCGCACACCGCAGTGACTTTCTGCAAGTCCATCCCTAAGATCGCAGCCATCGCACCTACGCCCACCGGGACTGCCTCCTGCATATACTTTCCGCGGTTACGCACTGTGCGTACGGCATCAGGAAAACTCAGCGTGCCGGCGGCAACGTTGGCGGAGTATTCGCCCAGGCTGTGTCCGGCGACAAAGCTGGGGTTAACGCCTTTCTCGCGGAGAACGCGCCAGGCGGCGGCGGACGCAGTCAGGATTGCGGGCTGCGTGATTTCCGTCAGCCGCAGTTCTTCTTCCGGACCTTCGAAACATAGCTGTGACAGCTTGTAGCCCAGAGCTTCATCAGCCTCGGCAAATGTTTCGCGGGCGACGGAATATTCTTCCGCCAGTTCCTTGCCCATTCCAACAGCCTGTGAACCCTGGCCGGGGAAGAGAAAGGCGATAGATTGCGACGTGGTCATGGTGTCTTTAGTATTGCGTAGGGGCGGGTACCCTCACCCGCCCGGTCGAGCGAAGCTCGGCTGACTTGCTTGGTAATGTGAGCCGCCAACCCCAAGGCGAGCTTCGCTCGCCCGCCCGGACGAGGACGTCTGGGCCTACGTGGTTCGCATGGCTACGCTCACCGGCACCGAGGGCCTTAGTCCTGCCACTTCCTTCGCGATCTTGTCGTTGATATTGCGTTCGGCGAACTCGGCCGCCACGCGCAGCGCATTCTTGATGGCGTTCGTATTCGACGACCCGTGCGTTATGAAGCACACGCCGCGCACGCCGAGCAGGGGCGCGCCGCCGTATTCCGTATGATCGAGGCGCTTTTTGAAATCGGCGAAGGCGCTCCGGGACAGCAGATATCCCACCTGGCGTGTGATCGTGGCCTTCAAAGTTTCTTTCAGCGTGGCCCGTACCAGGTTGGCCACGCCTTCCGACGTCTTCAGCGCCACGTTGCCTACGAAGCCGTCGGCGACGATCACATCGACTTTGCCGCTGTAGATGTCCCGCCCTTCCACGTTACCGATGAAATTCAGCGGCAACCGCTTCAGCAGCTGGAAGGCCTCGCGGGTCAACTCGTTCCCCTTGCTTTCTTCTTCACCGATGGAGAGCAAACCTACGCGCGGACGCCGGGTGCCGAACATACTGCGAAAATAAATTTCTCCCATGACCGCAAACTGTTCCAGGTTCTCAGGCTTGCAGTCAACGTTGGCGCCGACATCGAGCAGAATTGCGACCGTGCTCACGGCGGTGGGAAAAACCGCAGCCAGCGCCGGCCGGTCCACTCCTGGAATTCCTCCCAGCACCATTTTTGCGGTGGCCATCGCCGCTCCGGTGTTGCCTGCGGTGACGAAGCCCACGGCGCGGCCCTCCCGCACCAGCCTTACGCCTACGTGAATGGAGGAATCGCGCTTGGAGCGGACGGCCTGCACGGCCTTTTCGTCCATGGTGATGACTTCGCTGGCGTGGACGACCTCGATGGGAAGGCCGGCGGCCGCAGGATGGTCCACGAGCTCGGCCCGCAGTTCTTCTTCGTTGCCGACCAGGAGAACATGAACGCCGTGGTGCCGGGCCGCCTGAATCGCACCTTCGATCTCAGGTTTTGGTGCCCGGTCCGAGCCCATCGCGTCCAAGGCTATGACGCTTGGCATGGAGAGTTCAGGCTAGCTGGCTTCTTTGACGTCCAGAACTTCGCGGCCTTTGTAGTAGCCGCACTTGGGGCAGGCGCGGTGCGGCATCTTGCGCTCGTGGCAGTTGGGGCACTCAGAGAGCGCATGGCTCTTGAGTGCGTCGTGAGCGCGACGAGTACTAGTGCGCTTCTGGGAGTGTCGCCGTTTCGGATTTGCCATTCGATTCCTCGGTTACTTTCTTCAATCTTGATTCTGTCGAAACTAGTTCAACCAGATCAGTGGTCCAGCTTGCCGCGAATATCTTTCAGCGCCGACCAGCGCGGATCCTCCAGCGGCTCGGCGCAGGCGCATTGTTCCGCATTGAGGTTCTTGCCACAGTGTGGGCAAAGGCCTTTGCAGCCGTCGCGGCAGATCGCCTTGAGAGGAAGGGCCAGCAGGAGTTGCTCCTGTACAACATCTTCCAGCTGCAATCCCTCACCCTGATAATAGCTGACCTCAGCTTCGGCGGTGGTGACGGAAAGTTCTTCCCGCCCCGAATCAGTTCCCTGCGGCCGATACAATAGATCGAACCTGTGCGCCACGTCCTGCACCACCGGTTCCAGGCAGCGGGCGCATGCCAGCTCAACCCGGGTCTCCAGGCTCCCGTCGAGCCGTATGTCCTTTACTATCTTATGCTTGCCGTGCTGCTCTTCGACCAGTTGGGCGCGTCCGGCGGTGTGCAGCGGCGCGACCTGCCGCAAGTCCTCACCCAAGTCAAGCACACCCGGGCGAATTTTCTCTTCGAAATCAATGGGATGCAGTTCAAGTTCGTGGATTTCGATGAACATCAGGCACCCCCCGCGCTGCTGAATCGTACCGCGAAAACCCGCGGAAGCACGCTCTGAAGAGCAGGTTCTCCAGGAAGTAACCTAGAGAATAAAGGCCGTAAGAAAGGGTGTCAAGGAAGGGTGTGCCGCCGCCAGTGTGGGGCGGACACTCGTGTCCGCCGGCGTTGACTTTGATCTTCAAGCTTTTGTGGCACCGCCGCACGAGCGGGGACGCTCGCGCCTACGTTCGAAGCCTCCGCGTATCATGATTTGCCCGACCTTTGAAGTATCCATGACCGAGAGCCCCGCACCCACGACCTGGCAACACCGCCTGGAGAATCAACATAAAGCCGACTGGAATCTGGCCGCGGGTGTCGTGCTGCTGCTGGCGTTCCTGCTACGCCTCTGGAAAGCCTCCGGCACTTTTCTCAATCTCGATGAGGCCATGCACTTCCTGGCCGCCAACAAAGTCTCGCTGGCAGAGGCGTACCGGACGAGTCTTACTCTGGCTCATCCTCCCCTGCTGATTCTTTTTTTGCACGTGTGGCGGAAGTTGGGAACGTCGGAGTTGTTTCTTCGCTTGCCATCGGTGATCGCCGGGACCATCTTCTGCTGGATATTTTTCCGCTGGCTGACCCGGGTTCTGGGCCCGACCGTGGGGTGGGTCGGCTTCATTCTGGTGAGCCTGCTCCCGGTGTTCGTCGAACTGGCGGCTGAAGTCCGCCAGTATCCGCTGCTGCTGTGCTTCATGATGGCCGCGGCCTACATGCTTGAGCTTGCCCTGGGCGAGAATTCCGCCGGGAAGATGGCGGCCTTTTTCTGCTTTCTCTATCTCGCTATGCTCACCCATTTTTCGGCGATCCTGTTCGCGGGTACGGTGGGGGCGTATTCATTGTGGCGCCTGGCAAGTGTCCACGCCTCGCGGCGGATCTTCGCCGTCTGGGTCGCTGGACAGGCAGGCGCGCTCGGGCTCTTCGTCTTTCTATATTTCGTCCAGATTTCACATTTGAAAGCAGGCGCGTCCGCACAACACATGCAGGTTTTACTTGCGAACTCCTACTTTCATTGGGGCAAAGATCACCTGCTGGGGTTCGTTTTCGCCAGAACCTTCGGAGTGCTGCAATACACATTTGGACAGCTCGCGGTCGGAGACATCACAGGCGTTCTTTATATCGCAGGCGTTGTCCTTTTGTTCACGGGGAAAGATGGGGCAAGTCGCAAGAGGCCATCCCCAGTGCAGCTGGGTTTATTTCTGCTGCTGCCGTTCGTGATCAACGCCTTGGCCGCTATTGTGGATTCATATCCCTACGGCGGCACGCGGCACTCAGCCTTCCTGATACCGTTTGCAGTAGCAGGCGTCAGCCTGGCGATCGCGAAGTTGACTCGCCAACGACTAGCCCCGGCTCTGAGTGTTGTCGTTGTGATCGTTGCAGGCTGCCAGATGTTCGGAGCGCCCCATCGCCCCTACCTGCGCCGCGAAGACCAGCGCCGCAGCAACATGACCAGGGCGATGGATGAGATCCAGCAGAGCGTCTCTCCCGACGATGTGATCTTCGTTGATTTCCAGACCAGCTTTTTGCTCAGGTTCTACCTCTGTCCCGAGATTAGCTTCACCGGCCTGCCGCCTTCCGCCTTCAGGGACTTTTCCTGCGGCGGCCATCGCGTAATCTCGCTCGGCCCGGAAACCAACATCTTGACTGCGGATTTGTTGGCCCGCCGCTGGAACGAAATGGTGAGCGCCTACGGCTTGAAACCCGGCCAGACGGTCTGGATTTTTCAGGCGGGATGGGACATTGGCCTGGCGCAGGAGTTACGGGAAAAGGTCCCGGAATTTCGCGATTTGAAAGCGGAGTCGTTCGGTCGGAATATTTCGTTGTTTAAGCTGACCGTTAGGCAGGAAACGACTGGGCCACACCACTGATCGGGTTGTCAGATCATCTTCGGCTCCTTTCTCCCGAGCCTTTTGGTTGGTTCGCACCACCAAAGCTTACTCGGGCCTGGGAGCCGACATTGTTATGGAATCAATTACACCAGCAATCCGGTTGTTGGTGTAAGCGCCTGTTTACCATAGTTAGGTTGAGAAGATGCGGATTATCTCAATTGACGCCCACTGCTTTAACCCCGTAAGTGTAGGTCTCCAGGACCCCTGCCAGCAGCGGTAGGGATTTGAGCATTCCCTTTTCGGTCTTGGAGCTCAGCACTACAAGGGCAATGATCTTTTCTTCGTCGATGTAGGCAACGGCCTCAGAAGAGCCCTGGTTGACGCCGTGGAAGTAGCGCACCTTGGCAATTCGGCCTTTGAAAGGGATGTCTCCATCGACATAGGTCATCCCTGGATTGTCTTTGCGAAATTTTGCCAGGTCTGAATCCATCAGTTCCTGGATGGTTGTGCGCCCCGGCCCCTTGGTGACGATGTTGGGATACATTATGGTTTCTGCGGTGTCCCACGACCCTTTTTCGTAAAAGACGCAGCACACACCGAGGCGGTGCCCGACCTTCCGATCAGCAATCCAGCCTTTGGGCCCTTCGATTGCGAAAGATCCGCCTTCCGACTGGAGAATCACGGTGTGGTTCTTGCCGCTCGTCGGCGGCTTCGGCTTCGCTTGCTGCGAAACCGCGGGCAAAGTGAAAGCAGCCGCGACCATGACCAGGATCAGAAATTTCATAGCGAGCCAACGGGGTCAGCATAGCTGACGCATGGCAAACGTCCACACAGGTCGCGCGAGCCGTGTTGACTTTGTTGATTCTCGCCCCTGTGCGCTAGTGCTTTGGAGCTGTGCTTCCACTCATCATCGCCCGAGGTCGGGCGAGTCAAAGAGCAAGGAAAAAGGCACGGTGTTTAGCCGTGCCCTCGCTGCACTACCGGCTGGCAGTGTGCCTCCGCTTCGCTTACCGGCCAACCTGGAAATCAGCCCGGCAGCCGTGATCGACCCAGATTCCGCGCCGATCAAAACCCCAACTGCGGCCTTGTCGGCATGAAGAGTCGCTTTGCTGCTTTACCAGTTGCACGCCACCTCGCGTGTCAGCCGGGCAATAGTGCCGGTGCATATCATCCGACGAGCACGAGACTATTTGCCCCGAGCCGGACCCGTAGTTGTCGCCGCGATGTCCGTCACGATCGTGATCCTGGTCGTGGTCCCGGTCTCGATCCCAGCCACCCCGGCCGCCAGCTATCGCGAAGTCAGCCCGGCAGCCATGGTCCACCCAGATGCCCCGGTTGTCCGATCCCCAGCTGTAGCCCTCCGTGCAGGCCGACTCGCTACGCTGTCTCACCAGCTGAGCTCGTCCTGATCCGTTCGCCGAACAATAATGACGCTTGCCGTCGTCGGACGAACACGAAATGGTTTGCGCAGCACTACGCGGAATGAGAATCACAAGCGCAGCCACGATCAACCCAAGGTAAATCCAATTCTTTGTGCTCAACATTCGCCGCCCTCCTTGAAAACCAATTGACACGTCGTGAAATTGACTCCTGTCAGACCGCGGTTCGGCGGCCGCTAACCAGATTGATGACCAAGACCACCAGTCCTACCACCAGCAGCAGGTGGATCAGGCTTCCGCCCACATGCAGACCGAAGCCCAAAAGCCACAAAATCAGAATCACTACAAAAACAGTCCAAAGCATAGTCACGTCCTCTGCTCACTCTTGAGCAAGACCGAAGAGTTTGTCCCGCCACAATTGACCTGCGCGTCTGCGGAACCAGCCAAGAGTATTCAGCATTCCCCATGGGTTTACTGATCAGGATTGCTCACATGGCGGCGTTTGTTTCTTTGCCCCCGGTTAGGACAGGATGGGCAGCGCCCGAATGCGCTTTTTCATGGCCGCGTAAATTGCGTTGCACAGCGCCGGAGCGAGCGGCGGGACTGGCGGCTCACCCGCGCCAGTAGGCGCTTCCGTGCTCTCCACGAAATAGGCCTCAACTAGCGGCGCCTCGTTCATGCGGATGGGTGGATAGTCGTCAAAATTTCCCTGCACGACTCTTCCCTTATCGATGGTGATCTGCGCGTGCAGAGCATTGGTCAACGCGAAAATTATCGCGCCATGGATCTGCTGTTCCAGGATGTTCGGATTTACCACCTGGCCGCAGTCGATCGCGCCCACCACCCGGTGAATGCGGGGTTGGTCGTTCTCCATCGAGATCTCGACAACTTCAGCCATGTAGCTGTTAAACGATCCGAACGTGGCAATGCCCTGATAGTGGCCGGGCGCCAGCGGTTTGCCCCAACCCGCCTTTTCGGCGGCAAGCTGCAGCACACCACGAATGCGGGCGGACTGCCAGCCGTTGATGTTTTCATCTTTTTCCAACAGATGAAGACGCAACTCCAATGGATCTTTTCCCCCAACCTGCGCCAACTCATCCAAGAAAGACTCACTGGCAAATCCTGCCTGCAGCGCATTGACTGAACGCATCCAACCCAGTGGAACCGGGGTCTCGGTCATTACGTAGTCGATCACGGCGTTGGGAAACGCGTAGGTAAACGAGGCTTCGTCCTTCACTTCAGCGTCGGTCCCGTTGTCGGCCGGAAAGCCCTTCTGGATGTTGATCGAAGGCATGACGATGCGGTGCGAGAAAGAGATGGGCCAGCCGCGGCCATCGAGCATGGCGCTCAGGCGATGATAGCTGGCGGGCCGGTAGGTGGAGTTCCGCATATCGTCTTCGCGAGTCCACAGCACCTGCACCGGGGCGTTGATGGCCTTTGAGACCAGCGCCGCCTCCACCGCATAGTCGTGCTCGAGGCGACGACCGAATCCTCCACCGATGTAAGTGATATTCACTTTCACATTGTCGGGATCGAGCCCGATCGCGGCCGCGACCGAATCGCGCACGTCCTGCGGCACCTGGGTGGGCGACCAGATTTCACACTCCGATCCGCGAAAGTGGGCCACGCTGTTGCCCGGTTCCATGGGCGCGTGGGCCATGAAGGGAAGCTGATACTCGCCGTCAACCCGGCGTCCGAAGGCCTTGGAAATATCGCCAGTGGTGTAGAGAGTGACTGCCTTGTCAGACGCGGACTTCTTCAGCCCCGCATAAATTGCCGCCGAATTCAGGTCTCGGTTGGGACCTTCGTCCCAGGTGACGTTGAGCGCGCGCCGTCCTTCCATCGCGCCCCACACGCTTTCGGCAACGACGGCGATGGCCGAGTCGCTGATCTTGCCCACATAGCTGACGCCTGAAATCTTCTTCGACTCGTTATCATCGAACTTCGCGATTTTGCCCCCGATCACAGGACAGCGAGCCAGCACCGCATGCTTCATGCTGGGCAAGCGGAAATCAATTCCAAAGCCCGCCGTTCCGGCAACCTTGGACAAGGTGTCGAGACGGGGCACTCGCTGGCCAACGATCTTGTAGCCTTTCGCGTCCTTCTTAAGCGGCGGATCGACGGGGACCGGCAGGGTTGCGGCCGTCACTGCGAGCTGACCGTAGGTCGCGCGCCGGTTCGACGAAGAATAGACCACGGTGCTGTTTTCAGCCTTGCACATCGATCGCGGTACGCCCCACTCCATGGCTGCGGCGCTGATCAGCATTTCGCGCGCGCTGGCGCCGGCCTTGCGCAGCGGGTCCCACATGCTCTTCACACTGGCGCTGCCGCCAGTGGACTGGTCGCCGTACAACGTGCTGGCGCCGGCTTGTTCAATTGAGATCTGCTTCCAGTCCGCTTCCAGTTCTTCCGCCAGAATCATGGGAAGCGATGTGCTCACGCCCTGCCCCATCTCGGAGCGGGTAAGCATCACCGTAATTCTTCCGTCGGCCGCGATCTTCAGATAAGCATTGGGTGCAAAAGTTTCCTCCCTGCCCGGTCCTTTATGCGGGAGGTAGAAGCCGATGACCAGTCCGGCACCGGCGGCCGCGCCGGCAGCGATGAATTCACGGCGAGAGAGCGGGCTCATCGTACACCGCCCGCAGCCCGATGAATCGCGCGCCGGATGCGATCATAAGTCCCGCAGCGGCAGATGTTGCCCGACATCGCTTCCGTGATCTGGTCGTCGGAGGGCTGCGGAGTTTTCGTCAGCAACGCCGCGGCCTGCATGATCTGGCCCACCTGACAATAGCCGCACTGTGGGACGTCTTCAACGATCCAGGCCTGCTGCACCGGATGTAGCCCATTGGCTGACAGGCCCTCGATGGTGATGATGTTCTTCCCCACGACTTGCGAAACCGGAGTGGAACAGGAACGCCGCGCCGCGCCATCCACGTGCACTGTGCAGGCGCCGCACAATCCCGCGCCACAACCAAATTTCGTGCCGGTCAGCTGCAGCGTGTCGCGCAGTACCCAGAGCAGGGGGGTGTCCGGAGAAACGTCGACTTTCCGCTCGCTGCCGTTTATCCGCAGAGTGAACTCTGGCATGAAATCTCCGATTCGATTTGGCTGAGAGGAATCATGGTAGCGGAAACAACGGAAAAGGGGAAAGTGGCGGTCCGCGGCGTTACCAGATCGTTTTAAGCAGCGGCGACTTGCGAATGTTCTCGTCGCGCGTGACCAGCGCCAGGCCCTCCACGCGCGCGGTGGCACCGATCAGGCGGTCTATCGGGTCGCGTGGGCAATCATCCGGAAACTGCGTCGCCAGAGCTGCGATTTCGGGCGTAATAGATTTCACCATGACACCTTCAATCAGCTTCTCGACCGAACGCTCAACCGTCCCGAAGCCCTGAATTCGTCCTCGTGCGACGAGGAAAGCCAGTTCCCACAGGGTCACGGCAGAAACGGCCACGCCATCCTGCAGGCGAGATTTCCGGATTGCGAGTTCGGCGGGACGAGAGAGTTTCCTAGACTCCGCAACTGCCCACACCAGAACGTGGGTGTCGAGAATGATCACCGCAAGGGATCCCAATCTTCCCACGACACGACTGGAGACTCGATGTCCCCTACGATCTTGATCTCACCTTCCAAGCGGCCAACAAAGTCATCGACAGTCTTCTCCGCCGGAACCAGCTTGGCCAGGGGCCTCCCGCGTTTGGTAATCAGCACTGGTTCGCGCGTGGCGTGCACTTGCTCCATTACCCTCAGGCAGTGGGTTTTGAATTTTCCTGCCGCCATCTTTTTCATGAGATTACCCTAAATGACCATGGTCATCATAACATGACCATCTACCAGAGGCCGGGCACTCGAAACCTGCACGGCTGCTACACTATTTCTTCATGCTTCCCGGACACGCCACTGCCGCCGGCACCGCCCGCTATCGCGACCGCTTCCCCAACCTGCGCGATGCCGGCCACTTCCGTCAGGCCGAGCATGTGCCGGGGGTGAGCCAGCTTTGGCTGTCGTCGATTGGGCTGGGAACCTATCTCGGCGAGCCCAGCGATGCCGCGGACCAGTCCTACATCGCAGCTATTGAGACTGGCCTCAGGTCCGGGATCAATGTGCTCGACACTGCCATCAACTACCGTCACCAGCGCTCGGAACGCAACATCGGAACCGCGATCAAGAGGCTGATGGACTCCGGAGAACTCCATCGCGATGAAGTTCTGGTCTGCACTAAAGCCGGCTATCTTTCCTTCGACGGCGATCCGCCCGCGGACCCGCGCGCTTATTTCCATCGCGAGTACGTCGAGACCCGCGTACTTGATCCCAAAGAGTTGGCGGGCGGGATGCACTGCATGTCACCGGCATATCTCGAAAATCAGATTGAGCGTTCGCGCCGGAACCTGGGCCTGGAAACCATCGACTTGTTCTACATTCATAATCCGGAATCGCAGTTGGCGGACGTGTCGCGCGAAGTTTTCCGCCAGCGCCTGAAAGATGCCTTTGCGGCCCTCGAGAAGCTGGTGAAGGCCGGCAAACTCGATTACTACGGAGTTGCGACCTGGAGCGCCTTCCGGGTGGCCGACAGCTCACGCGACTACATGGACCTTTTTGAGCTGGCGAACATCGCGCATGAAGTTGCGGGCGAGCACCACCGCTTCCGTTTCATTCAGCTTCCCTTCAATCTGGCGATGCCCGAGGCCTACGGTCTGGTCAACCAGCGCACTGGAAAAGAGAAAATGTCGCTGCTCTCTGCGGCGACTCGCCTCGGGATCGCGGTAATGGGCAGCGCGACTCTCTATCAGGCCAGGCTTACCCAAGGATTGCCCGATTTGGTTGGAAGTGTTCTGGGGATGAAGACCGATGCCGACAACGCCATTCAGTTCTCGCGCTCCGCGCCCGGCCTCACAACTTCTTTAATCGGGATGGGACGCAAAGAGCACGTGGCGGTGAATCTGAAACCCGCTTTGACCAATCCAACTCCGCCCCAGGAGTGGAAGAGACTGTTCACCAGAACAAAAGAGTAATAGCCGATTTCGGAAGGCTGACGTCCGAGGTCTGACGTCCGAAGTCCGAGGTCTGAACTCCGCTACTTCAGGGCCTGCAGTTTCTGGGTGGCGAATTGCGCCAGTTCGCTGGCGGGATTTTCCTTTTGCATCTGCTCGTAGATCCGTTTGGCTTCGGCCGGCTGCTGGGTGGACACGTAGGTTTCCGCCAGTTCCATCTGCGCCGTTGCCTTGCCTACGCTTCGCGTCGGCTTCGCCATCAGCTGGTTGTAAAGCTCAATCGCATCCTTAGTCCGGTTGGTATCGCGGTAAACCGCCGCCAGGGCCAGCTTGGCGAGCGCCGCGAGGTCCTCGTTGTGGGCTGAAGCCACAGTCTTCAAATCTCGCTCAGCGGCGGCATTGTCCCCCAGTTGGGAAGAAGTCAGGCCCAGGAAATAGCGTGCAAATTCAGCCGTCCGGGTGTGTGGATACTGGTCTGCGATCGCCTGGAACTGCTTGTGGGCCTCGGTGGTGCGCTCCTTGGCGGAAGTGAAACTCGGAAAATCAGGATCGGCGGGAGTCCCAGCCGGGCGCAACTGGGCGTCCATTGTGCGCACCGCCTGGTTCAACTGGATGCTGGCTTTCTGGTCCTGCTGGTTCAGGTAGTACCAGCCGCCAAAGCCGGCTGCCAGCGCCACGGCCAGAATCAGGCCTCCGACAATGAGCTTTGACTTGTGCTCCTCAGACCAATGGACGGTGGCCTCGGCGGCCCCCATGGTTGCCCGGCTGAATCTATCTTCTTTGAGTCGATGACGAGTTTCTGCGCGCACGAACGTCCCTTCTGATGAAATTAGCGCTGTGGATTGACCGTTATTGAGTCTAACACGGTGGGGAAAACGCGGCCTGCGCTGCATGATGAACCAGGCTGCG
>JAIQFF010000043.1 GCA_020073395.1 Terriglobia bacterium
ATCTGCTACGCCTTCATGCAAGCCGTCGGCTTGGTAAACGACCACAGCGTCGAGTGCTTCCGCTACGCCCAGATCAGCCCACCCGGACGCCGGCGCGCCTCATCTCCCCTGCTTTCGATCCTGGCAACGATAAGCGCCTAGGCCCGGACCCCGCGTCCGGGCAGGCGAGCGAAGCTTGCCAGGGTTTCACCGGGGACCAGCCAAGAACAGCCGGGTTTTGCCCGGCCGGGCGGGTGAGGGCACCCGCCGCTACGTGATTTGGGGCATGTCCAGGATTTCTATTTACTTGACATAGTCAACTATATAATTGACGATGTCATATTATTATTGAAGGGGACACACACACCGCCGTGGCCACTGCCAGCACCGGAATCGAGCCCACCATCCAAGCGGTTCGCGCCTTCAACCGTTTCTATACCCGGCAGATCGGCGTGCTGCGCGAAGGGTTGCTCAAGAGCCCGTTCTCCCTCGCCGAAGTGCGCGTGCTCTACGAGATCGCCCACCGCCAGCAGCCCTCCGCCACTGAACTCTGTGAGGAATTGGGGCTCGATCCGGGTTATCTCAGCCGCATCCTGCGCGGACTGGAAAAGCGCGGCCTGGTGACCAAGTCACCGTCCCAAGAGGATGGCCGCCAGAGCCTGCTGGGATTGACCTCCCGCGGCCGCCAAACTTTCGCCACCCTGGACGAGCGCCAGAACCAGGAAGTCTCCGCTTTGCTGCACGCCCTCTCGCCCGCGCAGCAGGCGCAACTGGCCGACGCCATGCGCTCTATCGAAAGCGTGCTTAATCCCGGCCCTGAACCCAGGACCCCTTATGTTTTGCGCTCCCACCAGGCTGGGGACATGGGGTGGGTGGTCCATCGCCACGGCGTGCTCTACGCGCAGGAGTACGGATACGATGAGCGCTTCGAAGCTTTGGTGGCGGAGATCGCAGCCAAGTTTATTCAGCACTTCGATCCCAGGCGGGAGCGCTGCTGGATTGCCGAAAAAGACGGCGAGATCGTGGGCTCGGTGTTTCTCGTGAAAAAATCAAAGACCGTAGCCAAGTTGCGCCTGTTGCTGGTGGAACCGTCGGCCCGAGGACTGGGCATCGGCAAGCGCCTGGTCGGCGAATGCGTGCGCTTCGCCCGCCAGACGGGCTACCGGAAAATAGTTCTGTGGACGCAAAGCGAACTCCCAGCCGCCCGCCACATCTACCAGGAAGCCGGCTTCCGGTTGACTCAGGAAAAGCCGCACCGTGACTGGGGTCGCGACGATCTGGTGTCGGAAATCTGGGAGCTCACGCTGTAACGACCGTCCCGCGGAATTTTCATATTGACTCGCATCCGTCCTGAGAGGACAATCCCTTCACTTTCCCCGCTGTAAACACTTTTCCGTTTTCATGTTCCGGGCCGAACCCAAACAGAAACTGAAGTCGGCTTCCTCACCGGAGGCCTTGCGTCTGTTTAAGGAGCGACTCCAATGTCAAATCAAAGATCTGTCGGGCGATTCTCGGTCGAAAGTCCCTTGTCCTACGAGTCTTTTCCGCTGGCGCCGGCGGCGGGAGAACTCGAGGAGGCTGCCCAGAAGCTGCGAGCGACGATAGCGGTCCGTCCGCCAGGAACCACGAAAAAGCGAGCGGTCTGGATCGTCCATGGCATGGGCCAGCAGGTGCCGTTTGAAACCCTGGAGCAACTGGCCGAGGGGTTGATCAGCGCGGCCGAACACTCCAATCCGCCGGCTTCGGCTCCTCCCCCTAAGTTTCGCGAGGTGCGAGTGGGCAACACCGTGCTGCAGCGAGTCGAACTGGCCCTGCCTCGCCCGGGCACCGATCTCCAGGAGGTACACCTGTACGAATGCTATTGGGCCCCCAAGACCGAGGGTGCCGTCAAGTTGTCGGACGTTGTCAGTTTTCTATGGGATGGCGGCACAAGCGGTCTGGCCAATTTTTTCACCGGATTTGCCCGCGCACTGTTCGGCAACATGATCGAGTTTCCGCTGAGCTGGCGTACACCAACTTATCTGTTGCTGACGCTGGCTGTGCTCGCGGCTCTGACTGTGATCAATGCCATTGTCGTGGGCATGGGCGCGTCGCTCGCAGGCATCAGCAGCATGCAGAATTTTGTTCCACGGGAGCAGGTTGGAACGCTTACCGCAGTGGCAGGAATGGTTTGCGCTTTGGCTATCGCGTTTGGAGTGACTCTGTTTCTGGCCGAGATGAGCCGGCCCACCCGCGGGGCCTCGCTGTCTTACGGACGAAGAGTAAGAGACCTGACTTGGGTGGCTCTAGGAATCACGATCCTGACCATACTGGCGGGCGCTGGGATCATGGCGCTCATCGCGTGGGTCCGGTGCGTCCCCGATTGGCTCAAACCCGAGTCTTTTCAGAACTCCGTGATCCACTTCACCAATGTCCTGGTGCTGGCAGTCATCGCGATCATGATTCTGGCCCGCATCGTCCAGTGGAGAAATGTGTCTAAGGAGAAGAGCGGCCTGAGGGAAGGCGCAACGCTCGAGGAGAAGACCGAAAGCGAGACCAGCCGCACCTTGCGGGCACTGTTCTATATTGCTTTCCTGGCCCATCTGAGTGCCATTGTCGGAATCATCTGGCTGGCGTCCGAGGGGCCGGGCTGGGCGCTACGATTTCCGCCCGTCGTGGCCTGGGTATGTGGCTGGCCCAGCAACTTTCTGCGCTGCCTGCTTGGCGCTCCCCTGTGGGAGTGCATATGCGGATTTCTGCAACGTGTACTGACCTCGCGATTCTGGATATGGCCGTTCTTGTTCCTGATAAGCGCGGTGGTGCGAAATCTCCTGGTACAGTTTGTGGGAGACGTGACCGCTTACATCTCGTCCAACAAAATTGACCGCTTCGAAGACATAAGGAAAAAGATCAAGGACGCGGCCAAGGAATCGGCTGCTGCGGTTTACCTGGCCAAGGCAAACGGCAGTCACGATTTCGAGTATGAAAAAGTGGCCATCGTGGGCCACTCTCTGGGATCAGTGATCGCCTACGATACGCTCAACCGCCTGATCGCCGATGATTCCTTGGTGCAAGATATGACTGGGATCACTCGCCGGACGGCTTTGTTTCTGACTTTTGGCAGCCCGCTCGACAAGATCGCTTTCTTCTTCAGCGTAATGGGCAAAAACACCAAACACATTCGCGAGCAACTGGCTGCGGTGGTGCAGCCCCTGATCCAGGACTACAAAAACCGCACCTTCCGCTGGGTCAACGTGTATTCGCGGAACGATATCATCTGCGGTTCCCTCGACTTCTATGACTTGCCAGGCACATCCGCACCACCGGGAGTGGAAAACGTGCGCGACGAAGACGCGTTGATTCCCCTGGTCGCGCACGTCGAGTACTGGAAGAACCTCACGCTGTGGAAGGAACTATGGGCCGAGGTGACGCGCTCATAACTCCGGGTTGCTCACCTTTCTTCAGCCGCTGCGGCGGCTGGTAGGTTCCGGGCACCACGCGGAAGGCGATGCTGATCCGATTCCAGCCGTTGATGGCCACGACGGCGAGCGTAAGGTCCGCTACCTCCTGTTCACTGAAGTGCCGGCGCGTCTCCTCATATAAAGAATCCGGTACATGTCCATCCCTGATGTTGGTGACCGCCTCCGCCCAGGCCAGCGCCACTCGTTCGCGCTCCGTGTAATAGGATGTTTCACGCCAGGCATCGAGCGAGTACATGCGCTGCTCGCTTTCGCCTTCCACTTGTAAATCTTTCCAGTGCATGTCCAGGCAGAAGGCGCAGCCGTTTATCTGCGACACCCGCAGCTTGAGCAGGTGCAGCAGTTTTTTCTCCACGCTGCTGTTGTTGAGATAGTGTTCCAGCCCCAGCATGGCCTTGTAGCCTTCGGGCGACAATTTGTAGTAGTCAATGCGTGGTTCCATGAGTCCCTCCAGTTCAGAATTGGTTTAGTAGTTTCGATTCGGGGGCGGGGTGGCGGCTACACTTTTTCTGAGGAGAGTTTGCCGAGCGGTCTTGCTTGGCGTGCTGAATCAGGACACTGCCAGAAAAATGGGCATGACTTTTCAATCGCCACAACCTTGGAGGGTAGACCAGGATGGGTGGCGTTCAGGTGGTCGTGACGCACTCGGGCGTAAGAGGTATCGTAATTTTCAGCGACGTGCCTTGGCTGTCTGCTTCCACCTTCATCTGGCCCCCGAGTTCACGCACACGCTCACGCATCCCACTCAGGCCAACGCCCATGCCCGCGCCGGTCTGGTCAAAACGGCTGAGCATTTCCTGCCTGATGCCGCGCCCGTTGTCTTTTACTTCCAGACTTACCTGCCCAGCCTCCTGCTGGATGAGGACTTCCGCCGCCGACGCCCCGGAATGCCGGTGCACGTTCGTCAGACCTTCCTGCAGAATACGGAAGAGCACAAGTTCTACGCCCGCGGATAAACGGGCAAGATCGCTCGGTGCGTCCAGTGTCACTTGAATTCCGCTGCGCTGGGCGATGCCCTCGACGAACCAGCGGGCAGCGGAAGCCAGCCCCACATCGTCGATCATGGGCGGATGCAGCAGGTACGAGAGCGTCCGGATTTCAGAGACGCATTGCTCCATTAACTCTTGCGATTGCGTCCACAAACCAGTTTGCTCCGGCGCTTGTCGGAGCATGTCGAGATTGAGTTTCAAACCCACCAGGTACTGGCCGAGACTATCGTGCAATTCGCGCGCGATGCGGCGACGCTCCGCATCCTGCAAGGTGAGGACCCGGGCGGACAGCTGTCGCAAGGCGGCGGTGCGCTGTTCCACCTGTGATTCCAGCTTATCGTTGATCAGGCGCAAATTGGCTTCACTCTCCCGCAGCGCCTGCTCCGCCCGCTTCTGTTCTGTAACATCGCGCACGAAGCACCGGGTATGGATGAACTCGCCCTTCTCCCACAGCCCGTTGGAGTAAATCTGTACCTGCTTTACGGAACCGTCTTTGCAGCGTAGCTCGAAGGGGCAATCGTAAATATCTTCTCCCTGCATCAGCCTGCGCCAATACTCGGCAAAGGCGTTTTCGGTAACGTGGAATTCCGAAAACTGATGGCCTACATATTCATCCGGGGAGTATCCCAGCAAATGCAATAGCGCCTTATTGGCCCACTGGATCCTCTGGTCAGCGCCAACTCGCTGCACCCCCTCCACGGCATTCTCCAGGAGATCGGCCAGTTCTGACTGTTTGCGCCGCAGCGAGTTCTGGGCGTCGGTGCGCTCCATCTTCGCGGTTTCCAGAGCCTGCACTTTCTGCTGCAATTGAGAAATGCTGCGCAGGCGTTCCTCGTCCGTGGACAACCCGGAATAGCTCTCATCCGGGATGACCGCGGAATGCGCGGCACAGATTTTCAGAAAGGGTTCGCCGTGTTCGTCATGATTGAAGTTTGTGATGGGATAGGCGCAACGCAGAGAAAAGGAGTAGGTGTGGGCCAGTTCATTCCACAGCCCTTCCAGCCGGATCGCAGCCTCGGGCTTTCCCTCCGCCCACAACAGGGCGACCATCTCCCCAAAGGCCACAACCCGGGACCGCTCGGCGCTGGAGACTGCGCTGATCTGATGGAAGAGGCCTCCGACCACGGCAGCGAAGCACGCCGCGTCCGGCCAACCGTCGCGCATGAACCGGGAAAGAGTCTCCGCCGCATCGACCGTAATCAACCGCCCTTGCCGAACCGCGCCGGCTACGTCGAAGCCGCGCTCTTTCAGTTGCTGGGAGAGCGCATCGCGATGGGTCTTGGTCGCGATCACCACAGCCGCATCTCCGGCCCCGAGCGCAGTACCGATAAAGCGGCTTATGGCTCCCAGCAGGGCCGCATCCTCGGTATAAAACTGGACCACATGCCCGTGGGAATCGTGGTCGTGCCAGTGCGCCGGCGGCGCCAGCGGACTAGTCACCGGAATGTTACCTATATTCATATTGAAATTTCCTAAGATTGTGATTGTTGCAGTAACTCTCATGGCTTCCAATACGGTGAATCATGTAGAGCGCAAAGCAGGTGGATTCAGCACAGTTCTCACCCTTTTCGCAACCAACGCGAGGGAGGGTGCGGCACCCGGCGCTTGCGGTCGGCAAGATTCGGTGCGGTGGTGGCCCAACTTAAATCTGTCTCCTACTGGAAGGCGTCATGCTGAGCTTGCGAAGCATCTGGCGTGTAGCGCATCTGCGGCGGGCAGGCGATTGGCGTGGCTCCACGCGAGATCCCTTCGACTTCGCTCAGGGCGGGCTCTTCGGGACTGAAGCCCTCAGGATGACGCCGCTTCCGGGAAATTGTTCAGCCTGTGCCAGCACCCACACAGCGCGCTAGCGGAACAGGTTTCGGGCGAGGAAAAGCGCATTCGCCGGTCGTTCCGCCAATCGGCGCATGAAATACGGATACCACTCCGTCCCAAACGGCACATAAACGCGCATGCGCCAGCCCTCGCGCACCAGCCGCCGCTGCAAGTCGCGGCGGATGCCGTACAGCATCTGGAATTCAAAGGCGTCGGGAGAAATCTGTTCCTGCTTGGCAAAAACTTTGGCTTGCTGGATGATCTTTTCGTCGTGCGTCGCCAGCCCGTGATAGACCCCGCTCTTCATCAGAATCTTCATCAGCCTGACGTAGTTCGCGTCCACTTCCGATTTCTTCTGAAAGGCGATTTCGTCAGACTCTTTGTACGCCCCTTTACACAAGCGGATGCGGATACGTGCGGCGAGCAGCTTTTCGATGTCGCTCTCCGCCCGCCGCATATAAGACTGAATCACTGCGCCCACCGCGCCTGCATGACCCGGCCTGCCATGCAGCTCATGCACAAAATCGAGGGTGCGCTGGGTGTAGGGTGAGCCCTCCATGTCCACGCGAACGAAATTGGGTGGGTTCATGGCCGCCGCTTTGGCCACCAGGCCGGTCACCAGGTCGCGGGCAAGTTTCTCGTCCACGTCGAGCCCCATGTGGGTAAGCTTCAGGCTGACGTTGGCCTCGAGCTTGCGGGCGCCGATTTCGTCCAACATTTGATGGTAGAGCTGGGCGCTGGCGCGGGCCTCCTCGACGTTGGTGACGTTCTCGCCCAGATTATCGACCGAGACGCTCAGACCTGCGCGATTGACGGTTTGCGTGACCCGCAGGGCATCTTCGACCTGCGTGCCAGCTACAAAACGGCTGGACAAGCGCTGCCCGATGGCAGACCGCTCAGCCATCCTGCGCAGCCAGCGGCTCTCTGAAAGAGAAATAAAAATCGCTCTCAGCACCGTGTTCCTTCCAGGCAAGGGTCGGGATGGCAGGCGCCCTGCAAGCGTATCAAGATCACAGAATTTTGTATCACACTCGAAGAAAATCTGAGATGGGCTGAGCCTTGGATCTGGATTTGATTTATGTGGGTCGGACACTCCTGTCCGACGCCCTTGAAGTTGGTTTTCTGATTAAAATCGTGTTTTTTGCGCCAACCTCGTTGGCGACTGCAAGAATTCTAGCGCTAAATTCAAAGTCAAAGGCGTGGGACAGGAGTGTCCGACCCACACGAACAGGTGGCGTTTACTTACCGCGGATCGAACCTGACTTCGATAGGCTCTCGAGTCTCGTGCGCAGCCGGTGCCCATTTCCACTTATAGATTGCGTCCTGCGCCGCCCGCACCAGGACCGGATGTCCGCCCTTCACTTCGACGGACTTGACCACGCCATTCGGCTCGACCACGGCTTCCGCCTTCACGTTCCCTCTTAAATTCATGGTACGGGCCATCTCGGGATACTGGGGTGTGACCCGGTTCAGAATCTTGCGAGCACTCTCGCTCGGTTCCTGCTGGGCAAATGAAGCCGGAACCAGGATCAGGCCCGCGAAAAACACCAGGAAGAAAGTTGTCAGCCAACGATTCATGGAGTTCAAGAACCGTTTGCAGCTTATTCGCCTCGGTCTATTGGGGAAAGATGACCTAGGTAATCAAGGTCAGGTATCGGACGTCAGGCTTCGGATTCTCGGGCTTCGGACCTCGGACGTCGGACTTCAGACCTCGGACTTCGGACCTCGGACTTCGGGCGTTGGGTGTAGGTCCTCACATGCGGGCCCGCACCAAATTAGATCTTGGTACGCGAAGTGCGCACGAACAGATGTATCCGCCATCATACGAAAAGGCCCAAGGGAGCCCAGGGGCTGAAGGCTGAGATCCGAGGTCAGACGCCCGAGATCAGACGTCCGAAGTCAGGTGAGAAATACCTCGTCCACGTAACACCAGCGCCAGTTCTCGCCCGGTTCGAACGATTGCATGATGGGGTGCTTGGACTGGTGGAAGTGTTTCGTGGCATGTTTGTTCTTCGAAGAATCGCAGCAGCCTACATGACCGCAACTGAGGCACTCCCGCAGATGGACCCAGGTGTCGCCCATCTCCAGGCATTCCTTGCAGCCCCGGCCGCTGGGCTTGACTTGCCGGATTTCTCCCAGGTGGGAACAGGTCGCGGCTGGACGCCCCATTTGAATTACCTCCGCAAGACTCTCTCGACACAACTCGCCACAAGACGGTACCGGCCCTGACTACTGTCCCGCGCGTTCCAGAAATTTCTCTGCTTCGAGGGCCGCCATGCAACCCGATCCGGCGGCGGTGATGGCCTGGCGATAGCGCCGGTCTTGCACGTCGCCGCAAGCGTAAACTCCCGGCACCCGCGTGAAGACATAGTTAGTGGTCACCAGATATCCATCCTGATCAGTTTCGAGTTGCCCCTCGAACATGCTGGCATTCGGGATGTGTCCGATGCCCAGGAACATGGCGCTGGTCGGGAAGTCCCAGGCCTTGTCGGTTTTCACATCACGCAACTTGAGGGCTGTGACTTCCTTCCTGGAAGGGTCGAGCACATCTTCGACCACGGTGTCGGTAAGAAAGTCAATTTTCTTGTTGTGCTGGGCCCGGTCGAGCATGATCTTCGAAGCGCGGAACTGATTGCGGCGATGAATCAGCGTCACCTTGTTGGCGAAGCGTGTGAGGAAGATGGCTTCCTCCATGGCCGAGTCGCCGCCCCCGATGACCGCGATTTCCTTTCCGGAAAAGAAGAAGCCGTCGCAGGTGGCGCAGGAAGACACTCCGTGCCCGATCAACGCCTTCTCTCCGGGCAATCCCAGCCAGCGCGCCGAGGCCCCGCTGGCGATGATCAGAGTGCGGGCGTGAATCGTCTCCTTGCCAAAATTCACCGCAAAGGGCCGCTGGCTCAGATCAACGCTGACCACATGGCCCAGCTGGTATTGCGCTCCAAAGCGCCCCGCCTGCTTGCGCATGTTCTCAATCAGCTCGGGGCCCTGGATGCCTTCGGGAAACCCAGGGAAATTTTCCACCAGGGTAGTGAGCGAGAGCTGCCCTCCGGGCTCATGGCCTTCAATCACCAACGGCTTGAGATTGGCGCGAGCTGTGTAGAGCGCCGCAGTATGACCGGCGCACCCCGACCCAATGATAACGACGTTGCGAATGTTCTCCATAGTGAGTTGCGGCAGATGCGTGCAGTTTTAGATTGCCAAATTCGGATTTGGATGCAACCGGTTTTCGTAGCGCCGGCGTTCCTTCGACTTCGCTCAGGACAGGCCCGTCGGCTGTCCGGAGGGCGTCCCGCCCTCCGCCGATGGGCCCTACTTCTTCTTCACCACAGGCTTCTTGGCGGAAGGTGGTCGCTCCGCCTTCTTCCCCACCGCCCCGCCGACCCGCTCCAATTCATCAGGCACGGTGGTTCGAGCCCCCAGCAAGCCTCGGTAATTCGAAAGGATCGCCGAGGCGCTCTGAAACAACGGCTCGTACGCGCTCTGGTCGGGCGCCGGTCCTGCCTCCGATCCCGTACACCGCGCCAGCACCACGGACGATTTGCCGAAGCGCTCCAGCTTGATGCGACTGGCCGGCGTGCTGCTGCTTAGCATGGTGGCCGGTGGTGTCACGGCCGAAGCACTGTCTTCGATTGCAACCTGCAATAAGTCTTTAGGCTCGCGCACCCGGAATACCAGCGTCTCCACCATATTCTTGGGATCGACGCTGAACGAGTACTGCACCGTCGAAAACAACGCCTGTACGGAAAACTCGCGCCGGATGCGCACCCAGCTGGCGGTGCCCGGATCGGACGACATCTGGCTGCCCGATCCCGGCTGCAAAAACCCCGGCCCCACTTCGAGACTGGACTGTCCGCGATCGATCTCGAAATCCGTGCCAAACAAAGGCTGCTTGGGCACCCGGGCCAGAGCCGACGCAATTTCCTGCTGCTCCCCAGCCGAAGGCGAGCATACGTTCAGAACGTTAACCTTGACCTGCGGCTGCGCAGGCTGTTGCGCCGCCGCCAGGACACCGGAGCCAAGACAGATCACCAACGTCAGTATGTATCGGATCACCAAGGGATTTTATCAGGAGGCGTTGGACTTCGGACCTCGGGCTTTAGACCTCGGACGTCAAACTGCAGCCGTCGGACTCAGGCATCGGACCTCGGCCAAAACGTAGCGCCGGCGTCCCGCCGGCTATCCGGAGGGCATCTTGCCCTCCGCCGCGCAAGCCACCGCCAACCGAACCATGGGAGTCCGAGGCCCGCAGTCCGACGCCGGGTTTAGAATCAGCTCATGGCAAACCTGACACTCGTCTATGGAATGCGCCTGCTCCCGTCGGAAGAACTCGCGGAAGTGGGGGACGCAACCCTGAAGCTGAAAAACGGACGCGAGGCCCACGTCACCATGCACGTTCTCGAAGGTAGCAAGGAAGAGATCGAGAAACAGTTAAAGACCAGCCTGGAAGCGTTCTTCGATTTCTACCCGGAGATCTAGAGGCGGACGTCAGGCGTCAGACCTCGGACGTCAGCAACCCAAACTTTGGAAGATAATTGCTGAGGTCTGAAGTCCGAGGTCCGAAGTCCGCCGTCCGCTCTATAATCTCCTTGTTCGCCATGGACCTGTCTCTCCGCACACTGCGTTTTCGACTGCAGGCAGCAGGCGTACTGCCTCGCACCCGGCTGGCCCGTGCCGCTTGTTATCTGCTCGGGCTGGATCTGCTCCTCTTCGCCCTGCAGAGGCTCTTCGGCCTGTTCAAAGTTTCCTACGGTCTGGCTCTTAGCGGATGGATAGGAATCCTCAGCTTTCTCGCTACCATTCTTCTCGGGCTTCTCGCCTTCCGCTGGCTCAAGGCCAAGATGCTCTGGCGCCTGCGCAACCGGCTGATCGTGACCTATATGTTCATCGGCGTGATCCCGGTGATCCTGCTGGTGGCCATGGCATTCATCACCATCTACCTGTTTGCCGGGCAGTTCGCGAACTTTGTAGTCACTTCAGAACTGGATTCCCGGCTGCGCAGTTTGCAATCGATAAATGCCGCCATCGCCAACGAACTGGCGGCCCGGGTGGAACGCGGCCAGCCGGCAGTTGCTGAATCGCTGGAAGGATTGAAACGCAACGATTCGTCCTGGGGCTCCCGCCAGATTTGTGCCTGGAAGGGAGAAACTCCGCTCGCCTTGTGCAACAGCGCCACGCCGGGGAGGACTCCATTTGCCCTCCCATCCTTCTTGGGTGCAAGCTTCGGCGCAATCGTTCGCGACCAGGGCCAGCTGTATTTGCGCGCGGGAACGCAACTCGGCGCCGGGCCGCAGAAGCTGACCGTCGTCTCGAGCGATGCGCTGGACCGCGGCCTGCTCGAGAAGCTGGCGAAAGATCTGGGAGAGATCACGCTTTACGCATCCGCGTTTAGATCCAAGGGTCCCGGAACGCCGCCAATCAACTCCGCTCCCCTCATCGCTCTGGAATCTGCCGATAAACAAGACATCACGATCAGCCCGGGCCGAAACGGCATGACGGTGGACAGCGGCCAGGAAGAGCTTCGTCCTGCCTTCACCGCGGGCGTCTTGCCCGCAGCGGGTAACAGTGTGGACCACGAGATCACTTTCGGGACGCCTCTTCCGGTAGTGGATTGGGCCACCGGCGAGCAGAAGAAAACGGGAGCGCTGCTCCGGGTCCAGACCCGGCCGTCGGTGCTCTATACCCGTTTGTTCGCTGCCCTGGGCGACTTTGCCACCGGGGTGGAGTATTTGCTGCTCTTCGCCGCCGTGATTTTTGCCATTATCGAAGTGCTGGCCCTATGGATAGGGACCCGCCTCACCCGCACCGTGACCGGCGCCGTGGCCCAGCTCTACGACGCCACCACACACATCAATCGCGGAGACTTCAGCCATCGCATTTCGGTGAAGTCGAGCGACCAGCTGGCCACTCTGGCCAACTCGTTTAACTCGATGACCGCGTCTATCGAGAACCTGATCGAGGAACAAAAAGAAAAACAGCGGCTGCAAAACGAATTGACCATCGCCCAGGAAGTGCAGGCCCAGCTCTTCCCCCAGCACATTTCGCAACTGGCTTCACTCGAGGTGTACGGCTTCTGCCGTCCCGCGCGCACGGTAAGCGGAGACTATTACGATTTCCTGACTGTGGATCCGCACAAGCTCATCCTGGCGGTGGGTGACGTCAGCGGAAAAGGAATTTCTGCGGCGCTGTTGATGGCAACTATTCACTCTGCGGTGCGTGCCTACAGCCTGGAGGGCATGCCCAGCCTCCGGGAGCCGGTAGGAGCGGCCGCAGCCACAGGCTCCAGCTTCGCCCTCGCTCCCCACTTGAACGGCGCCGAGTTGTCTTCCGGCGCCATGCTCTCGCTGCTCAATCATCAGCTTTACCAGAGCACACCGGCGGAAAAATATGCCACCCTGTTTCTGGGCATTTACGACGGCCACGAGCGCAAGCTCACCTACAGCAACGGAGGTCACCTGCCACCCATCATTCTGGGTGAAGATGGGTCGGTACGCCGGCTTGAGCAAGGCGGCACGGTCATCGGGCTGTTCGACCGCAGAAGTTATGAAGAGGGAACGGTCGCGATGCGCCGAGGAGAACTCTTCCTGGCCTACAGCGACGGCGTGACCGAGCCGGAAAACGATTTCGGAGAATTCGGCGAGCAGCGGCTGATTGATCTGGTGTGGGAGCATCGCGAACAGCCGCTGGCCCGCATCTGCGAGATCGTGACCGCTGCGGTGGACGACTGGATCGGTGCCAACGAGCAGCCCGATGACATAACCCTGGTGCTGGCGCGAGGCAAATAGATTTGATGTAGGCGCGAGCGTCCCGCTCGTGCTTCAGCAGCAAGCTGCCGACGCGAGATGACGCGAGATATTGAAGTCTCAACCAAACTGTTCGGAGTCGGCGGCAGCACGGCCGCGCCAAGGTCCTTTACCGCAAACCCGGCAGCAGGCTGGTGCCGCCATTCCCCGAAGCTCCGCGGACCCGCAACACGTCGCAGGCGCGCCCCTCGCGGAGCAAGCTTTACAGAAAATAAATTCGAGTGGACTGGAAAACAGGACGGACTAGCAGATCAGAACGCACAGCCTTGATAGACGGGAATGTACCGGCGGCGGAGCCGAAACCTCCGAGGTCTCGCCGCGCACCTGCATCATTGGTCCTGGGAGCAGAATCTGCTGCGCAATAGCAATCGCGGTTGCGCGCGCCGGACCACGGACACGCGCATGTGCCGCCACCGGCGCGGTTCCCCCATGAAAGGCAAAATCGGGCAGCGCCACTTGCGGCAGAACCAGAATGGCGGCGAACAAGGCCAGTTCGAAAATCAGGACAAAAAACTGCCAGCGCTTCATGAAATGCAACTCGTGCCGAAGCAAGAATTACTCATTCCTGCGCCGGCTGTCAATCGCGGGTCCACCTATTTTGCTTTCCCCGGTTTGGCCATGACGGCCACTCGGGAAGTTACCTTTTGTCCCTTCTCCATGCCTCCGACCAGCACCAAGCCTTCGGGGATAACGATCAGCCCGCGATGGTCCATGGTGGGCTGGGAAGTATGCTGGTTGATGGTTTCCCATTTACCCGTGCGCAAGTTGAAAGCGAAGGTCACCGGAGACGGCTCCGCCGGCACTCCGTTGTATCCAATGCCGTTGTAGTTGTAGGGATTGTCGGTCCCACCGGAAAAATAAATCTTCTGGTCTTTCTCCGAACCTCCGGCCGCGATGCGGTAGCGTGCCGTCCCGGGATGGTTGGGCAACTTGGTCCATTGAATCTTGGTGAGGTCGTGATGATCGATCTTGCCCATCCAGCATTCGTCCGTGGTGATGTACTTGGGCTGGTCTGACGCCGGGTTTTTGTGGGCTCCGTCGATGTACACAATGGTGTCGCCCACCACTGCGCCGGCATGGCCAAACACGGGCGTGCCCGGAATCGGCGTGGCTTGCGACCATTTGTTCTTCTGCGCGTCGTAAACCTGGACGTCGCGCACAGCGTCTCTCTTAGACCATCCGCTCACAAGGTAGATGTAGCGGTCGCGATAGACTCCGGCCACTGAATCGTCCACCGCGACCGGTAAGTCTTCGGCGCGGAACCAGCGATCAGTCAGGGGTTCGTACACGTTGACGTCGGGCAACGTGGTCTCCCCACCCTGCCCATCGACCACATACCCGCCGAACAGGAAAACATGCTCCCGGGCCCCAACCGCCGTCGCCGCCAGACGCCCCACCGTCCCGGGAACGGCGTGCATCTCAGCCCATTTTCCGGTTTCGGGATCGAGCGTGTAAGCGGCATTGCTGACCGCGTCCCAGGTTTTCTTGGCCCCCATACCCATCAGCGAGTAGAGCAGCAGCGATCCCCGGCTTTTCACGCTGGCAACGGCGTTGTTGGTAATCGGAACCGGCAGGGGGTCGAATTTGAGGGGCTCCTCGGCAAACAAGAACCCGCATAGGAAGATCAGGAGAACAAATCGGAAGCACCTTTTCATCGCAAGAGATTCTAGCAGTTCGGGTAGCGCCGCTGTCCGGCGGCTGTCCGGCGGGCGGCGCTACTTTCTTGCCCCTGCAACCCTGCGTCATCCTGAGGGACTTCAGTTCCGAAGGATCTGGCGTAGAGCCACGCCATAATTTACCGGCCGCAGAGGCACTCCACGCCAGATGCTTCGCAAGCTCAGCATGACGCCTTGGATTGAGAGCCGGAGCTCACCCCGGAGTCTTGCCTCAGCGAATTGCGCCTCTCCCGGTGAACCGTTAGGATTCTGGACGGTGGTGCTTATGCGGCCAAATTGCCGGCGACTCGCGATCTCGCTAGCCCTCGCATGGCTGCTGGCAGCCTGCGCCGTTACCTGGGCGCAATCGCCAAGCGTTCACGCGCTGCTGCGAAGCGGTCAGGCTGCGCTGGATGCCGACGACTACGCCCGCGCCGCCGCCAGCTTCGAACGTGCCCGGCAAATGGCTCCGGACAATCTTCCCGCCAGCCGCGGCTTGGTATTGAGCCTTCTCCAGTTGGGCCGGCTGACTGAAGCCGCGCAGATCGGTCGTGAAGCCATCGCCCGCTGGCCGCAGGACGCGCAACTCCAGCATTGGCTTGGACTCGCCTACTTCAAGGCTGGGCAGAATGGGCCGGCCATGGAGGCTCTGCAGCGTTCGGAAGCCCTCGACGACAGCCATTTCGACATTCACCTTGACCTAGCTTTGGTCTCGCTGCAGCAGAGTCAATACTCCCCTGCGGCGGACGAACTGGAAAAGGCGATCAAGCTGCAGCCCTCCCACGCGCTGGCCCGCGTGCTGCTGGGACGGGCCTACCAGAACACCAACCGCACCGTGCAGGCAATCGAGCAGTTCCGGACCGCACTCCGCATCGATCCCAACACGCCCCTCGGGCACTATCATCTGGGATTCGCCTATGCCAGCCTGGGCCGTAACCAGGAGGCTATCGCTGAATTCCAGAAGGAACTGGTCCGGTCTCCAGACAATCCCCAGCTTCTCTACCAGTTCGGACACTGTCTGCTGGAAACCGGCCAAGTGAAAGACGCGCTCCCCCAGTTGAGGCGGGCGACCGAACTCGATCCCACGAATGCGGGCCCGGCTTACGATCTGGGCAAGGCATTGCTTCTCGATGGCAACACCGAAGCCGCCGTGACCGCGTTGCAGCGCTGCATCGAGCTAAAGCCTGGCGATCCCAGCCCCCACTACCAGCTGGCCCGCGCCCTGCAGAAGCTGGGCAAGACAACCCAGGCCCAGCAGGAATGGCAACGCTTTGCCGAACTGAAGAAAGCCCAGCCGGAAATGGGAGGCATGGCTACGGGCCGACCTCAGTGAGTCTGACTAACCGATCTTTCTCCTGGGAAAGGGTGGAGCAGCGCTTCAGTGCTGCAACGAAGGATTTGTTTCTTATGGCGGCTTCAGCCGCTGTGGGCCAAATATCGAGCGCGATGATGGTAGCCATGACGCTTGTGGTCGGCTTCTTAGGTGCCCCCGTCCTCGGTCAGCAGCGTCCGCCAGCCTCTACCCCTTCGCCCGCTCGCCAGGCTCCACCCTCGAGCCAAGTATCCTTTGCCGACGTCACTTACGCCTCCGGCATCGATTTCCACCTCATCTGTGGAGGCCCTGAGAAACGCTACATCATGGAATCCATGTGCGGCGGTGTGGCGGTTCTGGACTACGACAATGATGGCTGGATGGACATCTTCCTGGTCAACGGTTCCACTCTGGACGACACGCGCTCGGGCAAGTGCCATCCCGGCAAGCTCTACCACAACAATCATGACGGCACTTTCACCGACGTCAGCGCACAGGCTGGAATCAAGCACTGCGGCTGGGGTTTCGGCGTAGCCGCCGGTGACTATGACAACGACGGCTGGGAAGACCTCTACATCACTTATCTCGACGGGGCTGTGCTTTATCACAACAATCACGATGGATCCTTCAGCGATGTCACTGACAAAGCCGGAGTAGGAAATGCGGGACGCTGGGGCACCAGCGCGGCCTTTGGCGACTACGACAATGATGCCAATCTCGACCTCTACGTAGCCGGCTACGTGGACCTTGATCTCAATCATCTCCCCGAATTCGGGCAAGGCCCCTTCTGCACCTATCGTGGTATTGCGGTCTCCTGCGGACCACGCGGACTAAAGGGCGGCCGCGACCGCCTGTATCACAACAACGGAGACGGCACTTTCACTGATGTGACGGAAAAACTGAATATCGATCCGGACAGCTACTACGGCCTGGGCGTGCTCTGGCTGGATTATGACCAGGACGGATGCCTCGATCTCTACGTGGCCAACGATTCCTCGCCCAGTTTGCTTTACCACAATGACTGCAAAGGCAAATTCACGGAGATGGGCGCGGAGTCGGGGGTGGCCTACAGCAGCGACGGGCGGGAGCAAGCCGGCATGGGCATCGACTCCGCCGACTACGACCACGACGGCTGGCCCGACATCGCCAAAACCAATTTCTCGGACGACACCAACAACCTCTATCACAACGATCACGACGGCCAGTTCACCGACCTGCAGGGAAGCACCGGCTTTGGTCCGGTCAGCGTCCCCTTCCTGGGCTTCGGGGTGAAGTTTCTTGACTTGGACAACGATGGCTGGCCGGATATCTTCGTGGCCAACGGCCACGTGAATCCGCAGGTGGACCAGCATTCCTTCGGCGTGACCTATGCCGAGCACCCGCTGCTTTTCCGCAATCTACGGGATGGAAAGTTTGCCGAGATCGGCCTCCAGGCAGGACCTCCTCTGTCCCGGCGTTACGTGGCCCGGGGTGTCGCCACCGCCGACTTTCTGAATAGCGGCAGCGAAGATCTGTTGGTTACAGTCCTGGACGGTTCTCCGCTGCTGCTACGTAACCAGTCTGCGAGGAGGGGACACTGGCTGCGCATTAAGGCAGTGGGCAAAAAGTCCAATCGCGATGGATTTGGCGCCCGGGTCGAGGTCACGGCCGGCGGGGTGAAGCAAAGCGCCGAGGTGCGCGCCAACAGCAGTTTCGAGTCGGCCAGCGACCCCCGGCTGCATTTCGGCCTTGGACTCGCCACCCTGGTTGACTCCATCACGGTTCGCTGGCCATCGGGCATCGTCGATCACATTGCCAGGCAGGCGGTCGATCAGGAGCTTGTCATCGAGGAAGGAAATGGCGTGGTGAGCCGCCGCGGACCTGGAATTACGGGAAAGAGCGACGGGAAGACGCCTGAGATGCCGGTCCGCTAGTACGACCGCTATAACAGAATCTGACAGCAGTATCGGTTCGATCGCCCTGACTTGATTGACAATATTCCAAATTCTGGAGTGCTGTAGAGACTCGTCTATAGTTCGTCATAGTTGGGATCGATTCGTTCTGCGTAAACCATTGACAGGATTATGCAGATTCTTTGGAGAGCCACGTGCCCAAGAATTGTCACGTATTTGTTTGGGTGGTTACGTGTTTTTGCCGTGCTCGGTGGGGTTAGCTCAAGTAAATCAACGAGATACACATAACAGATAATTACAGTTCTGTTGTTAAGAGCTATCCGGCGCACCCAACGTCTTGGTGCCAAGCCGCCGGTAAGCTCAGGACCATGGTTCAGTCGTCCGTAGAAAAACATCCTGACGGTGCGAGAGGGTAGGTCAATGAAGAAACTGCAATTCAGCCTTCTGTCGTTGTCGTTATTGGTGCTGTCCCTGGGCGCGTTCGCGCAAATCCAGAATGGCCAGTTTACTGGAACCGTGACCGATCCATCGGGCGCGGCCATTGCGAATGCCAAGGTAACCGTGACCAACGTCGGAACGAATTTGTCGGTCACCACCACGACTGGGCCGACCGGGCTTTACAAGTTCAACGAATTGCCCGCCGGGACATACCAGATCACGGCCGAAGCGCAAGGCTTCAAAACCACCACGAACAAAGGCCTGGTGCTGAACGCTGGAACTATTCAGCGCGCCGACTTCAGCATGCAATTGGGCCAGACGCGAGAGGTCATCGAAGTCACCGGGGAAGCGGCTGCGGTGAACACGGAAGACTCGAAGCTGGCGAGCACGGTGGCCATCTCCCAGGTGGCGAACCTCCCGCTGAATGGGCGCAACGTTTACGACCTGGTCCAACTGGCGCCCGGTGCGGTGAATGTGCGTGGGGTCGTGAGCGAATTCGGCAACAACACAGTGGTCAACGGGCTGCGGGAAAACTTCAATGGTTTTCTGATCAACGGCTCCTCCAACAAGGGGTTGAGCGGTGGCGCAGTGAACCAGCCGATTGAGGACACGGTCCAGGAATTTCAGGAGTTGACCCTGAACATGTCGGCGCAGTACGGCAACAGCGCGGGCTCGGTGACCAATCTGATCACTAAGTCAGGGACCAACCAGTATCACGGAAGCGGCTGGTACTTCGGCCGTAACGACTATTTCGATGCCAACAACTTCTTCGCCAATCAGACCGGGACTCCGCGGCAGGCACTGCGCTATAACCAGTTCGGCGGAACGTTCGGCGGCGCAATCATCAAGGACAAGCTTTTCTTCTTCCTGTCCTACCAGGACAGCCGCTTCACCGAGTCTCAACCGCCGGCCACGGTCACGGCGGAGTCTCCGGAATTTCGGCAAGCCGTGATCAGTGGTCTGCCCAACTCAGCCGCGGCCTTGCTGTACAAGAACTTCGCGCCAACAGCGCCCGGACATGATCCGGTTGATATGGAATCTTACTTCGGCAAAACCCACGCAGCCGCCGAGTCGGTTCTTTCCAAAGAATTGTGTCCGAATAAATCGAATGCGCTGATCGCCGGTAGAATTGCTGCGATCATAGGAGTTACCGCGGAAGATCAAGCGGCGATGGCTACGGCCGGTTGCCTTTCAATCCCGGGGCTTCAGGCAGGTACTTTTGCCCGCACGGGAGTCCCGTTCCAAATCAGCACAATCGCTATCAGTGGTTCGCAAAATCAGCAAACTACTGGAGCGGGAAATCTGTACAACGGACGGGAAGCCTCCGGACGACTGGATTACAACCTCTCGACCAAGGATCGGATGTTTGCGCAGTTTGCCTGGAACCGCCTGCCTGACAGTTTCGGAAATGGCAACACGAATAACAGTCAGGGCCGAGGAGTCCACTTCATCAATCCAGTCCTTATCCGAAATCCCAACGGCCAAATCAGCCTTATCCATACCTTTAGCCCGTCGGTGCTGAATGAATTCCGGGCGGGATACGCGGGAAACTTGAATCCTGACATCAACACTGCTCAGCCTGGAGTCCCCGATATCCATTTCGACGACGCTGCCATGGGTTTCGGCTCCTACTCTGGATACCCGCAGACCTTCCACGAGAACATTTACAGCTACTCCGATATGGTTTCGATCTCGCACGGCAATCACAACATGAAGGTGGGAGTTGATTTCCGCCGGAATATCGAGAACAGTGAATTCAGCGTGGCCCGTCCCTCGTACTACTTTAGGGACTTCTTGTTCTTCGCTGCCGATTCGCCTTATACCATGTCAGCGGGCGTGGACCCGGGAATCCTGACCAATCAGCCGGCCCACCTGGACAGCAACGTCCGCCATTGGCGGAACCTGGAGATGGGAGCGTTCTTCCAGGACGACTGGAAAATTACCCGCCGCCTGACCCTTAATTTGGGGATGCGTTACGATCTCTACGGTCGGCACACTGAGCTAAATAATCAGGTAACCACCTTCATCAAGGGACCGGGCAACAGCTTTATCGACAACATCACCACCGGCGCCGGTCAGATCAAGGGCGCAAGCGTGCCTTGTACCGATCCGCAAGCTCAGCTGGCGGGCGTTTGCGGCCCGGGAGGTTTCGCCACTGCCAAGAGCCTGGGCAAGGGTGACCACAATAACATCGGGCCCCGCGTCGGTTTTGCCTGGGATGTTTTCGGAGACGCCAAGACTTCCCTGCGCGGCGGCTTTGGCGTGTCCTACGAAGGGACCCTCTACAACCCGCTCTCCAACTCTCGCTGGAACCTGCCGTACTACTCGTTTAACGCGGCCACCAATTTCCTGGCGGGCGATGTGAACACGGTCATTTACGGGCCATACACCTGTACCCCAACTTGCCAACCTGACACGGTAACAGCACCCACATTTACCGGCCCGCCTACTAACCCGCACCAAGGCACGGGCGCGCAAGCTGTCGGCAACCTTACCGGCTGGGATCCCGCCAATGCCAACCTGGCCACCCTTACCGGAATCGTCTTCCCGGAAGGCATTCGCGACCCGTACGTCTATAACTACTATCTGGGCGTGCAGCGGGAGCTCATGCCCAAACTGACTCTGGAAGCCAACTATGTGGGCACGACGGGGCACAAGCTGTTCCGCGCGCAGAACGTGAACCGCATTCCCGGACAGCGGCTGCCTGAGGGCGATTGTGTGACCGACAACCTGGGCCGCAGACTGTGCAGCCAGATTGACACGGTAAACACCCCGGGTAACGCCGTGGGACGCCTGAATCCAAACTTTGGCACCTTGCGGGTGTGGGCGAACCAGGTCAACTCCAACTACAATGCGCTGCAACTTTCGCTCAAGAAGCAGACCAGCCACGGAATGGCGTTCAACGTCAATTACACCTGGAGTCATTCGATCGATGACGGGTCCACCTGGCATAGCGGAGCCACCAGCTCCAATGGCGCCGGCGGCGGTGATGGTTACACCACCGATGTCATGCTCCCGGGCCTCGACCGCGGGAACTCGATTTTCGATATCCGGCAGCGCCTGGTTGCGAACTATATTTTCGAGCTTCCCTTTTACAAGTCGCAGGAAGGCATCCTGGGGCACATTCTTGGGGGCTGGCAGTACAACGGAATTATCTCCTGGCAGACTGGCGCACACTGGGAACCCTGGACCTTCACCGACGGCGGCGACCCCGTAAGCACCATCGGGGTGTTCACGGGCCCAACTACTTTCGTGCCGGGATGCACTCAGGCCCAGATCGACAGCAAGGTCTGCGTTAACGCCGGTGGCGACTACAACCTGGACGGTATTCGCAACGACCGGCCGAACGCTTCCGCCGACCATTTCACTCCCAGCCACGATCAGTGGGCAAACGGCTGGGGTTCGGGCTTCCAGTTAAATCCGGACCCATCCGACGCGAGCACCTTGAGCAGTCCAAACGGCTTTTTCAGCGTTCCCTGCCTGGGTTGCAACGGAAACATGTCGCGAAACAGCTTCGTTGGTCCGAGCTACATTTCCTGGGAAACGTCCTTGTTCAAGAGCATCCGGATCACGGAGCGAGTGAAAATGGAATTTCGTGCGGAGGCATACAATGTGCTGAACCATACCAACTTCCAACTCCCGGGGTCAAGCGGCGGAGGCAATAATCGGACCGACTCGAGCAGCTTTGGCCAGGCGGGTGGCACCTTTAATCCACGCAACCTGCAGTTTGGTTTGAAGATCGCTTTCTAACCAGCTCAGGGATCTAACTGGGGTCTGTTCCGCCGCTATGGAGCAGACCCCATTTTCATTTGGGGCGGCCCATGCATGAACTGTTCAACGCCCGACGTCGCCTCGCGCTAATCCTGCCCTGCCTCGCGCTTTTTCTTTTCCCCGGACTGGTGTGGGCGCAGTTGGGCGGCGGCAGCATCGCCGGGCAGGTGAGGGTGAACCCGGGGACTGAACTTCCGAATCCCGTTCTGATAAGCCTGGAGAGTCGGGGAACGATAATCAAGACCGTCTATACCGACGGCGAAGGCCGGTTCGGCTTTAACGGTCTTCCCGGCAATATCTATCACATCAAGATCGACGACGACGCCTATTTCCCCGCCAGCGAAACCATGCTGATTGATCCGGAAACCAGTCCTGTACGCATGGTCAACATTTTCTTGAATCCCCGGAAACCGGAAAAATCGGAGTCACGGGTGGCTACCGGCGGCAATCCTCATCTGACCAGCTTGGCTGAGCTGAAAACGCTGTTTCCCCCGGCTGCGATCAAGGAATTTGACGCCGGAGTAAAAGCGGACGCACATCACAATCCCGATGATGCCATTAAACATTACGAGATGGCGCTCAAGATTGCGCCCGATTTTTATCCCACACGCAATAATCTGGGCACCACTTATCTGAACAAGGGATCGTATGCAGCCGCTGAGGAACAGTTCCGGAACGCCATCCGCTTGAACTCGAACGATGCCGCCGCATATTTCAACCTGGGGAACCTGCACTACCTCACGCGCCAATACGAGGAAGGGCTGAACTGGGTGAATCAGGGATTGAACAAGGAGCCGTCCTCGGCTTTCGGTCACTTTCTCAAAGGGTCTCTGGTCTCGGCGGCCGGTGACTCCCAGCAGGCAGAAAAAGAGTTGCAGCGATCTTTGGAGCTTGATCCGAAGCTGGCAAAGGCACATCTCGCCCTGGTGAATCTCTACCTGCGGCAGAAGCGAACCACGGAGGCTGTGGATGAACTGCAAGCCTTTCTGAAGATTCTTCCAAACGATCCCCTGGCGCCGAAGGTCCGCGAAGTCCTGAGCAAGCTTCAGGGAAGTTCCGCTAAAGCCAGCCAGTAGGGCTGCGCGACGTCTGGGGACAGGTCTCTGACCCGTCCGGGCCGAGCGTAGCTCGCCAAGAACGTAAGTGCGCTTTTCCCAGCCAGCGGGTACGGAAAACTCGGATAAAACGGACCAGCGAACCCCAGGGCGCTAACTAAAGCGCCAAGCATTTTCCTTTCTTGATGGCACGACCAAGGTCGTGCCCTTCCAAGACCGCGCAGACCTGGAACTGGATAGCAGGACCAAGGTCGAGCGCTTCCGAAAAACCCCGCCCAGAGCCTGATTTTCTTCGCAGCTCGCTACTAGGGACGCACAAATTCACAGAACTTCTTTTCCAGCCGGCAGGCTTCCAGATATTCCTTGCGCGCGGTCTGGGGATCATTCAATCGCTGATATGCGAAGCCCAAATTGAGATGGGCCTCGGCCAGATTGGGATCGAGTCTTAGAGCGTGCTTATAGCTGTCGATTGCCTTCCGTAGTTGCCCGGTCCGGCTCAGGGATATGCCGAGAAAATTGTAGAGTGGCGCATCGTCAACTCCCAACTCGGCGGCCTTGGCCAGATGTTGCGCCGCTTGGGCATAGTTCTGCTGCTGAAACTGCAGCATGCCGAGATCGCGTCGCAGAGAGGCAAAATTAGGCTGGATAGAGGCGGCTCTCTCCATGTCGGCGATGGCAGCGGCCTTGTCCGTCTTCGATTCAATGAATCCACGCTCGTACCAGGCCCGGTAATTCTGCGGATTGAACTTCAGCGCCTTGTCCAGCCATGCTTTGGCCTCGTCCGTTCGGTCGAGATTCAGCAAGGCGCGCGCCAGAGCGGCCATGGCCTGATCGAAGTTAGGATTCAACTCCAGACACTTTTGCAGCTCAGCCGCTGCCTCGTCCCAGGCCCGCCGCCGCAGCGCATTCTCACCCAGCATGAATGACACGACATACATCTTCGGATCACCCTCGCGAACCTTCGCCAGCAGGCCCTTGCCGCGATCAATGTCGCCCACCTGGAACGCATCTGCCGCCTCCAGGATGGCATTAAACTCCCACAACTTGCTCTTGGGATCGGGCAGGCCCGCAGCCAATGCCTCTGGAGAAACCGGCGAGCGGTAGGCGACATAGCCCAACGCTCGCAGCTTTTCCAGGGCGTCCGGACTTAGACCGGAGGTCCCAGCTTCTCCTGGTTTGAACGGATTCTGCCGCAGCAATGACTGCAGTTTGTCCTCCAGGACCGCGACCGTCGCCTTCTGCTGCGGAGCCAGGTTGTTCTTCTCCTCAGGATCAGCCAGCACGTCATAGAGTTCAGGGACGGGCGCCTCGATATAGTGATAGCGGCTGGTCTGTAGCGAGTGCAGCGGGCTCCAGCCGAACGAACTGAAGGCATAGAAACTCTCGCTGTAAGCCGCGTCGTCGCTCTTCGCGTGGTCACCCAGAAGTCCCGGCGACGAAAACTGCTTTTGAATCTCGTCTTTCATGCCCGCCAGCCGAGTCAGGGTCGGGGCTACCGCCACCGTCTCCACCGGTGCAGGCACGCGGCCGGGGCGGAATCCGCTTCCCGCGGGCGGTTTCACGATCAGCGGAATGTGGACAGTTGAGTTATAGACAAAGAATCCGTGTTCTTTTTCGCCGTGCTCGCCCAGCGATTCCCCGTGATCGCTGAGCACGACGATCGCGGTGCGGTCATAAAGCCGGCTCTGTTTGAGCCAGGCGATCAGCCGCCCCAATTCGTGGTCGGCGTAGGCGATTTCACCGTCATACGGATGCGAGCGGTACTGCGTGCGAAAAGGCTCCGGCGGATCGTAAGGACTGTGCGGATCATACAAATGCAACCAGAAGAAAAAGGGGCGGTGCGGAGTCTTCTGCAGCCATGAAATTGCATGCGTGACGCTCTCGCCGGCTTTGCGATCCACCAGGCCAATGTCTTTCTGACGAAATGTCTCAGCCGAGAAAGCGTCGTCGTAGAAATCGAAGCCGCGGGCCAAACCCCAGCTGCGGTCCAGGACAAATGCGCTGACCACCGCGCCCGTGGCGTATCCCTGCTGCTTGAAAACCTGGGCCACCGAGCGGAAGCGCGGGTCGAGAGGCTGCCCGGTAAAGTCCTGCACGCCGTTCTGGAACGGATAGGTTCCGGTCAGGATCGCGGCATGCGACGGCCAGGTCAGGGGCACCTGCGATATAGCGCGCTCGAAGACAACGCCGTCGCGAGCCAGGCCGTCCAGGGTCGGGGTCTTCACGTCTGTCGCACCGTAGCAGCCAAGGTGATCGGCGCGAACCGTGTCAATGGTGATGAGAATCACGTTCGCGGCCACCCGTCGGGGCGGGGTGGCCGCCGCCAAGCCGCTCGGGAGCAAGACCGCCACGAGCGTTAGCGCCAGAAGTTGGAGAATGTGCTTCAATGAAATTTTGGATACAGGTTCGAACTACTGCGACCGCTCCGGCTGGGCCTTGCGCATCTCTTCCTGGGCCTCGGCGGTTAGTCCCTTCGCCGACAATGCTTTCGCCAAGGCAATGTGATTGCCGGGATCCTGCGGCGCCAGATCCACCGCTCGTCGCAGCTCACTGAGCGCATCATCAACCTGCCCTTGGTACAGGAGGATTTCCCCCAGTGCGCGGTGACCCGGCGCATATTCGGGCGCGATCGTAACCGAGGACCGGAACGCGCCGGCGGCCTCGGTCATCATCTGCTTCTGCACATACGCCGCTCCCAGGTTGTAAGCCGCGGAAAAATTACTGGGGTCGAGCTCCAGCGTCCGCTTCAGCGTCGCAATCGCGTGATCAAAGTCCCCAGTGCGGGCGTACGCCAGACCCAGTTGAAAGCTTGCCAGAGCATAGTCCGGGCTGAGTTCGATTACGCGCTGCAGGTGCTCCACGGACTTGGGAAAGTCGTGCATGCGATAGTAGTTCAATCCCAGGAGATAGTGAACGGGCACGGAATCGGGATCGCTCTTCAGCGCCTGATTAAACTTTTCAGTCGAGGCGGCGTAGTCGCCGTGCTGGCTTTCGGCAATGGCGTCTGAAATCAGCTCGTACACCTGGATCCGGTCCTTGGGATCAGGCAAAGCGCGGTCGGTAATAGTCGGGCTGCTGCCGCCGCCGGAAAACCCGGCATAGCCGAGAGACTTCAGCCGCTCCATCAATGCGGGATCGAGGCCTGTCTTCCCCGCCAGTTCCGGGCCGGCGCTGTACTCTTGAATCACTTTGGCCAGGCGGGCCCGCATTTCCTCCGCCACGGCCTTCTTCTCGCCAGACAGATTCCGGGTTTCGCCCGGGTCTTTGGTCAAGTCGTACAGTTCGGGCTTTGGTGCGTCAATGAAGTGGTAATGGTCGGTCTCGAGCCCCCGCAGTTCGCTCCAGTTGAAATGCAGACGGGGCAGAAAAGTCTCGGCATACAAAGTGCGGCCTTCGCCCGGCTCCCTTGTCCTCATAAGAGGAAGCAGATCTTGACCCTGCACCTGAGCTGGGACATCTATTTTCAACGCCTGGAGCACGGTTGGCATCAGGTCGGCAAGATTCACCAACTCGGACACCACCCGGGGAGAGGCCGCGCCCGGCAGATGAATGATGAACGGTACGTGCAGCGTGGCGTTGTATATGAAGAAGCCGTGATATTTTTCGCCGTGCTCTCCCAGGCTCTCGCCGTGGTCCCCGCTCAGAACGATCATTGTGTTCCCATACAAGCCTTTGGATTTCAGGAAACCAATCAGCCGCCCCACCTGCGAATCCGCGAACGCGATTTCTCCGTCGTAAGGATGGTCCTTGTATTCGGCGGCATACGGAGCCGGAGGGCGATAAGGATAGTGGGGATCGTACAGGTGCATCCAGAGAAAGAACTTTTTCTGATAGTTCTTGCTGAGCCAGTCGAGCGCCACATCGGCCACCAGGTTGCCGGGACGCTCCATTTCTTCCAGGTTCGATTCCTGCAGGCGGTTGAAATCAAAGTGGTCGTAGTAAAAATCAAACCCGCGGTTCAATCCGAAGCGCGAGTCCAGCACGGCCGAGCCGACCACGGCGGCAGTAGCATATCCGTGCTCCTTGAGGACTGAAGCCAGAGTAGGCTGGGTTGGTCCCAGCTTGTTAGCGGCAAAATCGTGCATGCCACTCAACATGGGATAGGTCCCCGTGAACATCACCGTGTGCGAGGGGAGCGTGACCGGCACCGCAGTATAGGCGCGTTCAAAGCGCGCGCCATCGGTTGCCAGGGCGTCAATGCTGGGAGTGCGAATCTGCTTGTAGCCGTAGCAGCCAAGATGGTCCGCGCGCAGCGTGTCAATCGTGATGACAACCACATTGAGTGCGGGATTAGATGCCGCAAAAGTCGCAGGCATCCAGACCAGAAAGCTAACAATCAAGAGGGCTCTAAAGCACCGGGAGGAGGCCATGGAATAGGAGAATTATATCCCGGTGCGGGGGTGCGCCTCGCGTGGATGATTATGACGGTGGATTGCCCTGACTACCGATACATTGCAGCTCAGCGCGTGAACATCCAAAATTTTTTTTCATTAAAATACCGGACTTGTTGGCCGGTTTTTCTCTTCCCGCGCTTTCGATGCAATACGAAAGTATTCGATTTTATTGCGACTGGGACTCGGGATGCGTAGGCGGCGGTTGCACCCAACCTGGCATCCACCTGCGGCGGCTTCATTTGAGCCGGCCCGCCCGGCAGGCAGAGAGCCAATGCGTCCGGCCCGGCTAGATGCTTCGAAACCCTTGTTCCTAGGCACTTACGCGCATATCATCTAGTTGAAAACAGGCTACTTGTTGGCTTCGTTTGGTAATCCGGCGACAAGCACCGCCCTTTGGACATTCAGCCGCCTCCGCGATGGCCACATTAATTTAGCGGGGGACACCATTTCTGCCTCCTTTCGCAAATTCCCGGTGGACGTCGTTCGCAGAAACCGTCGCTACGATGCGCGCAGCAACCAACTCCCATTTCCGCGTAAGAGAATGCTCTCAAGCTGGTCACACGCTAGCTCCATCCGACCTGCTGTCGAACTGACCTTGCCTTAGCTTTGTACAATCTCCCCTCCCCTGCAATGTGTGCAAGTTGTTTGTCTGCCAAAGCGCTTTTCAAGACGGCCATGTCACACTTCCGCGTCAGCTCCTGTGCGACGCGCTTTGTGCTGCGGCAGTCCTCCTGAAGAGGCATGGACGTAGGGAGAGACCGCAGGTTGTCGCTGGGGCATCCGCGGGTCTTCCCTTCCTTCCACAGCCCTTGCCTGTGGACTTCTCTCGAACAATCCAGTCCCCTTCTTGGTGAATTCAGGCATGTGGATGGTGGCGCTCCGATCAACCCGAACTTCAATAACCGACAAGTGTGATCTGCCAAATTGATCGATCAATGCGATACGCATAGGGAAGATTTCACCGTGAAGGTAATCAGTCGAAATCCTCGTCCATATGCTCCACGCCAGTAACATGCCTTCGTAGCAATTTCCGGGTTCGAGCTCCATTTCCCGGATGCGGTGATTGAGAACCGATTCATAGGGAATTTTACGTCCACTCTTCATCGCATACGCCTTCTGGTCCGGTGCGTATAGCCGGGGATCACCAAGCCAAGTGAAGTTCGCGTCTTTCCAAGGTGGAAAGGCCTTGAGATCTTTCACCTTCAACCGCGCAAAAGAGCTGTTCTTGATCCTGAGGTCAAGAATGTACTCCGTGCGAAACCGGAAATCCAAAGCCTCGGTTCGTTCCGGGTTGCGCACTTCCACGATAAGGTCCGGCGCCCGACTAATATGGTCCTCCGCAGGCACAGGACATCCGACAGCCAGAAGCCTCTGAATTCGAGCTTCCTCGACGGGCACATTTCGGTTTTTCATGAGAACTCCAGATTAATGTGCATAACGTACACAAAGTGCATTGCCCTAACGAGTGCCGAGTTCTTGGCACTGGGGACAGCCGGGCAGCCGCTCCTTGAGTGAAGGGACGCGGTACAATGCCCCCTGTTCGTGGATTCGCTTGCAGTTTTCGCCCAAAATGTAAAGGCCACGCCCTGCCGAATCCAGCCTGGTCGTGCGGAAACCCAGGGTCTTCAACTTGCCGCCAACTTCTCTCGCGCTGAGCTCGAGAAGTTCACCCAGCCGCGACAAAATATCGTTCGCCAGGTCCGCAATTTCACTAACGTGCACGGCTGGCCTGCGCTCATGGCAGCACACCAGAAGTGCCTCAATCAAAATGCAATGAATCTGACTGACCCGGTCGAGACGCAATCCTTCATCGTGCCCTTGCAACTGCTTCACCAAGCAGGCTTGCAGATCCGGAGCTCCCACGATGCAGGCGCCCAATGATCGCGCCAGCCCCCTGATGGAACCGCTAAATTCCGGTGCGTCGAAATCGCTCGCCTGCACTTTTCCGAAGTGGACCAACCGATAGCTCAACAGCTGGTTCTGAAGTTCCTCGATCACCGCAGCCTCCCGCTGCTCGTCGCTACACGAAACAAGCACGCGAGCGGGAGTAATAGGTATCCGCAAACAGGAATCAATGAATGGACTCCTCGACTCCCCGTCACCAAGATAGATCGCGGTGGCACTGGATATTTCATGCAGCGACCCGTGGCGGGAAGTGACGAAACCCGACAGTTGTAGAGGAGCCAGGAGCTTTTCCGTACTTGTGTGAGGCTGACTGATCAGGCGGGTCGGCCTTAAGCACTCGGGCACGCTCAGACCGGCATCTGTGAGGAGCATCGGATGTCGGCAGAACCAGCCCAGCAGCCGCAGTAACGCAACGGCTTCGGCGTCTGCGCATCCGTGCAGCACCACACAGGGCGCCGTCTGCAGGCAGTCGACGAAAAAGGAAGAGAAGACAAAATGGGTCAAGAGCGTTGCATAACCGTCGTTCAACCCCGAATATTTCGTGATCAGACTGCGGATACGGTCGAATAGCTGTGTGGTGGACCCGCACACCACAAATCCAGACGGCAGGCGAAGATGCCGCCAAAGGCTGGGATCGACTTCCAGCGGAACGTAGTGGCGCCCGCGGATCTCGATTTCTGGAGCGACGGTCGCGTGCTTCCCGTCCCAGTGGAGCAGGGTAGGACGTGCGGCTTCCGAATGATCACGCACGATTTCCAGCAAATTGCCGTCCGGAAAAACCTCTCCTCCGGTTGCGGTCGGACAGGATTGTGCTCGCGCTACGCGTCGATCCATTTCGTTTACCGGGGGACGCCGCGAGGCAGCTATGTAGTTCCCAGCACACGGGACTCAACACGGTACGTGCACAAGGTCGAGAACAAACACCGACCGCCCGCTATCCTAGATCTTTGGTGTTACGTTCCAGACAATCGTCCGCGTTCAGATATATCGTCGTCCCGGAGAGAGACAGTCGCGTTCTTGAGGGATAATGCAGTACATGTCACTATCACTGTCGAACCCTGTAACTGTAGCATGGGCGTCAAGCACACTCCAAGCACTTCTTTGGATCCAAACCCGGCAGCGGGGAGCCTTTCATAGCACAGCTGCGCCTCATTCCTCGCCGGACCCGTTCGAGCCAGTCGGCCCGAACACGCTATGCGAGTGTCATTAATCATTCTAAACGGGAACAATAAGAAGTAACCGTGCCGCGAGCAACCGCGGGCTTCTGGCCGCCAGGAAACATCAGATTACGATTTTGTTTTGTGCTTGTGTCTTGATAGCAGTCGCTGTATAAATTGCGGCCCATCCTTCTTGTAGTCCTCGACCGCGCCTTTCAGAAACAGTTCGCATATCTGAGAAATGCTCCTCTGCTCCTCATCCGCTATTGCTTCTATTTGCTGCTTCAACTCGGGATCGATTCGAAATGCCAAAAAATCTCTCTTAGCCACTTAGCAAATATAGACGTGCGTTTAAGACAGACACAACCAAAAATCATTGATATTATCGTTATCATATGTTATCATATGTTATCTTTTCAAGGAGGCGCTATGCGAGCGACTTCACGTGAATCCGAGGATTTCGGGTCGGCTAAATGGCGAACAATTCTTCGAGCAAACCTGAGTTTCGCCAAGAAATTTTGCAATACCCTTACGTCTCCTCAACGCTTGTCTCTGAAGACAATCAGCCGTGATTTAGGCCTATCGCTTTCGGGCGGGGAACTCCGCCTTATAGATGGACATTGGTATGTCACGCACGCGGGGCTGATGCGCCTTTCCGCTAGGAATCGGTGCTACGGCATCGACGTGCGGCCCGTCGTCTCGTTCTGCGACGCGCCCTCATCGCGTTGGGCATTCAAAGCGACCGTTTACAAATCTCCGAAGTGCCGCGG